>JAKBCR010000393.1 GCA_021807675.1 Pseudomonadota bacterium
TACACGCAGGCGCGTAGCGCCTCGTCGAGCAACTTCTCGGTGATGTCTTCAACCTGCGTTCTCTCTGCCGAATAGGCATTATTCACCAGCGCCCAAACTGGGCCAAGCTTGTCTTCGACGGCCTTTACCGCCCTGTTTACGTCGGAGCGGTTTCCGACATCTCCGGTGCACACCAGCGTGCGGCTTCCCAAAGCACCGACCTTGGCCGCAGTCTCCTCAAGCGTTTTCTGGGTCCTTCCGAACAGGCCTATGTTGGCGCCCGATTTTGCGAGCGCCATCGCTATTCCGACCCCGACACCGCGTCCTGCTCCCGTGAGGAACACTACTTTTCCGTCGAGATCTCGCATCGCTCTAATCTCCCGCATTGGAAAGACGAATACTTAGCCGACCGAGTACCGCGGCAGTCGTCCCAAGATCGTTTCCGCCTGAAAGCGACTACTATACAGCTCCCGATCGGTCGAAGAGGCCACACTGTCGAGGAGGCTCAGCGCCGCAAGCCCCGCCTCAACCTCCTCATCCAGGCGTGCGACGACAACTTCTATGGCATCACCCGCTGCCGGGCGGCCAAGAGCGCCGCGTCGGATCTTCGCCCGTACCGGTCTGAAATGGGGTCGAACCTCAAAGCCAAGTCGGCGATGTGCTCGTTTCCGACCCGCTCCCGACACTCCTCGATGGATGGTCTCGGAAAGGCCTTCACAGATTTCAGCGCCAATCAGCTCGTGGTCACACGGGAACTGGCATCTTTCGCAGATGACCGGCCAACCGGAAAAACAGGTATTCTCATGCCCTGATGAAGGCATCCCAGCATTTTCAGTCCGAGATGTCGAGGGGTTCCCGAGACTTCGAGCCGAGGGCTCCGTCTCTTCAGGCGCACGAGTCGGACGGCAAGGCCATGCACCCACAAATGATACAGGCAGAAATCCGGCTATGCGTACCCATGTGATTGGCCTTCTAGCGGCCACGCTGCTCGTCTCGGTCGGCTCAGCTGCCCTCGCCTCTTCCCGAATCCCACAGATATCCGGCGCGGATCGAGGTGCGGGCGACAACTGGTCGAGCGTCGATGCGGATGCCGCCGAGAGCGGCTATAGCCGGCTGGCGCACATCAATCGGTCCAACGTCAAGGGTCTCAGGCTCGCCTGGTGGCTCGACCTTCCGGGCTCGGTCACCTTGGAGGCGACACCCCTCGCCGTGAACGGTGTGCTCTATTTCACCAACACCTATTCGACAGTCTATGCCTTGCGGGCCACCGACGGCCGGGTGCTGTGGACCTTCGATCCGCAGACCTGGAAGTACGATCCGTCCAAGATGCACAACAGTTTCGCTGCCAATCGGGGGGTGGCCTATGCCCACGGGCGCGTCTTCGCCGCGGCCCTGGACGGCAGGCTCTTCGCCCTCGATGCCCGGACGGGAAAGCTGCTCTGGTGCGTCGATACGGTGCCGCGCCACTCCGCCTATTACGTGACTGGCGCACCTCGGGTATTCGACGGCAAAGTGATCATCGGCAACGGAGGCGCCGATTTCGGCATGCGCGGCTACATCACGGCTTATGATCAGGTCACCGGTGCGCGGGTATGGCGCTTCTACACGGCGCCCGGTTCGCCGGCGCAGGACAAGGGTCATCCGGCGCTCGAGCGCGCGGCGAAGACATGGTCGGGGCCCTACTGGAAGGTGGGAACCGGCGGCGGCCCCTGGGACGACATCACGTTCGATCGCAAGCTGAACCGCATCTACTTCGGCACGGGCAACGCCGGACCCGACGATCCAGCCGAGCGCAGCCCCGGCGGGGGCCGCAATCTCTACACTGCCTCGATCGTGGCCCTTGATGCCGATACCGGCAAACTGATCTGGTATTACCAGGTCGCACCGCGCGACGCCTGGGATTATGACTCCACCCAGCAAATCAGCCTGGCCACCCTCGACGTCGGCGGCAAACGGCGCAAGATCCTCATGCAGGCGTCGAAGGACGGCTTCTTCTATGTGATCGACCGGGTCACCGGAAAGTTGGTCTCCGCGACGAAGATCGGCAAGGTCACGTGGGCGAGCCGGATCGACCTGAAGACTGGTCTTCCGGCCGTGCAGGAGAGCGCCAAGTACTGGCGCCGGGGAGCGGCCACGGTGTGGCCCGCCGCCATGGGGGCCCACAGCTGGCAGGCCATGTCGTTCGACCCGAAGACCGGCCTCGTCTACATCCCCTACATGCAGGAGGGACTTCGCTTCAAGATCGGCACCGAAAAGCGCGGCTTCAACGTCGGGTCTGTCGGCATCCGCAGGGTTACGCACGGCCCGAGGGACGGCAAAGGCGCACTGCTCGCCTGGGATCCGGTGCGCGGGAGGGCCGTCTGGTCCGTGTGGCACAAGACCATCTGGAACGGCGGAGCGATGGCGACCGCGGGGGACCTCGTCTTTCAAGGCACCGCTGACGGATATGTCGACGCCTATGATGCCGCGTCCGGCAGGAGGCTCTGGCGCTTCTACGCCGGTATGGGAGTGATCGCAGCGCCGATGGCCTACATGGCCGGCGGCAAGCAATATGTCTCGATCCTTGTCGGCTATGGCGGCAGTTCTGCGGTTTGGGGCTCGCTGATGAATGCCGGATGGAAATTCAGCGAGCCGCGCCGCCTCCTGACCTTCGCGCTCGGCGGCAGGGCCGTGTTGCCGTCATTGCCCCGTCCGGAGATGACAGTACGCGTGTTGCCCGACCCGGGACTCAAGATCGATCCGGCTGCTGTCGCCAAGGGCCACGCGCTTTTCGAGCCCTGTGCCGTCTGCCACGGCCTGAATCTCGTCTCAGGCGGGGGACCGGCGCCGGACCTGCTTGCCTCCCCCGTCGCACTGAATCCAGACCTGATGTATGCGGTGGTCCATGACGGCAGACTGATGGAGCACGGGATGCCGCAGTTCGCGAATCTCACGCATGGACAGATCATGGACATCTACGCCTATATCCGCGCCACCGCGCGCAGCGTCCTCGCAACACAGAACCGCGAATCGGTCCGACGTCCCTGAGGGCGTATGCGCAAATATCCGGCCGAGACTGGAGAACTCAACTCCGGGTAATGGCG
>JAKBCR010000394.1 GCA_021807675.1 Pseudomonadota bacterium
TATGTCTTTCTGAATGGATAGTGTCGTCAGAGTAACACCCGGCTCGTTTCGCGCGCTTGCTACCCCTCTTGAAAAAAAACCCCATGCTCATGCGGCATCGGGACTGCCGGTGTCCGGGCGAAGCGTGGAGCAGACCAGGGAAGGGCTCATGACCGGACGACACATAATGGGAAACCTCTACGCCCTGCGCGGGGATTTCGTCCGACGCATTCAGCAAATGCAGATTCGCCTGCCGAGGGGTCTTGAAGGCGATGACGGCATCATCGCGACAATGGCGAAGTTTGATTTGTCTCCGATCATCAACAGGAAGCGGGACGATCAAAGAATCGAGCCTTGTCCGGAGGCCGGGTTTGAATTTGATTCGCTCAGCTTGCTCAGTATTCGAGACTGGAGACTCTACTACAGACGGCTTGTCCGCTACGCGCGCCGCCAATTCGAGTTCGATCTTATGCGGCCAGTCATCACGAGGTGCGGCTTCAAGGCCATGCCGTCCGAGATTGCAGAGATCTATTGCGAGGGGCGCGTATGGCGCCCGCCGGCTGAGAGATTTTACCATCCCATATGGAATTGGCTTGCGCTGCGTGAAATGCGGCGCAGGGCCCGTGTGTGGCATTTCGGGTCTAGACCGGCGCAAGAGCACGAAGATTCATCGGGGGCGGCTCCGAGTTCGCGTGTGCGCCGATGATGCCGCCGCCTCTACCGGCGCGGGTGTGGCTGTGTGGTCCCGCTCGCGCGCCGTGAACAATCGTTGATCTTGGCGGATGCCCGACGCTTTGCCCACGGACCGGAGATCTTCAACTAAGCTGGAGTTCCGCCTTCGTCCCTGAGTCGATGATCTCGCCGGAACGTGTCAATGGGTTTGAGACACCCGGTGTCATGAGATTAGCGAGCAAACGGGTGTGATCGAGAGTGGTGTCGCCTCCTTCTTCGGCGGATTGATCCAGGCGGCAGCGGGTAGGGCCGGAGGCTTCGGTGCGACGCCCTTGAAGCGGATGGGATGGGCGGCAAAGGCGATGTCGAGCGTGACGGCGCGTTGGGCGCTCACGGCCGTTGCGGTACCGTCATGTACGGCGGCCGGGGCCATCAAGCCGATGCCGCCGTGGCGGTGTTCGTGGTTGTACCAGCGGAAGAAGTGCTGGCAGTGAGCGCGGGCATCCTCGATCGAGCCAAACCGATCGGGGAAGTCGGGCCGGTACTTCAGGGTCTTGAACTGCGATTCGGAGTACGGATTGTCATCCGAGACGTGCGGACGACTGTGGGTCTTGGTGACTTGCAGATCGATCAGCAGCGCCGCGACCGGCTTCGAGCGCATGCTCGTGCCGCGGTCGGCATGCAGCGTCAAGGTCCCCGGCGCGATGTTCT
This sequence comes from Pseudomonadota bacterium, assembly GCA_021807675.1. Taxonomy (GTDB): domain Bacteria; phylum Pseudomonadota; class Gammaproteobacteria; order Steroidobacterales; family Steroidobacteraceae; genus 13-2-20CM-66-19. The sequence goes on from JAKBCR010000394.1 coordinate 1,363, forward strand.
CCTTCTCCAGCGTGTCGGCGATGAGCTGCTCGGCGAGCTCTGCGGATTCGCGCTGCGCGACCATCCAGCCCACGACATAACGGCTGAAGATGTCGAGGATCACGTACAGATGGAAGCAGGTCCATTTGGCCGGGCCCTTCAACTTCGATATGTCCCACGACCACACCTCGTTGGGTCGAACGGCGAGCAGCTCGGGTTTGGCGTAGACGGGATGGACGCGTTGATTGCGCCGCTCCCCGCCCTGGCTGCGGGCCGCCAGGAGCCGGTACATGGTGCGTATCGAGCCGTGATAACGGCCCTCATCGAGCAACGTGGCGAATACCGTGGCTGGCGCCACGTCGACGAACCGTTCGCTGTCGAGCACGCCGAGCAGTACGTCCTGCTCGGCGCTCGAGAGTGCCAACGGCGGTCGCGGCCGCGCACGCGCCGCGCCCCGAGGGCGGCTCCCACGACGCCGAGCACGGTCGCGGTACACGAACGCGCGGTTCAGCGCGAAGGCTCTGCAGGCGGTTTTCAGCCCGACGTGCACGGCCAGTTCCCCGGCGGCGAGCATCACTCGTTCTCGTTCGGCTCGTCCGCGGTCGGCAGGCCCAACGCCACGCACAGTTTTTTTTGGGCGTCGATGATGATCTCGGCCCGCTCGAGCTTGCGGCGCAGGCGCCCGATTTCCCGATTGAGCTGCTCGATCTGCCGCGCCGAGGGGTCCGGCTTCGGCCCCCGCTTCTTTGGAACCAGAGCCATCCGGTCGGCCGCCTCCAGCTGCTTGCGCCAGCTCGAGAGCATCGAGGAGTAGATGCGCTTGCTGCGCAGAAACGCCCCGAGCGTGCCTGCCGCCTTGCAGCGGTCGGCCTCGGCGAGCAACGCCCGCTTCTCCCCGGCCGAGTACCGCCGACGCCTGGCGATCGCCACCACTTCCGGGTCCGGCGGCGCCGCGGCTCTGGGCATCCCTTCACTCGCCCTCCGGGCTCCTTCCAGGATGCCCAGAGCCGAAGCAGCGGGAGAGTTGTTCATCGAAGAATCGGTCAGTGATGCCATGAGTGATACTACCTTGGACTGTAAACTATCGAAGGCAGATGTCTCAGCTCACATTGGCACAGGGGGGACTGCGGCAGGAGGCTTGTCCGATCGCAGACCTAGAAATGCGGCGTGCCGCAGGCGGCCTTCGGCGGTCCCAGCCGGCGTTACGTCGATTCCCAATGCATGTGGGCGGGCTCGTGACGACGCAGGCTGGCGGCGTTATTCGCGACGGGAAGGTTTCCCGTTGACACGCATGGCTATTTGGGCGCGGTGAGGCGCCCGCAGTGGTCCAGTGTTGTGGGGCTCGAGTGATGGGTCCATTCCCTGAGCTCATCAGACTGGCGGCATACCGACGAGCCGGTCGGCATGCCGGGCGGACCGGGCCGACGAGAGCCAGGGCTTCGGAGGCGGGGCTGTAACGGTGGGCATGTCGAGCTTCCCATCGTTGCGAGAGCAACCAGGGTAGGGCTCAGCGGTAAAATACTTGCGGGAATATTGCGGGGGTCGGTCGTGCTCTGTTGTGCTTCGTCGTGCCAATCGCAACGGGCGCCCTTTGGCTAAGTTGTTGAATTTACAGCCTAATGTGAGTCGATTGGCTGGCTCATAATGCCGGGGTCGAGGGTTCGAGTCCCTCCCTTTCCACCATTTTGCCAGCGTCGGTACCGGATGAGGTAGAGGGC
>JAKBCR010000395.1 GCA_021807675.1 Pseudomonadota bacterium
TAGCAACAACGCGACGAGGAGTTTTGTGCATGAATGTGCGATCAACCATCACCAGCATGTTCGAGACGGTGGCTCGGGAGCAGCAGCGCCATCTCGCCGTGCTGAGTGATGATCTGAAGCTGCTGGAGAGCGGTCTGGATTCGCTCAGTTTCGCGCTGATCGCGGCCCGCCTGGAGGACACGCTCGGCTACGACCCGTTCGAGAGTGCGGAGAGTTTTCCGGTCACCTTCGGCGATTTCATTCGACTCTACGAGTCGTTCCACCCCTAGCCATGACGCTCTGGGAATCGCTTGTCCGCAGTGACGGGCGACCGTCCGGAGCGTTGAGTGACGCGGCGCGGACGGTCCGCTTGGCGGACCTCATCGGCGGATCATTCCTGTCCGGACCGCGCGAGACGCTGTACGACCGGTCAGTCGTGCTGGCCATCCGCGACCCGCTGACCGCGGCGCTCGCGATGGTCGAGCTCGACGGCATCGTGCGACGGATGGTGTTGTGCCCGGCGGGTGTCGCATCCGAGCACATGCCCCATGTCGCGCGGACGGCCGAAGCGGATGCCTGGGTCAGCGATGCCGCCGGCGAGCCGCCGAGCATCCCGGTGCCCGTGCAGGCCGAAGCAGGCCGAGCGCTGAGACCCTATGCCGGGGAGGGCTCGGAGTTCCGCGGAACCGAATGGGTGCTGCTCACCTCCGGAACCACCGGTGCCCCGAAGCTTGTGCTGCATACCCTTGCGAGTCTGATCAGTGCATTTGCTGGGCGGCCCGCGGAGCTCTCTCCGGGACGCGTGTGGAGCACGTTCTATGACGTGCGGCGTTACGGGGGACTGCAGATTCTGCTGCGTGCGCTGCTGGCCGGATCGCTCGTGCTGCCGGACCCCGACGAATCGATCCCCGCGTTCCTCGGCCGGGTCGCGGCCGCCGGCGTGACGCATATCTCCGGCACTCCGTCCCATTGGCGCAAAGCGCTGATGACGGGTGCGGCGGAGACGATCGCGCCCGCCTATGTGCGACTCTCGGGCGAAATTGCCGATCAGGGCATCCTGGACGCGCTGCGGACTGCGTTTCCCCACGCTGTCATTGCACATGCGTTCGCATCGACCGAGGCGGGCGTGGCGTTCGAGGTGCAGGACGGGAAGGCCGGATTCCCCGAGGCATTGATCGCCCTGCCCGAGCACGGGGTCGAGCTTGACGTCAGTCGCGGCACGCTGCGGATCCGCTCACCGGGGAACGCGCAGCGCTATCTGGGCGAGAGCCCGGCGCTGAAGGATGCGGACGGCTTCGTGAATACGGGCGATCGGCTCGAGTTGAGGGATGGCCGGTTTTACTTCACGGGCCGCACGGGCGGCGTCATCAACGTGGGGGGACTGAAAGTGCACCCCGAGGAGGTCGAGGCGGTGATCAATGCCCATCCAGCCGTGCGCATGTCTCTGGTGCGCGCCCGGCGCAATCCGATCACCGGAGCGATCGTGACCGCGGACGTCGTCCTCGAGCGTCCCGAGACGGATACCCGCTCAGCCGAGAGTGAGGTACTGCGGGAGAATATTCTCGAGTCGTGTCGCAAGGTGCTGGCGTCCTACAAGGTCCCGGCGATGATCCGCTTCGTCCCGTCCCTCGAGATGTCGGCCTCCGGTAAGCTGGTGCGCCGCGATGCGTAACGTTCTCGTCACGGGAGGGACCCGGGGCATCGGACTGGCGATCGTCGAGCGCCTGGCGGCTCAGGATTTTCGGGTGATCGCTCTCGCGCGCTCCGAGAGTGCGCCGCTGCGTCAGGCGATGTCCGCGCAGCCGGACAATATAGTCTTTGCCGCGGGCGATCTGTCGGACACGGCCGCCATTGGTGCGCTCGTCGCGCGGCTGCGCAAGGAGGTCGGTCCCATTTATGGGCTCGTGAACAACGCAGGCCTCGGCTCCGGCGGGCTGCTGTCGATGATGCGGGATGCAGACATCGAAGCGCTGCTGAAGGTAAATGTGCTGGCGCCACTGATTCTCACCAAGCACGTGGTGCGCTCGATGATGAGTGCGGGCACCGGCCGCATCGTGAACATCAGTAGCATTGTCGCGACGAATGGCATGAAGGGCTTGTCGGCCTATTCGGCCACCAAGGCTGCGCTCGAGGGCATGACCCGCTCGCTCGCCCGCGAGGTGGGGCCGCTCGGCATCACGGTCAATGCCGTCGCGCCGGGCTTCGTGGATACCGCGATGACCCAGGAACTCGATGAGGTCAACCGGGAGCGGCTCGCGAAGCGTAGCGCGTTGCGGCGCATGGCCGAACCCGGTGATATCGCCCACGCGGTCGAGTATCTGCTCAGTGAGGCCGCACGGAATGTCACCGGCATCACGCTCACTGTCGATGCTGGCAATACGGCCTGAGGTCATCATGAAACCGGAAACTATTGCGCTGCACGGCGGATTCGACTGCGACCCGACCACCAAGGCCGTCGCCGTTCCGATCTACCAGACCGTCGCCTATTCGTTTGATAGCGCCGCGCATGGCGCGGCGCTGTTCGATCTCGAAGTTCCGGGCTTCCGGTACACGCGGATTGGGAATCCAACCACGAGTGTGCTCGAGAAACGCATGAGCGAGCTCGAAGGGGGTGTAGATGCGATCTGCGTGAGCTCGGGCCAGGCGGCGCTGAATTTCTCCATCCTCGCGGTGACCGAGGCGGGCCGCAATATCGTCTCCGTGCCGCAACTCTACGGTACGACCCACACGTTGCTCGCTCACATCCTGCCGAAACTCGGTATCCGCACAAAATTTGCCAAGGATGATCGGCCAGAGTCGCTAGCGGCGCTCATCGACGCCGATACGCGGGCGGTGTTCTGCGAGATGGTGGGCAATCCAGCGGGAAACGTCTGCGACCTCAAGGCGCTGGCCGACGTGGCTCATCTGGCGGGCGTGCCGCTGATCGTCGACAATACCGTGCCGACCCCGATCCTGGTGCGCCCGTTCGAGTTCGGCGCCGACATCGTGATCCATTCGCTGACCAAGTTCCTGGGTGGGCACGGCACGACCCTCGGCGGGGTCATCATCGACAGCGGCAATTTTCCGTGGATGG
>JAKBCR010000396.1 GCA_021807675.1 Pseudomonadota bacterium
GCGATGCGATCGCCGGCGGGCACCTGTGTCGTGCGTCTCTCGATGTAGTCCAGGGCGGCTCGACTCGGCTGCGGTGAATAGCCCAGGCGGCGCAGCGCCTGGTAGCCAATGTCGATAAGAGGGGTGACCGGAATCGGTTTGCCCGACAGCACAGAGGGCTTCGCGCGCGCGTAGAGGCCATAGCCCACCTGGACGAGGAGTCCTTCGCCGACCAGCTTACGCAGCTCGCGGCCGACGACATCGTAGGCCCCGAAGGCGGCGAAATCCTCGCGCAGGAAGACATCCGTCTTGCGCGTGCGACGGATGCGCTCGGCGATGCGATCTCGGACGGTAGTGGGCTTCCTGATCATGGCGCAAACATACGACTTAAAAACGTGATTAAGTACAGCAGAAACAAATAATTACTGCATCTGATGACTTCTGAGTGGCTTCCGGGCTCCCTCGGGCCGAGCCAGTTCAGAATCCCGCCGCCCGATCCATCGCGCAAGCCCCTGAGCCAGGAGCAAAAATTGGCACTCCGCACCCCCGCGGGCGTGCGGGGATGAGAGGGTTTGAGGCGGTTACACGGCCTGCGGGGATCACGCCCGGCTCCCCCGCAAGCACTCGATCAGCCCTGAGAGAAGTGGCGAAGGCGGCGCGCCGCTGCGCAGGAGATGGATTTCGACCGGCGGGAGCCCCTGGCGAAGCGGTCGGAGGACGAGGTTCGAGCGCGCAATTCCTTCTCCCTGCGAGGCCGTAGTGAGCCCGACGCCACACCCCGCCTCGACCCACGTTGGCGAGCGCCGAGGCGCTCGAGGGATGCTCGGCGATGAAGACGTGAGGATTGGCGGCGCGTAGAAACTGCGCAACAGGCCCGTCGTTCCCGTCTCCTCCATCCGGCGCGAAAAGCGCCAGCGGCTCCCGCGCCAGCTCCGAGATCTCGATTGCGTGCAGCGCCGCAAGGGTATGGTACTGGGGTAGGGCGGTGACCCAGCGATCGGACCAGAGTCTCTCGGCGACGAGTCTGGGCTCCGAGACGCTCATAGCGGTGAGTCCGCCGTCGAGCAGGCCACTCTCGAGTTCGGCGAGGAGCGCGCGCCCGGAGCGGCTGACGACCCGTAGCTCACTGCCGGAGGCCGCTCGGCGCCATGCGGCGATGGCCGACCCGATCCGGGAGCAGCCAACGCGCTCGCAGATGCCGATGCGAAGGCGCTCCCGGGTACCTCGCCTCAGTTCCCCGATACCGAGACGTGCGTGCTCCTCGGCGGCGAGCACCCGCCGGGCGGATTCGAGGAGCCTCTCGCCGGTGACGGTCAGTTCCGTGTGGTGGCTGGTCCGGTCGAAGAGACGCAGTCCAACCTGGTGCCCGAGTGATCGGATCTCCCGCGATAGGTTCGACTGGCCGATGGATAGGCGCTCGGCCGCGCGAGCGAAATGCAGCTCTTCGGCGAGGACTACGAAGTAGCGATACTGCCGCAGCTCGAGCGGCCGGATGAGCCGCGGGATCTCGCGAGAAGCGTCAGCCTGTTTGAGTTGCAGCATGCTGCGACGTCCGTTGAGCACGCGACGTCACGGTGCACAGCCGGACGTCGCTTACCGTTATTCGCGAGCATTACCGCATCGGTGGGCAAAGCGCCACTCGCGTATCGGGTGTCTTTGAGCACAAATGAAGGGGAGGGGAAATCCCGGGCGGTGCTCGGAGAGTCCTGGTCGAGTTTCGGCGGAAAATAGCGCGAAACGGGGTCTTCCATTTTTCCGCGACCTGCGCTACAGCGGACGTCGCGGCCTGCGTCGAAGTCGGGTGGTGGAGAACAACGGTGAACGCCGTACTCCGCCATGGACGATGCATGGACATGTTCGGCAGCGTATGCATACGCGCTGCACCTCGAACCCGCTTGCCGGGCGTGGGAGTACTTGCGTCGCAATCCGCGCTACGTCCGCGACTGGGTGCGGTACCGGCGCAGGGCGTCGCACCGTATCGCAGCTCGATGCGCGGCAGGTTTCGCCAGTCTGGTCGATCGCCGCGTCATCGCCTGTCACGTTGGTGCGAGGCGAAACGCACCCGCAGCGGGAGCGCGTAGCGGTGGCGGACATCTTTTCGCTTTGGCGCCTCGCCGGCCGCAAGAGCCTGCGCGTTCAGGTGCGATATCTCATCCGCAGGGCACGAGCGCTGATGGAAGGGGAATACCGAGCGCTGATCGCCGCCGGCCCGACCGGTTCCCGCTGCGGCAGAGAGGCCGGGCACGGGAGCAGGTCGGCTTCCCATGATCGGTGACATCGTATAGGATGTCACATCATATGGAGCCGCTACGGGTCGTACTCGATACCTCGGTGATCGTGGCGGGACTGCGGAGCAGGCTCGGTGCGAGTAATCGGCTCCTCGAGCTCGTTGCCGAGGAGAGCCTGGTGCCGCTCGTGACGACGGCGCTCTTCCTTGAGTACGAGGAAGTCCTGAAGCGCCCCGAGCAGCGCCTGGCGACCGGAATGAGCGAGAAGGACATCACCGGCTTCATGGCTGCGTTCGCGAGCGCGGCCGAGCCCGTCGAGGTTCATTTTCTCTGGCGGCCACAGCTCGCGGACCCCGACGATGAGATCGTGCTCGAGGCCGCGGTGAACGGCAGGGCGAAGGCGATCGTCACGCATAATGTGCGGCACTTCCAGCCTGCGGCCGGGGAGTTCGGTATCGAGTTGGTGACGCCCCGGACGTTCCTGAAGAGGATCAAGCCATGAGCAAGAGTACGTATCCCCTGAAGCTGCCCGCGTCGGTCAAGAAGGCGGCGGCCGAGCTGGCGGCGAGTGATGGGGTTTCGTTGAACCAGTTCATCGCCGCCGCGGTGGCGGAGAAGGTCGGGTGCCTGCGCACCGCGCGGGAGTTCTTGCGAGAGCGCGGGGCGACGGCGAAGCCAAAGGATATGCTCAAGTATCTGCGCCGCGCGCCGAAGGTGGCGCCGTCTGCCGATGACAAGGCTTAGCGAGCTGCGCGACTCCCTATTTCGGTCGAGCCGCAATGTAAGGTCTTGACGAGCGTCGTTCAGCCATGAATTGGGCCGC
>JAKBCR010000397.1 GCA_021807675.1 Pseudomonadota bacterium
GCGCGATCGGGATCACTCGGGTCGAGCTCGGTGAGGAGCCACGTGGCACCGGCATCGGGCGTGAAGAGTTTTGCGACCGGGCGCGGGTCAATCTCCTCGCCGGCGACGGATCGCTCACCGTTCGCGGTGAGTTCGTGGCGCTGTGCATCGGTCAAGAGTTTCATGGAAAAGCTCCTTTCGGTTGCGGTTCTCGCCCGCGACACGGACCGCAACCGAATGGAGCGTAAGACGATGACCCGATGCACCGTGTGCGCAGCAGAGGTCGAGGGGCACTCCCCGCCTCTCAGCCTTCACGGTCCGTGACCGCTTGCTGGCGCGGGCCGTGATCCCCGGGGTGATCCGTACCTCCCTTGTGGATGCCGGTGTTCACGGCGAAGCGACAAGCTCGATGACGTGCGCCGTCCCATGATTTCTGCTCTTCCTGCTGGAGCAAAGGTGCGCTCGCGGGGTAAGCCCCGGCGTCACTCCGGGCAAGTCCGATTTCTTATCTGCGACGCCCCAAATTCAGCGGAGGCGCACGGCGAAGAGAAAGAGAACGGCAATGATCGGACGGACCACGTTCCGAATCGTCTCGATCAGGATCCGTCGTGAAGTCGGGAAGACAAGCGCCAACGCGACCAGCGCAAGAGCAATGTGAAGTATCGACATTGGATCAATTCCCGCCGTTGTCACGTTGCGAAGTTGCAGCGCGCATTCCGAGGCCTCAGGGCCAAGGGTCCCCTCCGCGAATGCCCGCCTGGACCGACTTCGATTGCCAGCTCGGTGCCCTATTCCAGCGCTCGCGCGAGCAGGTCCGCCGGTTCCCGCCCGAGAGCGCGGGCGATCTCGATGAACTCGACCACATCAATGCGCCGTTCTCCGACCTCGATCTTTGCGATGAAGGACTGCGAACGCTTCAGCCTGCGCGCCAGCTCGTGCTGACTGATTCCGGCGCCCTTGCGGGCTTGCACGAGCGCCGCACAAAGGATCCGGTGAGTACGGGTTCGCAGGGACTTCAATGCCGCGCTCCGCAGGGTTGGAGCGAGTACATATAATCCCAAAGCGGAATTAGTCTATTCTGGACTAGACGGCCATGCAAGGCGCGTGTAGTATCCTTAAATATCCTATTGTGGACTTACTCATTTTGGTGATGAGGCGACGTCAAAGGTGGCTTCTGCGGCGCACAACCAGAGCAATCCAGGGTCATCGGCGAAGCCGATTGCCGGACCGCCTCGTTGTGCGAGCCTGCTGAACTTCCTGACGCTTTGGGATGCTCTCTTCGAGGCGATCGCCATGGCGAGTGATCAGCGCTACCGCAGAGCGTCGTGCAGATGAGCAGGTCGGACGCTCGGCCTCGGGTGGTACCTGCGCCGTTCTCGGCTGCGGCAATCCGCGTGTCCACCGCGCCTGTGTTTGCCTACCAAGCATCGCCGACTTCCTGGCAGGCAGGGTGCCCGGACCGGGCCTCCAGCTCGGCAGCTATCGGGAATCTATCGCTTCCCGGAAAAGTTCGGCGGCATCTGCCCCCACTGCCTTCGCAATGGTGATGAATTCCGCCACATCCACCCGCCGTTCCAGGGATTCGATCCGCTGGATCCAGTTCGGCGGCTGCTGCAATCGCTCAGAGAGCTGCCGCTGGGAAAGCCCGGCCGCCTCGCGTGCTTTGCGAAGCGCGGCGACGATGGCCCGCTGGCGGGCGGAATACTTCATGGCACCCTCGATGACTTGCCGAGGTGCTCCTAATACCGTATCACCCCTATTGATACGAAATCCGTATCAGTGGTATCGTCCTGCCTAGCCGCTACTGTTTTCGTATCACCCTGACTGACGACCATGTCTACCCGCAGCGAAGCGCGCGTGACATCCGCACGGGCGAGGCCCAGGCGCCACTCCGGGCAGCCGGGCCGACTGCGAAAGTCGCGGACAACCTCCGCCGCACACGCGCGGACGACCCTCTTGACATCGCTCGGTGAATTGTCCGACGCGCTCTCCCTGGTCACCGTCGTGCACCGTTCGCTTGCGGCCCAGGAGGGAGCTGGCGCTGGCGACGAGGAGGTTGCTCTTCGCCACGCGCTCGGTCTGCTCCGCGCGGCCTATAGCGGACTCGACATGGCACCCAGCCATTCGCACCGACGCCCGCCCTCCTCCACCAGATGAACCGCATTTCGACGTGAACATGAGAGATCTCAGGAGACAGAAGGGCACGGTGGGCAAATGGCCGCGAGCAGGATAGAGGCGCGCGGATGGGACCATCCGCCGAGCACGTCCAGGGAGGAGTCGTCCTGTGCCGCACAACCTGCGACCCGGGCGCAAGCCCTGGCGCGAGTTGTGCCGGCTCTGCAGGGACCCCTTCTGCGGTTCCTCACCAAACGTACCGGCTCTCCGGAAGAAGCAAGAGACATTATTCAGGAAGCCTATGTTCGAGTGCTCTCCGTCGAACGCGACGACAGCATCCATGCCCTGGACCGTTACCTTTGGCGGTGCGCGTTGAACATCATGAACGATCGCCGGCGGAGCTCGAGGTGTCGAGAACGCCTTGTGCAGGTTCTATCGGGAAGACCGGAGCAATTCGCTCCATCTGCGGAAACCGTAGCCGACGCGCGCGAGCGGTTGGCCCTGGTGAGTGAGGCCGTGCACGAGCTACCACCGAGGTGCTACCAGGCGTTCCTTCTGCGCATCGTACGGTATCTACCGTTTGAGGATGTCGGACAAGAGATGAGGATCAGTTCGCGCATGGCCAAGATCTATGTCGCGCGAACCGTCAAGTATTTTCGACGTCGGCTGGATCCGCCCGCCTCAGAGAGGCACTCGATTGATCGGACAGAAGCTCCGGTTTCATCTCCGGTCCGAATATCTTCACCCTCTGCACGTCAACTGCGCAGCCGGGTCGCGCGCGGATGCGGTGCGCGGAAAGTGGTCAACGGAGGTGATCAGAATGAACCGATTGATCACGGAGCACACGTGAATGCCGCCGTTGCTCCGCGCGTAAACACGGCATTGACTGACACAGCGTTTCCACCCTCTGGAGAATGTCCCATGAAATACA
>JAKBCR010000120.1 GCA_021807675.1 Pseudomonadota bacterium
CGCGCGGCTGGTCCATCCTCTGAGAAGCATCCCATCGATTCATGTTGACCCTGCTCATGCAGTACGAGCGCGTAACCCAGGCACAGGATGTGCCCCGCCGCCGCAGGTGGCGGAGCTTTGGGCAAAGACCACGTTTTTTGACCCAAGCAGCGCTGGGCCGGGCAGGAGCCCGGATCCAGCGCTTTTAATGAGGAGCGCCAATGGCCGAGGAGCTGAGCCCGAGAACACCCAATCGCGGCGGCATCACGCTCTGCGTGATGCTGGCGACCCTCATGCAGTCGCTCGATACGACGATCGCCAACGTGGCGCTGCCCCATATGCAGGGGAGCCTCGCGGCGAGCCAGGATCAGGTCGACTGGGTGCTGACGTCCTACATCGTCGCCGCGGCGATCGCGACGCCCCTGACCGGCTTCCTGACCGCGCGGCTCGGCCTCAAGCGTCTCTTCATGATCTCGGTCGTTGGGTTCACCGTTGCCTCCATGCTCTGCGGCATGGCGCAATCGGTGACGCAGATCGTGATCTTCCGGTGGCTGCAGGGGCTTTTCGGCGCCGCGCTGGTGCCGCTTTCGCAGACCGTACTGCTCAACATCAACCCGCCCGCGCGGCAGGGCTCGGCGATGGCGGCCTGGGGCATGGCGGTCATGGCGGCCCCCATCCTGGGGCCAGTGCTCGGCGGCTGGTTGACCGAGGACTACAGCTGGCGGTTCGTGTTCTACATCAACCTGCCGATCGGCATCCTCGCGTTCATGGGCATGGCGGCTTACCTGCCCGAGGCCAGGCGCCGCAGCGATGCGCGGCTCGACTGGACCGGCTTCCTGAGCCTCAGCATCGCGATCGCGGCCCTGCAGGTGCTGCTCGACCGGGGCCAGGAGCTCGACTGGCTCGGCTCGAAGGAGATCATTGCCGAGGTGATCGTGGCGGGATCGGCGTTCTATGTCTTCCTGGCGCATACCTTCACGGCCCGAGAGCCGTTCTTGAGGCCCGCGCTCTTCAAGGACCGCAACTTCGCCGCCGGCGTCCTCTTCGTCGCGATCATCGGGCTGACTTTCTTCGCCTCGATGGCGCTGCTGCCGCCCTATCTGCAGGAGCTCATGAATTATCCGGTGATCACCGCGGGCTTCGTCATGGGTCCGAGGGGAATCGGCACCATGGCCTCCATGTTGGTCGTGGGCCGACTCATCGGCCGAGCCGACACACGGCTGCTGCTCGGGTTCGGGCTCGGCCTTTCGGTGTGGTCCTTTTATCTCATGACGGGCTGGACTCCGGCCGTATCGAGCTGGGCCGTCATCTGGGTCGGTGTCATCCAAGGGGTGGGCCTCGGCTTTCTCTTCACGCCGCTCAGCGTCGTCTCGCTCTCGACGCTATCACCCGGAGTGCGGCCGGAAGGCGCCGGGATCTACAACCTGGCGCGCAATGTCGGCTCCAGCATCGGCATCTCGGTCGTCAGTACGCTGCTGGCGCGCGCCACTCAGGTCAACCACGCGGATATCGCGCAGTCCGTCACCGCGGTGAACCGGCAGCTTGGCCATCCGGTCATCGCACAGATGCTGAATCCCGCCACTGCCGCCGGCCGTGCCGCGCTCGATGCGCTCATCAATCAGCAGGCGCAGATCATCGCTTACATGGATGACTACAAATTCCTGATGATCGCCACCCTGGCGGTGTCTCCGCTGCTCATCGCGTTCACGGGACGTCCCGGCGTGCCAAGCGCCGAGCATATCGTGGCGGAAATCTGAGGGCCCACCCGCGCCGAGGGGCCAGGCTCGCCGTGAGCACGACAGCAAGCCCCTCTCAGGGCGCCTCGCCCCGCAGTCCCAGGTCCTTGCTGTAGGTGACATTCATGATGTTGTTGTACCATCCCTCGACGCGCGGCTTGACGAGGTGCTTGCTCGCGTAGAAATAGATCGGGATCACCGGCTGGTCGCGCAGCATGACGCGCTCGGCCTGCTCGAGGAGCGCGCGGCGCTTCGCGGGATCGGCCTCGGCCGCGGCGCGGTCGAGGAGGTGGTCATAGACGGGGTTGTCGTAGTGCGTGAGATTGATGCCGAAGTCGCTCTTGAAGTACTGGGCGAAGGTGTAGGCATCGTTGTAGTCCCCGATCCAGCTCGAGCGGAACATCTGCACGTTGCCGCGATCGATGTCCTGCATCAGGGACTGGGAATCCTCCGCCCGCAGGGTCACCCGCGCACCGAGCGTCTGGCGCCACATGGACGCGATGGCGATGGCGAGCTCCGCATGCACCTCGCCCGCGTTGTAGCGCAGCCCGAACCGCAGCGGCTTTGCCGCGGAGTAGCCCGCCTGCGCGTAGAGTCGCCGGGCTTCGGCGATCCGCTGTGCCATGGGTAGCGAGCGGTAGCCGGGCGACTGCGGAGTGTAGTCGTCGACACCTGGCGGCACCCAGCCGTAGGCCGGCAATTCGCCGGTCCGCAGCACGAGCCGCGTGAGCTTCTCACGGTCGATGACCATGGAGAGCGCGCGGCGCAGCTTCCCGTCGTTCTCGAAAGGCGCACGCTCCAGATTGAAGCCATAGAAGTAGACCCCCAGCTCGGGCGTAATGTGGAGTTGATCGCCCAGGTGCGAGCGAATCCAGCCATACTGGCTCCGCGGAATGACATCGGTGATATCGAGCTGACCCGCGCGATAGAGTGTCAGCTCGGCATTCTCGTCCGAGGTGATCAGGTACTTCACGCCATCGAGGCGCGTAGCGGCGTTGTTCCAGTAGTAAGGGTTGCGAGTGAGATAGATGTACGAGCCGTGGACCCACTGCGTCAGCACGAAGGCGCCGTCCGATGGCAGGTTTCCGGGACGGGCGTAGGCGTCTCCGTCGTTGACCAGGGTGACCGGGTTAACGGGGCACGTGCTGGGGTCCGAGAGCAGCGCGGGAAGGTAGGGCGCGGGGCCGCGCAGCCGTATGATGACGGTGTAGGGATCGGGCGCTGATACTCCGAGGCTCTCGGGGGGTTCGCGGCCCGCGACGATGGCGCTGGCGTTCTCGATGACGTCGACGACTTCAGCGTGCTGCGATCCGGTTGCCGGATCGACCAGGCGGCGCAGCCCGGCCACGAAATCCGCGGCAACGACGGGCTCGCCGTCCGACCATCTGGCGTCATGCCGCAAGGTGAAGGTATAGGTCTTCCCGTCCGGACTGACCTGCCACCGCTCGGCGATACCAGGAGCCACTCCTCCCGACTTGTCGAGCGTGGTGAGTCCCTCGCAGATATCCCTGAGCACACGCTGCGCTTCGACGGATCGCGCCTTCTGCGGGTCAAGGGAGTCAGGCTCCGCACCGAGGCCGCGCAGGAGGATCGCTGCGCGATGCGGGGCGGCGCCCGCCGGGGTTCCGCTGGGAGCGTGTGAGCAGCCGCAGAGCGCGGCGAGCGCAAGCAGCAGGGCAGCGAGCGACCGGGCGGCGTGTCGCATCAGGAGCGTCTACGCGCGCCGCAGGCGATGGGCATTGATCTCATCCCGCAGAGCGAGAGCCGCGGCCCTGGCCGCGGAGGCGAAGTCGTCTCGTGGCGAAGCGTAGAGAATGCCCCGAGAGGAGCTGACGATGAGACCGGTGCCGGCGGCGGTCTGTCCATTGCGCACCACCTGGGCGACATCGCCCCCTTGCGCGCCGACGCCGGGCACGAGGAGCGGCATCTCACCGACGATCTGCCGGATCTCGGCCAGCTCCTGTGGATAGGTGGCACCCACGACCAGGAGGCAGTTGCCGCGGGCGTTCCAGCGGGTCGCGGCCAGCTCCGCGACGACGTGGTAGAGCCGCCGGCCGCCTGCGCCGAGCTCCAGATCCTGCAGGTCGCGCGCTCCCGGATTGGAGGTGCGGCAGAGCACCACCACCCCGCGGTCCTCCCGCCGCAGGAACGGCTCCAGGGCGTCGCCTCCGAGGTATGGGTTTACGGTGACGGCGTCGGCTCCGTAACGCTCGAAGGCCTCGATCGCGTAGCGCTCCGCCGTGTTGCCGATGTCGCCCCGCTTCGAATCGAGAATGACCGGCATGCCGGGGCACGTGCGGTGGATGTATTCGATGGTGCGCTCGAGCTGATCCTCCGCCTCGTACGCGGCGTAATGAGCGAACTGCGGCTTGTAGGCGCAGACCAGATCCGCCGTGGCGTCGACGATTGCCTTGTTGAACTGGAAGATCGGGGACGGGTGATCGGCGACCTGCGGCGGGAAGCGCTCGATCTCCGGGTCGAGCCCGACACACACCAGCGAGTCGCTGCGCGCCCATGACGCGGCGAGTTGTGTCAGGAAGACGTTGCGAGGCGCCGGCTCTGCGCCGGGTGATATCGTTCCAGACGAATGTGTGCTCGGCCCATCCTGGGCCTCGCCGCTGGCGGGCCGGTTATTGCCGTCCAAAATCGTTCCAGACGATTTTGTCATGCGACGCGCGCGCGCTCCGCCGCAAGGCTGCGCTTCTTCAGATGGACCAGCAGCAGCGTGACGGCGGCCGGAGTCACGCCAGGCACCCGGCCCGCCTGTCCGACCGTGGCCGGGCGATACTCCAACAGGCGGCTGCGCACCTCGTTCGAGAGTCCGGCCACCCGGTTGTAGTCGATGTCCTCCGGCAATGCAGTCTCCTCATTGCGGCGCTGGCGGTCGATCTCTTCCCGCTGACGCTCGATGTAGCCGGCGTACTTCGCGCGGGCCTCGACCTGCACCCGCACCTGCGGGGGAACGCGGTCATCCGGCGGGTACGCGAGCCAGTCCGGAACACCTGCCACATCGAGCAAAGCGTCGTAGCTCACTTCGGGCCGCCGCAGCAGCTCGAATGCAGAGACGTCCCGCGCCAGCGGTCCACGAAGGACCCGTTGCGCCCACTGCTCGGGCACCTTGTCCGGATGAAGACGCACGCCTTGCAGACGGGTGGTTTCTTCCTCCGAGAGACGCTGCTTCGCCTCGAAGAGCCGCCAGCGCTCATCGTCCACCAGGCCGAGCTCGCGGCCCAAGGGCGTCAGGCGCAAGTCGGCGTTGTCCTCACGCAGCAGCAGGCGGTGCTCGGCGCGGCTGGTGAACATGCGGTAGGGCTCCCGGGTCCCTCTCGTCACCAGATCGTCGATCAGTACGCCCAGGTACGCCTCGCTACGCCGCGGCACCCATGCATCGCGCTGGCGGAATGCGAGCGCGGCATTGATCCCGGCCACGATGCCCTGCGCCGCAGCCTCCTCGTACCCGGTCGTGCCGTTGATCTGCCCGGCGAAGAAGAGGCCGTGGAGCCCACGCATCTGCAGCGAAGGACGCAGGTCCCGCGGATCGAAATAGTCGTACTCGATCGCATAGCCCGGGCGCGTCAGGTGCGCGCGCTCGAATCCGGGAATGCTGCGCACGAGCTCGTACTGGACGTCGAATGGGAGGCTGGTGGAGATGCCATTCGGGTAGATCTCGTGCGTGTCGAGGCCCTCGGGCTCGACGAAGATCTGATGCGAGGGCTTGTCGGCAAAGCGGAAGACCTTGTCCTCGACCGACGGGCAGTAGCGCGGACCTACCCCCTCGATGACACCGGTGAACATCGGAGAGCGATCCACCGCCCCGCGAATGATCTCGTGAGTCCGCTCGTTTGTATTCGTAATGAAACAATGTACCTGATTTGGATGATCAGTGGCTCTCCCAAGAAACGAGAACACAGGCAGCGGGTCATCACTCGCCTGACGCGTCATGGCCGAGAAGTCGAGTGTCCTGCCATCCAGTCGCGGTGGTGTTCCCGTCTTCAGCCTGCCGACCCGCAATGGCAGCTCCCGCAGCCGGCTCGCCAGGCGATTCGATGGCGGGTCGCCCGCCCGGCCGCCGGGGTAATTGTCGAGGCCCACGTGGATGCGGCCACCGAGGAAAGTACCCACGGTCAGCACGACTGCCGGCGCCTGGAACTGAATGCCGGTCACCGTCACGACCCCCTTGACCGTCTCCCCTTCGACGAGGAAGTCGGCGGCTTCCTGCTGAAATATCGACAGTCGCTGCTCGCGCTCGAGCAGCGAGCGGATGGCCTTTTTGTAGAGCTGGCGATCCGCCTGGGCGCGCGTGGCCCGCACCGCGGGACCCTTGCTGCCGTTCAATGTCCGAAACTGAATGCCGGCCCGGTCCGTCGCGCGAGCCATCGCGCCGCCGAGCGCATCGATCTCCCGCACGAGATGGCCCTTGCCGATGCCGCCGACCGCTGGATTACAGCTCATCTGACCCAGCGTCTCGACGCTTTGAGTGAGAAGCAACGTGCGCGCGCCCATGCGCGCCGCTGCAAGGGCGGCCTCGGTCCCGGCATGACCGCCGCCGATGACGATCACGTCGAATGATTGGGAAAAGCGCATGCTCATATTGTAGTGGCAGGTGAAGCATCGCTGCCATCCGATGCCTTATCCTCTCGCTGGAGTGAGCCTGCGCACCGCATTGCTGTTTTTCTGTCTGGCCTCCGGGCTCGCAGCCGGCGACCGCGCTTTGGCGGCCGGGCGCCTGGCGCTCGCGCCGTGCGAGCTGCGCCAGAGCCAGGGACTCACGCTTATCCAGGCTCGCTGCGGCCGGCTGGCGGTGCCTGAGAATCCCGCCGCGCCGCGCGGACGGCAGATCGAGCTGCGGGTCGCAGTGGTGCCTGCGATCAGCACTCACAAGCGTCCCGATCCGCTTTTCGTCATTGCCGGGGGACCCGGAATGGCGGCGACCTCCTTCTACGCGAGTGTCGCGCCGGTCTTCGGCCTCATCCACCGTGACCGCGACATCGTCCTCCTCGACCAGCGCGGCACCGGCGGCTCCAACGCTCTCGACTGCGAGTCGAGCGGGGGGGATCTCTACCAGAGCACGACGGCGCAGATCGTTGCGGAGACGGAGCGCTGCCTGAAAATGTTGCGCGCGCATGCCCACGTGCGGTTTTACACCACGAGCCTCGCCGTACAGGACCTCGACAAGGTGCGAGCAGCGTTGGGTTACGACCGGATCAACATCTACGGATCATCGTATGGCACGATCGTCGCGCAGCAGTACATACGCCGCTTCCCCGAACGAGTCCGCAGCGTCATCCTCGATGGCGTGGTGCCGCCCGAGCTGGCGCTCGGGGCGACGAGCGCGCTCGATGCCCAAGCCGCACTCTCGAGCATTTTTGCCCGCTGCATGGGGCAGCCCTCCTGCCACTCCCGCTTCGGGAGCCCGGCAGCCTCCTACCGGCAACTCCATAACGAGCTTGCCGCTCATCCGGTGTGGGTCGACTTGACCGACCCGACGAGCGGCGAGCCTTACCGGCTGCTCTTCGCCAACTATCAGCTCGCCATGGTCCTGCGCCTCGCGAGCTACACACCGGAGCTCGCGGCGCTCCTGCCCCTCGATCTGCGCGAGGCCAGCGCATCCGGCAACTTCGCGCCCCTCGCCGGACAGTTTCTTCTCATCGATCGCCTCTATGGGGACGCCATTGCGGAAGGCATGAACGACACCGTGGTCTGCTCGGAAGACGTGCCCTTCTATCACGTTGATGCCGAAAAGCGCGCCGAGCTCGCCAAGACGTTTCTCGGCACGTCGCAACTCGATGGCCTCGAGGCGATCTGCAGGATCTGGCCCCGAGGGCCGGTGGACCCCGACTTCCACCAGCCGCTGCACTCCGACGTACCGGCGTTGCTGCTCTCGGGCGGCAACGACCCGATCACTCCCCCGCGGTACGCCGCGCTGGCAAGCCGCGGCTTTGCCCACAGCCTGAGCCTCGTGATTCCCGGCTTCGGACACGGCCAGCTCACCGATCCCTGCATGGCCGGTGTGATGGCGCAGTTCGTGCGCCGCGCGTCCGTCTCGGGACTCGATACGGCCTGCACTCGCAAGCTCTCGCCCATGCCATTCTTCCTGACGCGGAACGGGCCGGCGCCTTGATCGAAGCCGAAGGACTCTGCAAGCGCTTCGGCTCGCTCGCGGCGGTGAGGGGCGTCAGCTTGCGTGCGCCTAATGGGCGCATCACCGGGCTCCTCGGGCCAAACGGCGCCGGGAAATCGACGACGCTGCGCATTCTCTACACGGTGTTGCAGCCGGATTCCGGTGACGCCCGGATTGACGGTATCAGCGTTGTGGGCGACCCGCTCGGTGCCCGACGACACATGGGGGTGCTTCCTCACGGTGCCGGCCTGTACCCTAACCTGACCGCTCGGGAGAACGTCCTCTACTTCGGCGCGCTGCATGGACTTGCGCGGGCCGAGCGGCGCAGCCGCACGGCGGAGCTGTTCCGGCGCCTGGAGATGGAGGATTTCGCGGATCGGCCGGCGCGGGGCTTCTCTCAGGGACAGCGGATCAAGACCGCGCTGGCGCGGGCCCTCATCCATCGGCCGCGCAACATCCTGCTCGATGAGCCGACCAACGGGCTCGATGTGATGGCGGTGCGCACGCTGCGCGGGCTTCTGCGGCAATTGCGCGACGAAGGCCACTGCATCCTGTTCTCGAGCCACGTGATGCAGGAGATCGCGGCGCTTTGCGATGAGGTGGTCGTCATCGCCCATGGCGGCGTGGTTGCCGAGGGCGCCCCGGAGGAGCTGCGCGACCGCGCGGGAGCGGAATCGTTGGAAGACGCTTTCGTCCGTCTCGTCGCCGGGGCCGGCGAGGACACGGACCGATGAAGGCGATCTGGCGCGTCTTCGCCAAGGAGCTCCGTGAGAACCTGCGCGACCGGCGTACGCTCATCTCCGCGCTCGTGTTCGGCCCCCTTTTCGGTCCCCTTCTGGTCGCAACCGCGCTGTCGCTGACCTTCCGCAGCGCGAACACCCAAAGTGATCGCCCGCTGCGTCTGACGGTCTCTCACGCGCAGCGCGCGCCGAATCTGCTCGGCTTTCTGCGCGAGCACGACGTCAGGATCAGGACCGTCGAGGAAGACCAGGCCGCGGCCCGGCGCGCGGTGGCTGCGCACCGCGGCGAGGAAGTATTGCTCGTACCGGAAGACTTCGGGTTGCGGCTTACGGCTGGACAGCCTGCCTCGCTGCTCCTGTTCGCCGACGAGTCGGACACCGACAGCGCGCGCAGCGTGCAGCGGATCGCCGGCATCGTGAGCCAATATGGCGAGATCATCGCGCGCCTGCGCCTGATCGCGCGCGGGCTGGACCCGCTGCTCACCGTGCCCATAGTGATTCATCCGATCGACATCTCCACGCCGGCCAGCCGCTCCGCCCTCGCGCTCGGCACGTTGAGCTATCTCGTGCTGCTCACGATGCTCATGGGAGGCATGTACCTGGCGATCGATGCCACGGCCGGGGAGCGGGAGCGCGGGTCGCTGGAGCCGCTCCTGACGGTGCCGGTGCGCCGCGAGTATCTCATCTACGGCAAGATCCTGGCGGCGTGCGCCTATATGACGTTGTCGCTCGCGCTGACGGTGACCGCCTTCGCCATCGTGCTGCGGTTCGTCGGGCTCGATCGGTTCGGCATGAGCGCCGACTTCGGGCCGCGGGTCGCGGTGGACATAGTCCTCGCCTGCCTGCCACTCGTGCCACTGGGCGCGGCCCTCATGACTCTCGTGGCCGCCTACACCCGCAGCTATCGGGAGGCTCAGACTTACGTGGGGCTGGTCCTCCTCGTGCCGACACTGCCGCTCGTCTTTGCGGGAGTCCTCGGGCTGCAGCCGCGGGCCACGCTGATGGCGATTCCATCCCTGAGCCAGCACTTCATCATCCAGAGCCTCATCAGAATGCAGCCGTTGCCGGCCGGCTATGTGGCGCTTTCGGTGTGCTCGACGCTCGCCTTGGGAGCGCTGTTGGTCTTCGCGGCCGGCCGCCTCTATCGTCGCGAGCGGTTGCTCGGTTAGCCGTGCCGCAGGATGCCGCAGGCCCCGCCAGGCAGTAGCGCGTGATGGGGAGGTTAGGCCGTTGGCTGCATTGCGGCGCTTACGGCCGCGTACAGCGTGTCGAACGGAACCGGCTTTTGCAGCAGCGTGTAGCCGTGCTCGCGAGCGGAGTGCAACGCGGACTCCGCGCTCTCTCCCGTGACGATCAGCACCTGGAATGCTCCGTGGTCGGCGCACGCGCGCGCCGCAACGGCGGCGCCATCCTGCCCGTGCGGCAGCCGCAGATCGATCAGCATCAGGTTGGGGCGGCCTCGTTGCGCGAGGAGCGCATTGGCTTCGGCCGCGGACGCGGCGCAATGTACCTCGAAGCCCCACAACCTCAGCAGCGCCTGCATGCTGGCGAGTACCGCCGCATCATCGTCCACCACATAGACTCGCGCGCCGCGCCAGGACTTTCGGCCCTCCTGGATCGAGCGCAACATCGCCGCCGTTCCGGAGCCGGCGCGGGCGGAGGGCAGTGTGACGGTGAATCGGGTGCCCTCCCCGATGCTCGAGTCCAGCTCGATTCTGGCGCGCATCAGGTCGCACAGATGCTTCACGATCGACAGGCCGAGGCCGACGCCCTGCGGGGGACCGCCGGGGCCGTCGATCTGATAGAACTCCTCGAAGATGCGCCCGTGCTCATCGGCCGCGATGCCTCGCCCCGTGTCGCTGACCTCCAGCCGCGCCTCGCCCGAGACGTGCGAGAGGGTCACACCCACTTGCCCGCGCTCGGTGTACTTGATGGCATTGTCGAGCAGATTGCGCACGATGCGTCCGATCGCGCTCGCATCGCCGATCAGCTCCACGGGCGCCAGGTGGGAAGCGAGTGTGAGCCCCTTCGCGGCGGCACTGGACGCGAACTCCGCGCACACGCCCGCCACCAGGCGATCGAGCGCGAACGGCTCATGCTGCAGGCGGTAGCCACCCGTCGAGAGCCGGGACAGGTCGAACAGCTCGCCCAGAATCTCCCCGAGCGC
This sequence comes from Pseudomonadota bacterium, assembly GCA_021807675.1. Lineage (GTDB taxonomy): Bacteria > Pseudomonadota > Gammaproteobacteria > Steroidobacterales > Steroidobacteraceae > 13-2-20CM-66-19. Next base: position 10,744 of record JAKBCR010000120.1, read on the forward strand.
CCGCACCAGGGAATCGATGTTGTGGCCGGCTTCCTGCAGAGTGCGGGCGCTCGGGTTGGCCAGCAGCACCGCGCTGTAGGCGGACAGCGCGTGCAGGGGCTGGCGCAGATCGTGGCTCACGGCCGCCAGCACCCGGGCGCGAGTGAGCGCCGCGCGCTCGGCGCGGGCGGCCACTTCCTGCATCTCCTGGTTGCGCCGTTCGAGCTGGCGCAGCACCTCATCGCGCTGGCGGCGAATGTCGATGGAGCGCCGCAGCAGCCGCTCGCTGTCTCCGGAGACGCCGATGAGAAAAAGCCAGTACACGGCCGTGAGTGCGATCACCACCGCGGCTCTCTCGGGGTGCGCCATGCTCCAGGCCGTGGCGGCACCCATCAGCACCAGCGAGGAGTAGGCGGCCAACATACGCCTGGAGGACACCGCGACCGCGACACCTGCGCCGGCGACGGTATACAGCGTCGTCTCCAGCAGTGCCTGCGAGAGCAACGGAATGTGCGGCAGGAACAGCAGGGCCGCCGCGCCGGTCGCGAGCCCCGCGGCCCCGTCGAGCGCGACAAACACTTGGTGGAGATGCGGCGGCGGGTCGGCCGGGAGGCGTACCAGCGCCCAGCGTGCCGTCGCGGCGCGGGCGCACTCCACTGCGAGTGCAATTCCCGCCCAGGCCAGGAAGACGGACAATGCGATGTCGGGCAGAACGATCCAACCGATCGCACCGATCAGCGCCAGCTCGAAAATCGGCATGCGCAGCAGAATGCGCGCGTGCAGAGTGAGGAGCTCGTCACGCAGCTCCGCGCGCTGTCCGCGATCGGGGTGCGCGCGCTCAAGCATGGGAGCGCAGGCGCAGCCGACTCGCTGCGATGACCGCCTCGGTACGATTGTGGACCTCGAGGAGGCGGAAGATGTCGGAGAGGTACTCCTTGACGGCAAGCTAGGAGATCGCCAGTTCCCGCGCGATCAACTTGGTCGAGAGGCCCCGATTGAGGCCCGCGAGCACATCCTGCTGGCGCCGCGTCAGTGTCCGCACGGGGGCCACGGCCCCGCCGCCCTCGGTCTGGACGCTGCGCGGCAGGAACACCTCACCGTCAAGGACGCGCCGCAGGGCGAGCGTCAAGACGTCCGGCGGGGAGCTCTTGGTGATATAACTCATCGCGCCCGCCTCGATGCACGCGCGCACCGTGACCGGATCATCCGCGGCCGAGACGATCACGACGGCGGCATTGGGCGCACACTGCTTGATCCGGCCGATGGCCGGCAGTCCCTGATCCTGTTTCAGGTCGAGATCGAGCAGACAGACCCGCACGTCCTCATGGTCTCGCGCCTGCGCCAGGGCCGCCTCGATGCTCGCGGCTTCGAGGAATCGGACCTCCGGACGGAGCGAGGCGAGCAGCAGCCGCAAGCCGGCGCGGAACAAGGCGTGATCATCCACCAGCAGGATGTGCATGCGATTCTTCGTTAGCATGACCAAGCCGTGCCCGGCGCGGTCGGTATCTGGCCGCCACCCCCCGGAAGGCGGACGCGCCGGTCAATTATGCGCTCGAATGTACCGAAGTGGCGCGCCGCAGACAAATGCGCAGGGGTGATGTCGGATCGCCGACCCTATTGCCGGAAGACGATCGTCATCTGGTTGCAGGACCGGACGCGGTAGAGGAAGGGGTGCCAGATCCCGACCAGCGTGGCCGTGTAGCGCTCAGGGTCGATCGCGTAGGGAAGGGTCGGGAAAACCATTTCGTGGCCCGGGGCGAGGTATTCGTTCACGCCGAATAACGGTGAGGGACTGCCGTCGATGTTGATCTCGGTGATTTGCTTCTCATCCGGAGATTGGTTGATCACCGTGAGCTGCCGTGGACCGTCCTGACTGGTGCAGCCGGACGCGGGGGCACCGCCCGCGCCTCTGCGCGTTCCTGCCGCTGCCAGACCTGCAGCGCAGCGAGCACGAGCAGCGTGCACCCACCGCTTGCCCATGGGCATTCTCCACGGCCATTGGCCGACGCGAGCGTGGATACTCGCGTGCCGCTGGCCGCGCGCGCACCCCTCCGTTTGGGGGGGTTGCGTGCCGAGGGGAGCCGCGGACACGATGCTCGCGCGCGCCGCCTCAGGAGGCGCCGAGATGAAGCGACACGGGGCCACGGGGGATGGGTGATGCGTAACGGGCGAGCGCGGCGCGCAAACCAACCGTGCGGGCTCGAGCGGCCGCTGCACAGAGGCGCAATGAGCGCGCGGACACGGGCGTTTCTTGGCGCGCTCGGCGCCGTGCTCCTGATGGCGACAAGCGGCTGCGTGACGAGCACGGGGGTGCACGAGCCGCAGTTTCTCGCCACGATCCAGCACAACGTCACCGATCTCTTTGACAACCCCAATCCCTGCTCGAGCAACGCGAGCGATATCGGCATCGCCA
>JAKBCR010000121.1 GCA_021807675.1 Pseudomonadota bacterium
TTCGCTCGGCATGGCCACGCGCGAGCTCCGCCTCGCGGGTGAGCAGCCGGTCTTGCGCAAGCAGCGCCGCCGAGCAGCACTCCGTGGCGGTATCGAGCGCCAGCAGCCTCATGGCGCCGCCCCGGCGCGGCGCGGGGCGGCGGCCCGCGCCGCATGCCGGAAAAGAAAATCGAGCGCCGTCTGCCGTTCCCGGGTGAGGGTCATGGGCGGCAAGGCATTGAGAAATACTTTGCCGTAACCGCGCTCCGTGAGTCGTGGATCGCAGATCGCGACCGCGCCGAAATCCTCCTCGCTGCGGATGAGACGGCCCACACCCTGCTTCAGCGCCAGGGCAGCCTCGGGCAGCTGATACTCGCGAAAGGCACTCCTGCCTACGGATTCGAGGTGCTCGACCCGCGCTCTAACCAGCGGATCATCCGGGGAGGCAAACGGCAGTTTCTCGATCACCACCAGCCGAAGCGCGCTGCCCTTGACGTCGACTCCCTCCCAGAAGCTCGTCGTGCCGAGCAGCACGGCGCTGCCGTCCTCGCGGAATTCGCGGATCAGCCGCTCGCGGGGACCCTCCCCCTGCACGAGCAGGCGATAGCTCGCCGTCCGCTGATGCTGCGCTCGCCAGTGTGAGGCCGCCGCGGTGAGCGCTCGATGGCTGGTGAAGAGCACGAATGCCCCGCCCTTCGAGGCCTCGATGAGCGCGAGCGCGACCTCCATCACAGCCGGCAGAAATTCCCGGGACGAAGGCAGTGGCATCTGCGACGGCAGATAAAGAAGAGCCTGGCGGGGATAATCGAACGGGCTGTCTATCTTGAGCGTGGCACAGCCCTCGAGCCCCAAGCGGCTGGTGAAGGGACTGAAGTCCTCGCCCAGCGACAGGGTGGCCGACGTGAACACCCAGGAGCAGGGGTGCGCCTCGATGAGGCGCTGGAAACGCTCCGCGATGTCGAACGGCAGAAGGCTCAAGGCGAAGCGGGCTGCGAGACCCGCCCTCCCGAGCGCAAGCGCTCCGGAATGCGGCGCGATCTCGATCGACCGCGCTCCTTCGATCTCACCGACGGCGGCGATGCGCTCGAGGCTCGCCGCCAGATCGCCGGCGCGATCACCCAGCGCGCCCACGACAGTCTCCTCGCCCGCGGCGCGCAGCGCTTCGGCGAGCGCGACCACCGCCCGTGTCAGATCGACGACAGCCGCCGCGATGGGTGTATCCGCGTCGGTCCAGGCGATCCGGTCCACGCCGCCGGTGACTTCACCGGAGATCTGTCCGATCGCGGACTGGACATCCCGGATCGCCGACATCGCGTGCGCGTGAGCGTCGGACGTGAGGCCGGGCGATTTCATGAGCTCCACCCGCACGTCGTCCAACAGCCCCTCGATGCGGCGGCTGCTCACGTGCGCCCCGAAGAACTGCGCCGCGAGATCCGGTATCTGGTGCGCCTCGTCCAGAATGATCGCATCGGCCGCACCCAAGAGATCGCCGAAGCCGTCCTCTTTGAGCGCGAGATCCGCGAGTAACAGGTGATGGTTGACGATGACGATGTCGGCATCGAGCGCCTGGCGTCTGGCGAGCGCGACATGACAGCCTGCAAGCTGCGGGCAGCGAGTACCCAGACAGTTGTCGCGAGTCGATGTGACCTGCGCCCATACCGGATGGGAGTCGGCGAGCCCCGCGACTTCCGCGAGGTCGCCGCTGCGGGTAGTCCGCGACCAACTTCGGATGCGCTCGAGCATGTCGTCCCTTCCCTGAACCGCGGTCTGCTCCAGACGGTGACGGCAGAGATAATTGCTGCGTCCCTTCAGCAGGGCCACCTTGGCCGGACGTCCGATGGCCGCCCCGACGAGCGGCAGGTCCTTGGCGTAGAGCTGGTCCTGCAGCGTCCGGGTACCCGTCGAGACGAGCACCCGCGCGCCCGAGAGCAGCGCAGGTACGAGATATGCGAATGTCTTGCCCGTGCCGGTGCCCGCCTCGACCGTCAGCGCCTCGCGCCGGGCCAGCGCGGAGGCAACGCGCTCGGCCATCTGGGTCTGTTGACGGCGGACGTTGAAGCCCGGCAGCGCGCGCTGCAGAGGCCCTCCTTCCCCGAAGATGTCCTCTAGCTCCAACATATTGCAATGATACCGTCCGCCACGGTGCCGGCAGCTGGTTTCCCGCAGGCCCGGCTCTATGACAACCGTCCTAAGTTATTGAATTACTGAAGGATTTATCCGTGAGTGATTATGGAACACAGCAGAGGATTTTATCGTACTTTATGAGGCCGCGCCGGACCCGCGGCTATACTGGGGCGCACCCCGGGACCCGGCAGGAGCCGACCGTCCCCCACCTGCGGTGAACGGCCTCGGTAAAGGCCGGGCCGCACCCGAGAAGAGGAACCGAGGATGGCCACTGCTGTACCCCTGCTGATTCCGCTCTCCCAACTCTCCCGGGCCGTGACCGACTGGGTGGAGTCGGTTCGAGCCCTCACCCAACCCGCCGGGGTGCGCTGGTGCGAGGGGACCGAGGAGGAGTACGGCGAGCTCACCTCCAAGCTGATTCGGGAGGGCGAGCTCGTGAAGCTCAATGCCGAGCACTTCCCGGACTGCCATCTCTACCGCTCGAGCCCGAGCGACGTCGCGCGCGTGGAGCACCTGACCTACATCTGCACCAACTCCAGGGAGGACGCGGGACCGAACAACAACTGGATGGACCCGAAGCAGGCACGCGCGAAGATGCGGGAGCTCTTCCGCGGCTGCATGCGCGGGCGGACATTGTATGTTATCCCGTATTGCATGGGTCCCATCGCCTCGCCGCTCTCGCGCTGCGGAGTCGAGATCACCGACAGCGCCTACGTCGCTCTCAACATGATGGTCATGACGCGCGTGGGACGGCCCGCCCTGGAGCGGATCGCGCGCGACGGCAAGTTCGTTCGCGGCCTGCACTCGATCGGAGAGCTCGACCCGAACCGGCGCTTCATCATGCACTTTCCGGAGGAGCTCGCGATCGAGAGCTTCGGCTCCGGTTACGGCGGCAACGCTCTGCTCGGCAAGAAGTGCCACGCGCTGCGCATCGCGAGCTGGCAGGCACGCTCCGAGGGGTGGCTCGCCGAGCACATGCTCATCGTGGGTCTCGAGAGCCCCGAGGGCGAGACTCACTACATCGCCTGCGCCTTCCCGTCCGCCTGCGGCAAGACCAACCTCGCCATGCTGATCCCGCCGGCCTCGCTCCCGGGCTGGAAGGTCTTCACCGTGGGCGATGATATAGCCTGGCTCCATCCGGGCTCCGATGGGCGGCTCTGGGCCATCAACCCGGAAGCCGGCTACTTCGGCGTCGTGCCCGGAACCAACCCGGAGACCAACCGTAACGCCTACCAGATGATCCGGCGCGAGACGCTCTTCACCAACGTCGCGCTCACCGCCGACAATCAGCCCTGGTGGGAGGGCCTCCCGACCGGTGCCCCGGTGGTGGACTGGCAGGGCCGCCCCTATGACGCCTCGAAGGGACCGGCAGCGCATCCCAACTCCCGCTTCACGGTCACCGCCCGGCGCAACCCCAGCTACTCGCCGCGCGCGGAGGACCCGCGCGGGGTGCCGATCTCGGCGATCGTCTTCGGCGGCAGGCGCCGCGAGGTGGCGCCGCTCGTCTACGAGGCGCTCAGCTGGCGGCACGGCGTACTGGTCGGGGCTTCAGTCGCTTCGGAGACCACCGCCGCGGCCGTAGGCCAGGTAGGGGTGGTGCGCCGCGATCCCATGGCCATGCAACCGTTCTGCGGCTACAACTTCGCCGATTACTGGCGGCACTGGCTGACGGTCGGCGCGCGGCTCTCGCGGGCACCGAAGATCTTCCATGTCAACTGGTTCCGGCGCGCCCCCCGGGGCAGGTTCCTGTGGCCCGGTTTCGGCGACAACCTGCGCGTGCTCGCGTGGATGCTCGATCGCTGCAGCGGCAGGGCCGGCGCGGCGGAGTCGGCTATCGGACTGCTGCCGCGGCCGGAGGACCTGAATACGCAGGGACTCGATCTCGGCCAGCAAGAGCTTCGCGCGCTGCTGTCGGTGGACCCGGCACTGTGGCGCAAGGAGGTGGCCGACATCCGGACCTACCTCAAGACCTATGGCTCGCGGCTGCCCCCCGAGCTGCTCGGCGAGCTGGAGGCTACCGAGCGCCGGCTCGGCTAGTAAAAAGCGCTGGATCGGGCCATTGCGCCGCGCAGTCCCTGCTCCGCGCACGCCCCGGGTCCAACCGGGTCTGCCTGGGGTGTCCATCCATGGCCACCCGTGCGACGCGTGCGTCGCACCCTGGCCGGCCCCTGTGTCTAAAGGATCTCGCAGGCAAAGCGGATGGTCTGCGCCGACTCCGAGTCGGGCAGGCGACCGAGGCCGATCAGGCCCTCGCCCTTGAGCTGCAGGCTGTCCCGCCGGACGAAGGATTCCTCCCCGCCCAGGGTCTGGACGAAGGTGCCGTTGGTGCTCTGGTCTATCAGCACCAGCTTGTTGCGGCTGAGCTCGACGCGCGCGTGCAGCCGCGAGATGAGATTGCCCTTCACGACGAGGTCATTGTCCTCGGCGCGCCCAATGGTGACGCTTGGATGATGCTCGTCGACGACGACCTCACGGTCGAGCCAGCGCAGGCGCAACCGTGCGGTAGCCGTTTGGCGCCCCCTGAGGGCGATCGCCGGCACCATGCTGGTCACGTCCTCCGTCTGCCACAGCACCTCGTAGAGAGGAACCTCGTTCCCCTGCCCCTTGATCGGCGCCGTGTCGATCAGCCTGCAGGCGGCACGCCATTCCGGTGAGAGGTGCTCGACGGTGGCCGCGGTCGTGATGATCTGACCGGCCTTGGCCTGGCTGGTCATGCGGTTTGCGGTGTGCACCGTCGAGCCAAAGACATCCCGGCTCTCGAGCACGACGGGGCCGAAATGGCAGCCGATGCGGATCGCGACCGGCTGGCCATCGACCTTCAGCTGAGCGTGCGTCGAGATCTGCTGCTGCATCTGGGACGCGGCATTCAGCGCCTCGTCCGCGCTCGGGAAGGTCGCCATGACCTCATCCCCCATGGTCTTGATCACGGTGCCATGGCGCTGTTCCGTGGCGCTGCGCATGACGTCGATGCAGATCGAGACCATGTCGCGCGCGCGCAGGTCACCCATGAGCTCATAGAGCCGGGTCGAGCCGACCACGTCGGCAAACAGTATGGCGAGTTCGATATCCTTGCCCATGTCAGAGTGCGCAGCCGGCGCCCACCCCTGCAAGACTCCGGACGGCAAGGCGACGACGTAGGATTGGCATGATACCAGAGAGGCCTGCGACCGCTACCGATCAGCCGGAGCTGCCGCCCGCCCTCCCCGATGCGCACCGGCTTCCCCGCGTGCCTCGCGCGCCATCGCGGCGGCTTGCAGGAACAGCTCCGGCCCGACACCGGCCGCTCTCGCCCTTTCGCTGATGAAGCGGCGGTAATCCCTGGCACCGGGCTCGCCGGCATAGAGGCCGAGCATGTGGCGGGTGATCGCCGGGAGGCGATCGCCTTGCACGAGTTGCCGCTGCGCGTATCGGGCCATCCGCTCGAGGAGCGACTCGCGGCTCGGCGGCTCGAAGCTGCTGGCGCTGCCAAGCGACCGTTGAAGCTCGCTCAGCAGGAACGGCCGGTGATAAGCCTCTCGCCCGAGCATCGCGCCGTCGCACCAGGTCAGCGCCTCGAGGACGCTCGCCGCGGTGCGCAATCCGCCATTGACGATCACCGGCAGGTCGCGGAAGTGCTCCTTCAGCCTGCGCACGACATCGTAGCGAAGCGGCGGAATCTCCCGATTATCCTTAGGCGACAGCCCTCCCAGTACCGCCTTGCGCGCATGCACGATCGCGACCGCGCAGCCCGCCTCAACCACGCGAGTCACGAAATCGTGCAAGGCCTCGAAATCCGAGTCATCGAACCTCGAGAGCGCCTCCCGCGCCACCAGCTCCCGCGTGCCGCTCACGACACCGATGCGCATCTTCACCGTGACCGGAATTGCAACCGCGGAGCGCATGGCAGCGACGCAGTCGGTGACCCGCGCCGGCTCCCGCATCAGACAGGCCCCGAACGCCCCGCTCGCGACGCGGTCGCTCGGACAGCCACAATTGAGATTGATCTCATCATAGCCGGCCGCCTCCCCCACCCTCGCGGCAGCTGCGAGCTCGCGCGGATCGCTGCCCCCGAGCTGCAAGGCCACCGGATGCTCCTGCGGATCGAAGGCGAGGAGCCGCCGCGCGTCCCCGCGGACGATCGCCGCTGAGGTGATCATCTCCGTGTAGAGGAGCGCGTCCGGAGCGAAACCGCGCAGGAAGTACCGACAGTGGCGGTCGGTCCAGTCCATCATGGGCGCAACGGACAGGCGGCGGTCTAAGCTATTCATAAGTAAACGCTTTTCCTCACCGACCGGTCCAGTCGCTCACTGGACCGACCCCTCTTTCCGCGGATGTCTCTGAACGCCAATGCTTGAATAGTCGAGCCCTTTAGCAGTCCAGTGTAAACGAGCTTCGATGGATCGCGCCCAACCGAGCCGGCAGCTGCTACGTAAAGCCTACGAGCAATCCCCGTAGCCTCCCCGGTCATCCTGCCGATCGCACCCTTCCACTCTATCAATGGGCCGTCCAAGCAATATCAATTGGCCGCCTACCTAATTACAATTGGCCGCCACCTATTCCACGATCGGACCAGCCGTCCATGTATCCCCGGTTCATCGAGCAGCGTGTGCGAGAAGCCCTGTCGGATACGCGCGCAGTGCTGATCACAGGGCCGCGGCAAGCGGGCAAGACGACGCTGGCGGAAAAGCTCGCCCATGGTGAGATGCCCTTTTTGACTCTGGATGATCAGACGACCCTCGACACAGCGCGTGCCGACCCGGTGGGTTTTGTTCGGGGTCTCGACCGGGCGGTCATCGATGAGATTCAACGCGCACCGGAAGTTCTGCTGGCCATCAAGCGCAGCGTGGACACCGACAACCGCCCAGGCCGCTTCCTTTTGACCGGTTCCGCAAATCTCATGATGCTGCCGCAGGTTGCGGATTCGCTCGCCGGCCGCATGGAGATTGCAGAACTCCTCCCGCTCTCTCAAAGCGAGCTTCGCCGCCGCCCCTGCGAATTTCTCGGACGAGTTCTGCAAGGAAAGCCTCCCACTGTAGGAGAACCCGTCGTCGGACAGGAGCTCCTTCAGCGTGTGACTTCCGGCGGCTACCCCGAGGCCCTCCAACGGACGTCCTGGCCGCGCCGGCAGAAATGGTTCCTGGATTACACCAAAGCGGTCATCGAGCGCGATGTACGTGACATTGCGCAAATCGAGCATGGCAGACAGATGCCTCGGCTGTTGCGGATCCTCGCGCAGCATTCCGGAAAACTGGTCAACTATTCGAGCGTCGGCGCGCCGCTCGGCATCGGGCACGTGACGACGCAGAAATACACCGGCGTTCTAGAGCAGCTGTTTCTGATCCGAACACTGCAACCCTGGCACACCAATGAGCTGAAGAGGCTCGTCAAGACGCCCAAACTGCATTTTCTCGACTCCGGCCTGCTGACCGCGCTGCGCGCTCTCTCTCCGGCCCGGCTCGCATCGGACCGCATGTGCTTCGGGGCCGTTCTCGAGACATTCATTCTGGGCGAGCTGTTCAAGCTCGCCACCTGGCACGACGAGCCGCTCGAGTTCTTCCATTTTCGCGACCGCTACGATTACGAAGTCGACATCGTCATCGAGGATTCACGAGGTCACGTCGTTGGGATTGAAGCGAAGGCAGCCGCCACCGTAACCGGCGCCGACTTCTCCGGTATGCGCAAGCTCGCAGAGGCTTGCGGCAAGCGCTTCATCATGGGTTTGGTGCTATACGACCACGATACCGTGGTCCCATTTGGCGAGAAGTTCTTCGCCGTCCCTGTCTCCACCCTCTGGCAATGACATTTTTGGCTCCCGCACGGCGCCTCCGACCATTCCACTGCACAATTCGACCCCGAGGGGACGCAGAGGCCATGCAGCACCGTACGATCTGCCGGTGGCTCGCAAACGGAAGACCGCCCGGCTCCCAGCCCCCTCCTCCGCCCCGCGGGAGATCTGGAACGGCAGATAACGACCATCTGGCAAGCGCGCCCGTCGGGGCCCAGGCGCGCTGGGCCGGGCAGGAGCCCGGATCCAGCGCTTCATACCAGCTCAATGCGGCGCATCACCCTCGAGGTGCCCACATGCCGACGCGGCGGTGCGTTCGGCCCTTCTTGGCGCCTTTACACTGCAATCCAATGATTGGAAAATATGCACGCACGCTCCCCTCCCATTCGAACGACTCCTTACCACCGCCCATGTCAACTCGATCGGAAAGGTCGATATCGGTTGCGCACCCCTGGCCTCGTCGCATACTTCGAACAATGCGGTTCGGCTTTGCGAGGACCAGGAATCCGGGCACGCACGTCGAAGCTCGCGCGGCCCTTTTCGACCTCAAGTTTCGGGGCCCATCTGCAGACTGCATCACCCGCCACATCTATCGGCTCGGCGCCCACGAGCCTGACATCTCCCGTTATATAGTCGAGCGCATTCATCTCGGCCCCCGAGATATTGCCATTGAAGTCGGCGCTAACATAGGCTGGTACACGGCGCTGCTCAGTCGTTTGAGCGACCCGACGGCACGAATTTTTTGATTCGAGCCTGACCCCGAGACATATCAACTTCTATGCGGGAACGTGCGCGCGAATTCTGCAACGGGCGTGACGGCGCTGAATCTAGCTCTGGGCGAGACATCCGGGACCGCCGTGCTCCACCGCTATAAGGCTAATTCATGGCATGCGGGAGGCCCGAGCGGACGAATATGCGCTTTCCGGACCGGCGCTTTTGGATCGTTTCCATCGTCTGAACCGCCGGTGAAGCCCGCCCGAGGTGGACAATGTCTCGCCATGCTCGACAACCGATCGCTTCCGGTACGGTGCACGGAATGCCGGGGGATTTTCGCAAAGCGATCGAATCCGACGCAATCGTCAGGGATGTCTGGGCAAGCATCACGCCACTCGCGCGCAATGAGTGGATATGCTGGGTCACCTCCGCCAAGAAGGACGAGACCAGGAGCCGCCGCATAGAAGTCGGCCTTGATAAGATGCGAAAAGGCATGCGCCGACCATGTTGTTGGCCCGGGTGTCCGCATCGCTGAAGTGATTCGCCCCCGCGGACCTCTCGGACGCCGGCACCACGACACTGCGATCTCGCAAGATTGGCATGGAGCGCGGCGCCACCGCGGGCTTCGCCCGACGGCCCACCCGATACGCCGTGGCGCACGCTAATTACTTCATCCCGTGAACCCCTTCGCCACCAGATAGACCTCGCGCGATTCCTTGCGCGAGGCCGCAGGCTTGCGGATGAGCACCTTGACGAAGTGCGCCCGCAGTTCCTTCAGGTACTGATCCGACCCCGAGCCTTGAAACATCTTGGCGACGAAGCTCGCACCAGGCTTCAAGGTCTTGCACACCGTGTCGAGCGCCAGCTCCAGAAAATAGATTGACCTCGCCTGATCGGCCGAATCGATTCCGCTGATGTTCGGCGCGATGTCGGAAATGATCAGATCGAACTTCGCGCCGCGGAGCCACTCGAGCACCTGCTGTACGATGGCCTCTTCAGTGAAATCCCCCTGGATGAAGTCGACATTCTTCAGCTCGTCCATCGGCAGGATGTCTGTCGCGAGCACACGCCCTTTTTCGCCGACGAGCCTGCCAGCCACCTGCGACCACCCGCCCGGCGCGGCACCGAGGTCCATGATGCGCATGCCGGGGCGGATCAGCTTGTCCTTCTCATTGAGCTCGATCAGCTTGTAGGCCGAGCGTGAACGATAACCGTCTCTCTGTGCCTGCTTGACGAAGGGATCACTGAGGTGGCGGGACAGCCAGCTGGCGCTGCTTTTCGTCCGGGGCATCTTTCCAGGGAGCCATGGGTTAGAATTCGACAATTCTACTCCTCTGCCGGGCCTACCGGCCAGGAAGACGCCGGTGATCCGCATTTCCGAGCTGCCGTTGCCGCTCGATTACACGCCCGAGGCTCTGCGTCAGGCGATTTTGCAGCGTCTCGCCATCCCCGCGGCCGACCTGCTCGATTTCAACCTGTTCAAGCGCAGTCACGATGCGCGCAAGAAGAACAGCGGAATTTTCTTCATCTGTATTGTCGATGTCAGCGTCCGTGACGAAGCCGCGGTACTGAAACGCCTGGTGCGGGATCGCCAGGTCGGCGTCTCACCGGATACGAGCTATCACCCGGTTGCGCAAGCCCCCGCTCAGCTCAAGGAACGGCCGCTGGTCGTCGGCTTTGGCCCTTGCGGAGTGTTCGCGGCGCTGCTGCTCGCGCAAATGGGCTTCAAGCCCATCGTGCTGGAACGCGGCCGCGATGTACGACGCCGAACGCGGGACACCTGGGCCTTATGGCGGCAGAACGCGCTGACCCCGGAATCCAACGTTCAGTTCGGCGAGGGCGGCGCGGGCCTGTTTTCCGATGGCAAGCTCTACAGCCAGATTAAAGACCCGAAATTCCATGGCCGCAAGGTGATGCGCGAGTTCGTGCGCGCCGGGGCCCCGCCGGAAATTCTCTATGTCAGCAAGCCGCACATCGGCACGTTCCGCCTGACGGGCGTCGTATCGAAGATGCGCGAGGAGATCATCTCGCTGGGCGGTGAAGTACGCTTCGACAGCAAGGTGGCCGATCTGCTCATCGAAGGGGGACGGCTCGAGGGCGTGGTGCTGGCGAGCGGCGAGACTCTCCATAGCCGCCACGTAGTGCTCGCGCTGGGGCACAGCTCCCGCGACACCTTCCGCATGCTGGAGCGGCGGCGCGTCCATCTCGAGGCCAAACCATTTGCCATAGGCCTGCGTATCGAGCACCCACAGTCGCAGATCGACGTCGCCCGCCTTGGGCGCTTTGCCGGTCACCCGCAACTGGGAGCCGCCGACTACAAGCTGGTACATCACGCCCGCAATGGGCGCTCGGTCTACAGCTTCTGCATGTGTCCCGGCGGCACGGTGGTTGCCGCCACCTCCGAGCCGGAGCGCGTGGTCACCAACGGGATGAGCCAGTATTCACGCAACGAGCGCAATGCCAATGCCGGCATCGTGGTGGCAATCAATCCCGAACCGGACTTCCCCGGCGGCCCGCTCAGCGGCGTGCAACTCCAGGAGACGTTGGAATCCAAGGCCTATCTCTTGGGCGGCAGAGATTACTGCGCGCCCGGGCAGCTGGTTGGCGATTTCCTGCGCGGTGCCAGCTCCACCCAGCTCGGCGAGATCGTTCCTTCATATACGCCCGGCGTGCGTCTGGGTGATCTGTCACAGGCCCTGCCGGACTATGCCATCGACGCCATTCGTGAGGCGTTGCCCGCCTTCGGCAAGCAGATCCGCGGCTTCGATCGAGACGACGCCGTGCTCACCGCCGTGGAAAGCCGCACCTCTTCGCCCGTGCGCATTACGCGTGACCCAGAATCGCTGCAGAGTCTCAACGTGCGCGGGCTCTATCCATGCGGTGAAGGCGCCGGTTATGCCGGTGGCATCCTCTCGGCAGGTGTCGATGGCATCAAGGTCGCCGAAGCGGTTGCGCGGAGCCTGTCGTGAGATTCGAAGACATCAAGAAACTTCATCAGAGAAAGTTCCGCGAGCAGTTCAGCTGTTTCCTGCTGGAAGGCGAGCATCTGGTGCAGGAGCTGCAGAAGGCTGCGAGTCATGATGCACGACTGCGCGCCAGCGAAATCTATCTCACGCGGGAATATGCACATTGGACGAGCGAGCTCCCGATTCACGTACTCAATTCCCGGCACATGGCGCAGCTCAGTGAAACGCGCTCGCCGCAGGGCATTGCCGCGGTCGTGCCACTACTGGCGACGCCCGCGCAGCACCCCGGTGAGCGGGCCATCTATCTGCATGAGATTCAGGATCCGGGAAACCTCGGCACGATCCTGCGCTCGCTCGCTTGGTTCGGCGGCTTCCGCTGTCTGCTCAGCCCCAACAGTGTGGACGTGCATAACGGCAAGTCGGTGCGCGCCAGCATGGGAGCCATCTTTCATGTGCCGGTGGAACCCGATGTGCCGCTGCAGGCACTCCCGGGGCGCTTTGGTCGGATCGCCAGTCTCGATCTGCAGGGTAAGCCAATCTCTGCGCCGGAGTTTCGCGACTTCGATTGCTACATCTACGGCAATGAAGCCCGGGGTTTGCCGCGTGAGGCCCTGAGTGGCATGAATGCAACGCGGTTCACGATAGCGGGGACGAGGGCGATTGAATCGCTGAATGTCGCCGCGACGGTGAACATCAGTCAGTACGAGCTGACGCGGTCATCGTAAATCGGCACCGTCAGTTCATCATGCAAGCAAGGCCACGACGCGTCCTACCGCCCCGCCGCGCTTCAACCGTTCCAGGCCCTCCGGAATCTCATCGAAACCGATGGTCGAAGCCTCGATCGTCAGGCCGCCCCTCGCCATGTAAGTCAGCACGGCGGCGGTATCGCTCGGTCGGCCGCCCCCGGACCCGCGCAACGTCACCGATTTTGCCACCAGAGGCATGGTTGGGATCAGGGTTTCCGTTCGGCCAAGCCCTACGAGCACGACGCGTCCTTCAGGCCGCACGGCGCGTACGGCGCTGGCCGTCGTTTCGCCGAACCCGGCAAAGTCGACGATGAGATCGAGATCGAGCCCGGCCATCTCATTGGCATCCACGAATACCTCGCGGACGCCTTGCGCCTTTGCCGCCGCCCAGGCCTCCTTGCGCGGTTCCGCGCCATAGACCTCCGCGCCGGCAAGCACGGCGATTCGCGCACCGGTCATGCCAAGCCCGCCGAGGCCGACGACGCCCACGCGCTGACCGGCTTCGACCTGTCCGGCGGCGACGACCGCGTGATGGGAGGTCTGTCCCGCGTCCGTTGCCGCCGCGCCTTGCACGAAACTCACTTCATCGGGCAGACGCAACAGGCAGGAAACCGGGAGGACGCAATGAGTGGCATAACCGCCATCCGAGTTGCGGCCGGGGCAGTAGGCCTGCGTGCCCGAGGCCACCACCCGATCGCCGCTGGCATAATCGCCGACGCCAGCGCCGACCTCTTCCACCACGCCGGCGATTTCATGCCCGAGAATGATCGGCGGCGGCTTCGGCATGTACGGCGTAAGTGTTCCGTCCATGCGTCCAACGTC
>JAKBCR010000398.1 GCA_021807675.1 Pseudomonadota bacterium
AGGAAGGAACTCCGTCGGAAGGTCCTGCGTGGAAAGGCGATTGGACAGGTGGCGGGGGTCGATCTTGGCCGCGGCCGCGGAGGTTTCACGCAAAGGCCTGAGCACTCGGCGCAGCGTGAAGTAGACGGCGACGATCACCAGCATCAGCGAGGCCAGGCCCAATTTTAACGTGTCGGAAACCCAAATGCGGCCCGAGAGCGTGGTCACGAGGCGGGTCAAGCGCCTCCTGACCGCGACCTGGATGTAGTACGTATGGCGGCCATGCCGCATCCGCTCCGTTCTGACGAGTAGCGCGTCGCCAGCGGGTGCGCTCGGTGTGAATGAGCCCGTCACCGAACCGAGTGTCCGGCGGGCAGGAGTTATCGGGGTGAGCTCTCCGTTGGAGCTCAGCAGCACATGGCCGGAGGCGTCGAGGACCCGATATTGAACATCGCCTGGAAAGTCTCGTAATACCCACAACCGCTCGGAATCCAGCGGCAGCCCGATCCGAGACGATCCGTCGGCGTCGAATCGAATCGTCTTGCGGATCAGACTGGCGAGCGTGTGCAACTGTTCCTGGGCGCCGAGCCCGGCGCCCTGTCGGGAGCTGAGCCACAAGACGCCGAGCGTTGTCATCGTCAGCAGCAGGGCTGTCACGTAAGTGCACAGAAGCTGCGCGGCCAGGCTACGGGGCCTGAGAAAGGTAGCGAACCGCATAACCATATCCTCGCGCATTGATGATTTGCACCGCCGAATCGATCGCCGCGAGCTTCTTCTTGAGCCGATGAATGGCGACATCAAGAGCGTTCGGTGTGACAGCTTCACCGGTTCCCCACGCGGCGGCTTCGAGCATGGAGCGGCGCACCGTCGCGCCCCCTGCGCGGAGCAGGGCAACCATGATCTGCAACTCGGCCAGTGCGAGTGTCACGCTCTCTTCTCCACGTGTCATGCAGCCGTCATCGGGGTGTACCTGGATGTCGCCGAATTCCGGCGTCAGAGTTTGCAGCATTGCCGGCCGGCGCATCAGGGCCCGCACTCGTGCCACGAATTCATCCATCGAAAACGGCTTGGTCAAGTAATCATCCGCGCCCGATTCGAGCCCGTGCACGCGGTCATGGAGGGCGTCCCGCGCCGTCAGCATCAGACAGGGCGTTCGAATCGCGGCGGCTCGCAGCTGACGGACCAGATCCAGGCCGTCGCCGTCAGGCAAGCCACGATCGACGACGAGCACAGCGTAGGCCTGTCGGGTGGTGGCGACCAAGGCGGGCTCCATCCGGTCGAAGGCGTCGGTCGCAATGCCCGCATTGCGGAGCGCCTTGATCAAAAGCGCCGACAATCGCGGATGGTCCTCGACTAGTGCTATTCGATTCATGGGAGATCGGGGTTCGGGCCTCCGCCGCGCCCCCTTTGGGCGGGCAGACTGAGCGCTCCGAGGGGACATTATCGGACATCGCGAGAAGCGCATCCAGAGAAATGGGAGATGCCGGTAAGTGAGCTGTAAGACTCAACGCCATAGCATCCTCTTCAGGTCGCTTGCGGCCCGTATCCATGCATGATTCGTCACGGTAAGAGTAAGAGAACGATGGAACAGAAGCACTCATTTATCGGAGAGCTGGCGGGCAATCCCGTCGGTCGATTCGTGATCGTAATCGTGGTGCTTGGGTTCCTGGCGTCAGTGTTGAACGTCCTGTTCCGCAGCCGAAAGATTCAGCCGAACGGATTTCGCTGGAAGGCGATCCGAAATGAGATCTGCTTCATCGCGATTGGCACGGCATTCAACGGTTTCCTGCTCGGCGGTCTGACCAATTTGCTGAACCGGTATCATCTGATCAAATTCAATACGGCGCCGGCAGCCTGGTATGTGGTCCTGGGTGAATACGCGCTGGCCTTCGCGCTGTTCGATACCTGGTTCTATTGGTGGCATCGCCTCATGCACGTCGAGCCGGTCTACACTCTCGTGCACAAGATTCATCATTTTTCCATCTCACCGAATGTGCTGACGACATTATCGGTCAATCCTCTCGAGTCTCTGATCAATGGGGGGTTCACTCCGCTTTTCACCGCCGTATTCACGCTGCATCAGCAGTCGATGCCGTTCATCTACACGACCACCATCCTGATGGGCCTGTACGTCCATTCCGGCTACGAGTTCCTGCCGCGCTGGTGGAACAAGTCGTGGCTCACGAAGTGGTTCATCACCGCGACTTTCCACGACCAGCACCACAAATATTTCCGCTGGAATTTCGGCGGTTACACCACGGTGTGGGACCGCATTTGCGGCACCATGCGCCCGAAGTATGAGGCGGATTTCGATCTGACCAAGGCACAAGGGTCGCGGGTCGTTGCGCCCGCGAACTGAATTGATGGGGGGGCGCACATAGGCCAGAGATTCCTTGCGGCTCGGGTCGGGGTCGGGGTCGGGGTCGGGGGGGTGCTGCCCGTAATTGATGCATGTAATTGGCTGATAATAAGGGAATTTGGCGCGATTGAGCGTTGACGCGCCTTGATATATGCGTACTATTTGCGCAAAGGTGAAAGCGGCCTTCCTCGTACAGAGGGGCCGGCGACCTTTGCGATACCTGGGGGATCGGTATGAGCTTTCAAAGTCCAAGTACGGCTAACGTTCCGCGACATCCGGTCGTGATCGGCGACAGCAGGCTCGAGCGGGGCGGCGGCAGCGTGCAGCATCACGTGTATCCGGCCAACGGCCGTACGATCTGTGAGATCACCCTTGCATCGACGGGTGAAGTCGACCAGGCGGTCAAAGCCGCGCGCGCGGCCTTTCCTGCCTGGCGGGCGCTGGCGGGCGACAAGCGCCGGGATCTGATGCTCGCGATGGCCGCCGTGGTCGAGCGGCATGCGGGCGAGCTCGCGGAGCTTTCCACGCTCGAGAACGGTTGCCCGTCTCTGGTGGCGCCGCACCTGGTGGCGGATTCCGCGCAGAAGTTCCGCTACTTCGGCGGGTGGGCGGACAAGCTCGAGGGCGAGACGCTGAGCACCTGGGGCGGGCCGGCGCACGACTACGTGGCGT
>JAKBCR010000399.1 GCA_021807675.1 Pseudomonadota bacterium
ATCGTCTATGCCGGCAGTTACATGAAGCGCAATCAGCACTCGATCGCCGACTACAGCGACTACTCCGAGTTCTACGACAAGATGAACGGCTCCGGCGCGTACTACGTTGGCAACGCGGGAACGCCGATCATGCCGCAGCAGTTTGTGATCGGCGCAGGGGATTTCGAGATGTGGAGCCAGGAGCTGCGTGTGACGACGCCGCTCGATGAGCCGGTCCACGCGACGGTCGGCGCGTACCTGGGGCGTCAGATGCACAACATCTGGCAGCTCTACACGATGCCGGGTTTCGGCTGGACGAGCGTCTACGGAGGGGGAACCGCCGCGGGCAACCCCGACGGATTAGGCTATCTCGGCGGCTCGACCACCAATATGTCGGTGCCGGGATTCCCGAACGCCATCTGGCTCACCGACGAGCAGCGCGTCGACCGCAACCGCGCGGTATACGGACAGGCCACCTGGGACATCACGAAACAATGGCACCTTACCGGCGGTATGCGCTTCTACCATTACGACAACTCGCTGCTCGGGTTCTACGGGTTCAATGCAAACTTCTACAGCGGCGAGGGAACGGCGACGTGCTTCGAGCCATCCATCGTCAAGTATTCCCCCTGTACGGACCTCGATGCGTCGACGACCGGCAGCGGATCGGTGCCCAGAGTCAACCTCACCTATCAGATCACGCCCAACAAGATGGTGTATCTCACCTATTCCAAGGGCTTCCGCCCGGGTGGCGTCAACCGCATCGCCGAGGCCGTGACGCCGGGCCAGAAGCCCAATCCCGAGCCCTATAAGCCGGACTACCTGACGAACTACGAACTCGGCTGGAAGACCCAGTGGTTCGACAATACTGTGCGATGGAATGGCGCGCTGTTCTGGGAGGATTGGAATAACTTCCAGTTCTCCTTCCTCGGGCCGAACAGCGTCACGATCATCGCCAATGGCGGCGCTGCGCGCATCAAGGGCGTAGAGTCCAGCGTGCAATGGGTGCCCACGCGTAACCTGATGCTGAGCACTGATTTCACGCTCATGGATCCGGTACTGACCAAGAACTATTATGGCTGCATCGTGGGAGTCAGTTGTCCGACTCCACTGCCGCCGGTGCAGACGCCTGCCGGGACCAATCTGCCGGTCGCGCCGAAGTTCAAAGGCAATATCGTGGCGCGGTACTACCTGCCTCTGATCCATAACTGGAAGCCTTACGTGCAGCTGACCGGCATGTATCAGAATCAAACCGCCTCGGTGCTGTTGACATCTCAAGACCAAGTGATCGGCAACATGCCCGCGTATGCGCTGTTCAACTTCAAGATCGGCGCGAACGCGGTCAATGGCATGCATGCGGATTTGTACATCTCGAACCTCATGAACCGCCATGTGCAGTTGTCGCGCTTTACAGAGAGCAATCCGAGCCTCGACAGTCAGGCGTATATCGTGCCGGCGCAGCCGCGCACCTTCGGAATCGAGTTTGGACAGGACTTCTGAGTCGGGAAGCCGAAGAGCAGGCAATGGGTCGGACGCTCCCGCTGGGTGACGGCAGCTGCCGCTGCCGTTGCGGACCGGGGGCGTCCGTCCATGATGATTGCGACCGTGGTTGGCGGCTCGTGGAGGAGCATCTGTCGACGCCATGCAGTCGGTGGGTTTCCGTGACTCGCCGTGGCTATCGGTGACTCTCGCCGTGCACGTGCGCAAGTGTGGCCGCAATGGTGAGGATCCGGAGATATAGAGAAGGCCGGTTGCATTTTTTATTTGGAATGATGCGGCGCCGACGCAGCGGATGATTTTCTTGCGATGGACGATCCGGGCGATGTGCTTGGCATGGCGCTGGCCGTAGCTGCAGGCGTCGCGTGGGTGCTCGCAGTGATGATCGCGAAGCGCATTGCGGTGCGCGGCCTTTGGGCGCTTGTCTGCCGGAACGCCTGGCAAATGCTGATCGGCGCCGTTCCGATCGGGATCGTCGGAGTCGCAGCGCGCGGAGGGCCAATTCACGGGACAGCGGCGTTCATCGTTGCGCTTCTTTACAGCGTGGTCCTTGGAACCCGCATCGACTGGTTCCACGGGCTGTTCGTGCTTTCGCGTCTGTCGGCGAACGTCTCGGGTCTGGCGGCCATCTGTCATCGGCGAGCTGAAATCCGTGAAATCTCGGCCATTTGAAAATCGGAGCCTTCTTGTATCCGTCGGAAAATCTGCGTCTAGCGGGTGAGGCTGCCCCTGGCGACACTCTGCGGCACGTACTGACGCAGGAGTGCCGCGATGACGCGGAACCGACTTTCACCTTCGAGACGCCGAGAGGACATCCGAGCCTGGTGGGCCGAGCACCTGGCGGCCCAGCGTAAATCAGGGCAGAGCCAGGCTGCCTACTGCCGAGCGCAGGGCCTGGACCCGAAGTACTTCACCCTCTGGAAGGGCAAGCTGCAGGCGCGTGCGGCGGCGAGCGAGCCTCGCATGGTGCCGGTGGTGGTTGCCCCTGCCGCGCAGCCGCCCGTATCAGCGCTATGCGAGACGGCAAGCGCTTCGACTATCGTGTCGCTGCGCCTGTCGCTGGGCAACGGCATGGCCTTGTCACTCGAGATCGCGGCCGGCGCGTTACCTGCGGTGGTACGAGAGCTCTCGAGGCTTCGATGCTGAAGCTGCCGCCCGATACGCGGATCTTCATGGTGGTGGCGCCGGTGGACATGCGCCGCAGCTTCTCGGGCCTGTGCGCCATCATCACCGAGACGCTCGCAGTGAACCCGATCGGTGGCGATCTCTTCCTATTCCGGGGCAAGCGCTCCGATCGCGTGAAGGCGATCGTGTGCGATCGCACGGGACTGGCGATCTGGTGCAGGCGTCTGGAACGTGGGAAGTACAAGTGGCTGAGTGCGGACACGGCCTCGATGGAGCTCACCGGGCAGGAGCTCGCGTCGCTGCTCGATGACGTTGACTTCACGCGCATCCGGCGACTACCGCACTTTGCCGTTCATACTCCACAGCATGATCCGCGCGGTTGATCGGCCTCTAGCGTAACAACAG
>JAKBCR010000400.1 GCA_021807675.1 Pseudomonadota bacterium
AGAGCACAATTTGGATGGGTTTGTCGTTGAGGGACGTGCCTATCTGTTGAAGGCGTCGAGGAATTACCAAGCATATTTGAGGATGCCTGGTTCTCTAGCTGGTGAGTTCCGAATGCATTCTGCCTCGGCATCTTAGTCACGCTCTCTCAGCCGGATAGGCGCGCGCATCATCCGCGGTGATCTGACTGACTAGTTTGCCCTTCGAGCTTATGGAATTGTGAGACGGCGAGCGGCGCGCGCTGGGACTCGCTGAATTTCGACCAAGCTTCCATTGATTCCTCGCCGAGCATATTCGTTGCGAAGAGCGACTTTGACCTGACCTGATCCGATCCGAAATCCTCTCCCCCCGCGCCAGCGAGCACCTCGCCGGCACGCGTAGCGGAGGCATTTCGGCGTGACCCCCACCAAGGTTCTCATCGGCCAGATCCTGATCGTCTTCGGGATCGTGCTGGCTGGCATCTGGTGTGCGACGGAGTGGACCGCTGCCGCACTTGGCTATCAGATGCGCCTCGGTGCGCCGTGGTTCCTGCTCCGTGGCGTCCCGGTCTACGACCCGTGGCGGCTCTTCGAGTGGTGGTACGCCTACGAGCCCTATGCCCCGCGCATTTTCACGACGGGCGGGACCATTGCCGCGGGAAGTGGAATTCTCGCCGCCGCCGCCGCGATCGTCGGGTCGGTCTGGCGGGCTCGCCAGTCGAAGCTGGTGACGACCTACGGCTCGGCGCGCTGGGCGACGGACCGGGATCTCCAACGGGCTCGGCTCGCTCGGCCGGCCGGCGTTTTCCTCGGTCGGAATGGCCGCCGGTACCTTCGCCACGATGGTCCCGAGCACGTGATGGTCTTCGCGCCGACCCGTTCGGGCAAGGGCGTGGGGCTCGTCATCCCGACGCTCCTCACCTGGCCGGATTCCGCTGTGATTCACGACATCAAGGGCGAGAACTTCCAGCTCTCCGCAGGCTGGCGGTCCCGATTCTCCCACTGCCTGCTCTTCAATCCCGTCGACGCGCGCTCCGCGGCGTACAACCCGCTGCTGGAGGTCCGCCGCGGAGCGCAGGAGGTGCGGGATGTTCAGAACATCGCCGACATCCTGGTCGACCCCGAGGGTGCGCTCGAGCGGCGTAACCACTGGGAGAAGACCAGCCACTCGCTTCTCGTCGGCACGATTCTCCACGTCCTCTATGCCTGCGAAGACAAGACGCTGAGCGGCGTCGCGAGCTTCCTCTCGGATCCCGCCCAGCCGATCGAGCGGACGCTCCGGGCGATGATGACCACGAATCATCTCGGCGACCGTCCGCATCCGGTCGTGGCGAGCGCCGCCCGCGAGGTGCTGAACAAAGCTGACAACGAGCGCTCAGGCGTCCTTTCGACTGCCATGAGCTTCCTCGGGCTCTACCGCGATCCAACGGTCGCCGAGGTCACGAGCCGCTGCGACTGGCGCATAGCGGACCTGGTCGATGCCAGACACCCGGTCTCGCTCTACCTCGTCGTTCCGCCGGCCGACATCGTGCGCACCAAGCCGCTCATCCGGCTGCTGCTGAATCAGATCGGCCGGCGCCTCACCGAGACCCTGGATCTGCAGGGCGGCCAGCCGAAACGGCGGCGCGTGCTCTTCATGCTCGATGAGTTTCCGGCGCTCGGGCGGCTCGACTTCTTCGAGTCGGCGCTCTCCTTCATGGCGGGCTACGGACTTCGCGCCTTTCTCATCGCCCAATCGCTCAATCAGATCGAGAAGGCTTACGGCCCGAATAACTCGATTCTGGATAACTGTCATGTGCGGGTGGCGTTCGCGACCAACGACGAACGCACCGCAAAGCGCATCTCGGATGCCCTCGGGACCACGACCGAGCTGCGCGCACAGCGCAACTATGCAGGTCACCGGCTCTCGCCCTGGCTCGGGCACCTGATGGTCTCGCGCCAGGAGACCGCCCGGGCGCTCCTGACCCCGGGCGAGGTCATGCAGCTGCCGCCCGATGAGGAGATCCTGATGATCTCGGGTCATCCACCGGTGCGCGCGAAGAAACTCTGCTACTTCGAGGATCGCAACTTCACTGAACGCGTCTTGCCGCCGCCTTCGCCCTCGGCTGCCGGCGCCTGTGATCGTCCGCTTGCCTCTCCCCACGACTGGCCGGCAGCCCTCCCACTCCCCAGCTGCCACCAGGCAGCCCGGGCGGCGATCGCAGGCGTCGAGGAAGAGGGCGGCGGCCTTTCTCGCGAGGAAGGCGTCGTCGACGGGGAGCGCAGTGAGTCACGGCCGAAGGAGATCGGGAGCCTCGGTCTTGACCCCGACTTCGACGAGACGGGCGATTTCTTCGAGCCAGAGCCCGCCCTTGAGCGTGCCGCGCGGCTTGCTCCGCTCGATCCCGATGGCGGGTTGCCGCTGTGAGCCGCTCGCGCCTGAACTTATATCTGCAGCCCGCGCACGCGAAGCGCCTCACGGAGCTCGCGACCATGCGGGGACTCTCGAAGTCCGCCATCGTCGCAGCGGCGCTCGCATCCTTCCTCTCGCCGGACGGCGCCGATCAGCGGGAAGCGATGATCGCGCGCCGGCTCGACCGCCTCACTCACCAGTTCGATCTTCTCGAGCGCGATCAGACGATCCTCATCGAGACGGTGGCGCTCTTCATCCGGCATTACCTCACCGTCGCGACGCCCGTTCCTCCCGCGCACCAGGAGGCCGTGCGAGCGCAGGGCCGGGCGCGCTTCGAGCAGTTCGTCGAGCAGCTCGGCCGCCACCTGCACCGGGGCCACAGCCTGGCTCGGCGGCTGACGGAAGAGCTCGCGGCAGACGGGCGGGAGTACGCGAAGGCGGCCGACGATGCCGTGCAGGCGATCGGGGAGGGCGGCTCATGACGAACGGCGCCAAGATCAACGACTGGGAACGACGGCGTGCCGAGCAGCGCTCGCCGCTCGCCATCATGACGAGCCGGCAGACCCGGATGCTGCGCACCGCGATGGGCGAGGCGATCGCCGCGGCGCTCGAGGACCCCGAGGTCGTCG
>JAKBCR010000401.1 GCA_021807675.1 Pseudomonadota bacterium
ATATCCAGCGTGCCGTAGCGGACAACATGCGCATAGATCGCTTCGGCCCATCTGGCGTTCGCCACAGGTGTCTGAGAGCCCGCCGCTTGATGGGCGGTCGCAGCAGCCAGTGCTGCAGTATCAAGCGGCGTGATCGCTCCGATCAGATAGCCCGATGCCTGGCCTGTCGCCACCAGGCGGCCGAAGACGATGGTATCGGCGGGCATAGGCGGGAAGTCGGGCGCCTCGATCGTGACGATCCTGTCGGAATTCAGGTCCCGGACACGGGCGCCACCGCCAGCATGTGCCGTCAGGACACGGAAGAGACCGAACAGACCAGCGCATAGCCCACGCAGCGCTGTGGCATCGAGGGGCGCTACCTTGCCAAGCTTGCGGGACAGTCGGTCAAACGCCGTGGTTCCACTCAACGACGGCTGCGATACCAGCAGGTCGGTGGAAAGGAGGACGGCGTCGGCCATCATCGCCACCAACCGCGCATCCGTCAGCGAGTCGCCCGCATCGCGGCGGATCCAACGGTTCATCATCGCATCGGCACGATCTTTCGCGACGCAATCGACGGCCGCGATGTAATATTCCTGCAGACGACTGTGCAGGGTATCGACCGATCGTCCCATGGCGGCGGCAGACATGGCCTTCTCCTGAAGCTGTCGTTGAGGATGATAAACGGCCCTGCCGATTCGCCAAGGTCCGCACCGGATGACGCGAGGCGATCCCAGTATGGGCACCGTGCCTCTGGATCACTCAGTCGCAAGGAAAAGGGTTCTCGATCCTCAAGCCGCCGAGAATGACGGTGCCATGGTGCATATCCTCCGGCCAAAGTCGTTCACAGTCGGCGTTCAGCGCTGCGGCCACACCTGGAAGATTCCGGATTTCAGCGTTTCACGCGAAGTCTCGGGGCAATCAATAGTGGCTGAGAACAGGCTTTTTCCCTGCTTCACGTGCCCGTTTTTCAGCCCGCTCCAACAGGACCCTCTTCGCAGCGGTCCGCGTCTTTCCAGCGTTCCGCAGAGCCTCAGTCGGCACGTTCCGGCCGGCAGCTTCGAGTTCACGCGCTTTCGCGGCAGTCCTTTTCAGGTGCGCCTCGAGCTTGATCGTCCTCATGGCTCCAATTCCGAATTCAGGCCGTTCAGGAGCGAGATATCCCCGCCTTCCTCTTCTACCCGTTTCTTCAAATAGGCGGAATCAATCCTGTCCGCCATCTCGAAGAGAACCCGGGCCTGGTTCAGGCGTGATTCATCCGGCGGCTTGCCCCCCGCATACTGCCCCAGACGGTCAGCAATAAGGTCCTCGATCGCCGGCAGGACAACAGCACTCCCCGCATCAATCCGGAACTGCGCAACACGCATCCGGTCCGCGCGCCCGTCAAACATGGGACCCGTGACCAGTTGCCAGCCGAACTGCGGGTAGTCCGGGTGATAATACCCGACCTTGAGCTTCCCTGCCCGATCCTCGGGGCAAAACCCGTGCTGCAGCAGGATCTCGTGAAACCGCTCCTCTGCCGCCACGATCAGGTCGAAATCCGCGGAATGGAAAGCCCCTCCGGTCCACAGCGCAACCGCGGCGCCTCCAACGAGGTACGCGGGACTGCCGGTCTCGCGGCGATACTGCTCGCAGACGCGGCCGAGCAGCCCAAGCGCCTCAAGATAATCAGCTTCCAGTGTCATTGCCGCGACGTCCCGTGTTGTCTCACTGCGGCTGATTCCGGCCGTGAGTGTCACGCTTGCTCCGCATGCCCCAGATGGTTTTGCCGAGGTTGAGTTCGCCGGCCCGGGCTTTTGCGACCATGCCATGGAAATACCCGCCGGGTGTGCTCCGGAAATGCCCCGCGGGCCGCGCCGAGACGATGGCCAGCGCGATCGCCGCCTGCTCCCGCCCCATGGCGATACACGCCTCGCCCCAGAGCGGTTTTGATACCCCCAGATCGTGCCGCAGCCAGTCCGCCGCCTCCACAACCTCAGGCCAGGCCGGCGATGACCGCCCGAGATAGGGCCTCAGCCGCGGCGCGAGGCGCACCAGTTCATCCGGCGTGATCCGCAGTACCGTCCCATCATCCCGACGGGCGGGCTTTTGCTCGCCCCTCCCCGTCTCACTGCCTGACCGACCGTTCCGCAACCCCGTCCTCTCTGCCGTTGCCCCCGCCCCCACCGCGGCCGGACTACTTTTCTCAATGCCAGATACCGTATCCTGTTCAGGATTTAGGTCTGATTTGTATCTGTATTGGTGGGGCCGGTTTTCCGGCGCCTTGGGGTCGGTTTCCACATCTTTTTGCGCGCTGCCGGTTCCCTGCCGCGCCGCGATCAGGCTCTCCAGCCGCTGGCGCAGATCGCCATGGCGATCCTCGAGCCGCGTCACGCCAAAGGCGAGAACAGCGGAACTCTCCGCCTTCGCCAGACGCCTGGACAGGCGCCGCGCTTCCTCCGCCTCCCGCACGAAGACACCCGGTTCCAGACCTACCTCCACCGCCGTCTCCACGATCTGCTCGATCGCCTTGCGGGCTATCGTCACCCGCCGGCGCAGCTGGCGAACCGCCTCGCGCTCCGCCCTCCCCTTCTCCGCCACAGCCCGGAACTCGTCGAACCGCACCCCAAGCGGCGACAGGTCGAACCCATACGCCTCGATGATCCGGCCCCCACGGTCCCGCCGGCCGTAACGCTTGCCGTTGGGACTGTCCCGCATCACCACCAGGCCCAGCTCGACCAGATGCCGGTTCAGCGCCTTGGTCTGTGATGCCCCGAGATCCAGATCCGCCTGCTGGACGGCAGCAGATGGCCAGACCACCGGCCGCGCACCCGCCTCCCAGTCCTGCCGCTGGGTAAAACGGAACAGCCAGTCCACCGCATGCACCACCCGCGGCGGCAGGCCGAGATAGGGCGCTGCCGCCTTGAACGCCGCCAGAACCGCACCCGGCCCCCCTGCCCCGTCTGACAGTCCCGTGAAACCTGCCGCGGTCCGGTCCGTCGCAATCATCGCCAGGCTCAGCCGGCGAAGC
>JAKBCR010000402.1 GCA_021807675.1 Pseudomonadota bacterium
GTATACCTGCTCGCCTACAATCTGATCCGCCTCTTGATGGCCCAGGCGGCAGTGCAGGCCGGCGTGCATCCGCGGCAGTTGAGCTTCAAACATACGGTACGGCTCTGGACCGAATGGGTCGCTCAGGGTCTCGCCGGCAGCGCCGCCGAACGCACCACGGTCTTCTTCCACGCGATCGCGCAGCAACAGGTCGGAGATCGGCCCGGTCGCATAGAACCGCGGGCGCGCAAGCGCCGCCCCAAGCCCTACCAATGGCTGAAGGTGCCACGGAAAAAGGCTCGACGACAGGTGCGGTTGTATGGCTATCTTCCCAACCCTTCAACCTAAGTAAGTGCCATTGCCATTAAGGCTTGAGTGGACTGATTCTTTTCCGGCATTCCGGCGCGCTAGTGACCATCTCCAATTACCTATAGTCGCTCGCGGCGGAGGTTTCTTACAGGCGAGCGAGTACCGAACGCTGCCCGCGGTTGCCGATCAGCTCCGGCTGGTCAGTGACTCGCATGCCTCGCGACGGAGCAGGAGGTCGTCGAACGCCGGCGCCAAGGCGGCATCTGAAGAGGCGGGTCTGCCCGAGGTCGGAGTCGAAGTCTCCGCAGAAGTGCTTGAAACTACTGGAAGTTCAATAAGGTTGTAGGAGAAGTACCCCCAACCATACCCCCACGGCCCTGGGGGTACTTTCCGCTTGTCGCCGCCGTTGTCTGTGATGCGGTGAATGGCATCCTACGACCTATTTTCACGGGCTTCCGGCCACGCTCCAGAGGCATGTGAACGTCCGTAGCCCACCCAGTCGCGAGCCGGCCGGCAAGTCCCGGCCATCCGGCCACCTGAGACCGCGCGTGGAACGGTGTGCCGCCGCGAGAAAGGGAACGTTCAGGAGCATCCACCAAAGCGATTCTTCGCTTGGGCTCGGTCAATAATTCACTGAGCAGTAAATAAGGCAAAAGCATTGAATGAGTGAGCCGAAATGTGCTATTATTCGCTGTGCAGTAAATAATAGATCAGATCATGCTCTCGGCGCAGAATGCAGAACGGTTGCTGATCGACCAGTTGCTGGGGCAATTGCGTGCGACCCTTTGTGCACTTCCCGAGGTACAGGAGGTACAGGCTAAGCACGAGGTGCGCGCTGTCGGTGGTCGGCCTGTTCGATATGACGCGCTCGTCAATCTTCGCGTCGCCGGCAAGCCGCTGGTGATCCTGGTCGAGGTGAGGAAATCTCTTTATCCCCGTGACGTTCGCCAGGTCCTCTGGCAACTTCAGGCCCTTGATCGTCAGGCAGTCATCCGTAAGGGCACGGAACAGGTGCCGATGCTGGTCGCGGAATCGATCTCCCCCGGCGCCAAGGAGTTGCTCCAGGGCGAGCGCGTCGGATACTACGACAGCGGCGGGAGCCTCTTTCTGCCGGCCAAGGGCGCTTACCTCTACGTCGACAAGCCTCCTCCCAAACCCCTCGCGAAGGCAATACGGTCTCTGTATTCCGGGCGTCGGGCGCAGGTTCTGCACGCGCTGCTGCATCAACACGAGGCCTGGGTCGGCGTGAAGGGGCTGGCCGAGCACGCCCATGTCTCCCCTGCGACCGCGTCCCAGGTTCTCACCGAGCTCGACCGGCTCGACTGGCTAGAGACCCGAGGGCAGGGACCCTCCAAAGAGCGGCGCCTGCGGGAGCCCGCAGCGCTTCTGGATGCCTGGGCGAATCATTTCACTACCGAGCGGTCCCCTCCGTTGCGGCGCTTCTATGTCCCCACCGTCCGCGGTGATGCACTTCTGGACAGAATCGCTCAGATTCTCGGTCACAAGAAAGTCGAATACGCCATCACGCACGAGGCCGCCGCGCAGCGGTACGCACCGTTTCTGTCGAGCGTGTCGCACGTACGTTGCCGCATAGTGCCGGGGCGTGCGGCAGATGAGGCGCTCGCCATCTTGGGCGCCCGGCCCGTCAACGAAGGGGCGAACTTCTCGGTCATCGACGTCAGATCCTCTGATGAGTTGCTGTTCCGGCAGAAGGTCGATGAGGCCTGGCTGGCGAGCCCTATCCACGTCTATCTCGATCTCCTTCACGGGGAAGGTCGTGCGAAGGACATGGCGGTCCACCTGCGCCGCGAGAGGATCGGATTCTGATGGCCAAGCCGAGAACACTCCAGGGCTACACGAACGAGTACACGCTCGATTGCGAGCGGGTGCTGGTGACACTGCTGCGAGGCCTCGGGCCCTGGAAAAGCTCGGTCTTCCTCATCGGAGGGCTGACGCCGAGGTACCTCGTCCGGGCTCGGCCGCCCGATGTGCCGCCCCATGCGGGCACGCAGGACGTGGACATCGTCATCGACCTGCAGATCCTTACCGACACCGACGCATATCACACGCTCGAGGACAACCTTCACAGACTCGGGTTCGAGCGCGCTACCAACGACAACGGTCAGAAGCTCTCCTGGCGCTGGCAGGCCCGGACCGAGCACGGCGCTCTGATGATGCTCGAGCTGCTGGCCGATGCACCCGAGATTGCTGGTGGCAAGGTCCAGCCGCTGCCGACGGAGGGCGCGATTTCCGCGCTCAACATCCCGCATTCCTCGATCGTATTCGATCTGCACCAGGTGACGGAAATCCGCGCCGAGCTCCTCGGTGGCGCCGGGATCGCGACCGAAGCCGTGAAGCATGCCAATCTCGTGAGCTTCACCTGCCTCAAGGCACTTGCGTTCGACCAGCGATTCGAGCGCAAGGACGCGCATGACTTGATCTACTGCATCGAGCACGCGCCCGAGGGGCTGGATGGCGCCGTGGCAGCGTTCCGCAAGGCTCTGACCGGCAAGCACCGCGAGGTGATCCGAGAGTCGCTGTCGGTTCTGCGCCGACGTTTCTCCGAGGAAAGCGATGTCGAGGGCTATCGCAAAGACGGCCCCGTTGCCGTGGCGAAATTCGAGATAGGGGAGGACGATGCGCCGGATCTACGCGAGGCTCGGCTGCTGCGGCAACGAGAGGTCAGTGATCTAATCGGACG
>JAKBCR010000403.1 GCA_021807675.1 Pseudomonadota bacterium
CTCAATGGCGGCCTGCACGTTGTCGAACAGATGGAGCAGCAGAGCGTGAGCCTCGCGGTTGTCTCCGTCGGCCATGAGGGTCTGCGCGTAGCGGACCGTCACGGGCACGTTGTCGGGAAAGAGCCGCTCGGCCTGACGGAAGGTCGCGAGCGCCTGCTTCATGCGGCCGGCTTTCGCCTCGGCCTGTCCGAGCGCGGAGTACAGCAGATGGAGCTCACCGTGCTGCCGGATGAGGGTTTCGAGGATGGGCACGGCCCGCGCGGCCTCGTTGTCCTCCATGAGCGCGAGCGCATCGCCGTACATCGTGCCGAGGCGGTGATCGCCCCGCGCGATCCGCTCCGCGTACTGGCGCTGAAGGTCCTCGCCGCTCGAGGCGGTGAGCACGCGCACCCGCGCCCTGATCAGGTAATAGTCGGGCGAGCTCGTATCCGGAACGGGGGGGTACTGGGCGGCGCGATCGCGGGCGTCGGCGATGCGCACGGAGTCGATCGGGTGGTCCTGGAGAACGGCGGGCACCCAGTCGTCCTGGACCCCGCTCATGCGCATCATCTTCTCCCAGATGTCGGCCATCGCCTGCGGGTCGAACCCGGCCGCCGCGAGATAGGTCATGCCGACGCGGTCGGCTTCCTCTTCCACCTGGCGGCTGTAGTCGATCTCCTCCTGGGCGGCGAGTCCCTGGGAGGCCACCATGCCGCCCATGATCGCATCGCCCCCGCCCCCGCCCGCGGCGCCGAGCAGGATGGCGGCCAGCATGGTCGCGATCGACTCCACGCTCTGGTGCTGCTGGTTGAGCACCTCGCGCGCGATGTGCATCTGCGTGACGTGCGCCGTCTCGTGCGCCATCACTGCGGCGAGCTCCGACTCGGTATTGGTGAAGAGGATGATGCCGCTATTGATGAAGATCCAACCGCCCGGCGCCGCGGCGGAGTTGATGACCGGGGTGTTGACGCACAGGTAATGGAAGTCGGCGCCGCCCATCTTGCTCTGCGAGGCGAGGCGCTTGCCGATCCAGTTGAGGTACTCCGACACTTCGGGGTCCTCGAGCAGCTGATGCTGCTCGCGCAGCTGCATCGCCTCCGAATAGCCGATCTGGTATTGCTCGCTCATCGGCAGGGCCGCCTGAGCGGCGCTGCCGAGGTCGGGCAGCTCCGAGGTGATCGCCGACGGCAGGCCGGTGGTCATCGGGATCAGGGGCTGGGCAGCGGCCGCGACCATCGTGGCATTCACGAAGGCGGCGAGCACGACCGGAACGAAGGCGCGCATGAGTGTTCGACCGCGGCCAGAGCAGCCGGTTTCCATTGAATACAGTGGCTTACAAGTCCATCGAGCGGCCGGCGAGCGGCCCCCCGCCCAGGGAGCAGCTTACAGCATATCCGAGGCGAAGTCCGCCAGCCGGGAGCGCTCACCGCGAACCAGAGTGACGTGGCCGGAGTGCGGCCAGCCGCGGAAACGGTTCACGGCATAGGTCAGGCCGGAGGTGGTTTCCGTGAGGTACGGCGTATCGATCTGCGCCACGTTGCCCAGGCAGGCGAGCTTGGTGCCGGGACCGGCGCGGGTGACGAGCGCCTTCATCTGCTTGGGCGTGAGATTCTGCGCCTCATCGAGGATCAGGAACCGGTTGAGGAAGGTGCGCCCGCGCATGAAGTTGAGCGAGCGAATCTTGATCCGGTTGCGCAGCAGGTCATTGGTCGCCGCGCGGCCCCAGTTGCCGCCTTCCTGGCCGCCCATGAGCACCTCCAGATTGTCCATGAGGGCCCCCATCCAGGGCTCCATCTTTTCCTCCTCGGTGCCCGGCAGGAAACCGATGTCCTCCCCGAGCGGGATGGTCACCCGGGTCATGATGATCTCGACGAACCGGTTGCTCTCGAGCGTCTGCATGAGGCCCGCGGCGAGCGCGAGCAGGGTCTTGCCCGTGCCCGCCGGTCCGAGCACCGTCACGAAATCGATCTCCGGGTCCATGAGCAGGTTGAGCGCGAAGTTCTGCTCGCGGTTGCGCGCCGTGATGCCCCACACGTTGTGCCGATCGTTGCGATGGTCGCGCATGAGCTCGATCACGGCGGTATCGCCGCTCAAGCGGCGCACGACCCCTTCGATGCCCTGGGGGGAGTCCTCGTACACGCCCTGGTTGGGCTGCCACTCCCGCACCGCCGGTCCGGTGATCTCGTAGAACGTGCGCTCGCCGTCCTTCCAGGAGCGCATGCCCTGGCCGTGCTGCTCCCAGAAATCGGGCGGCAGGGCGGTGACGCCGCTGTAGAGAACGTCGGAGTCCTCGAGCGTCTTGTCGCTGTAGTAGTCCTCGGCGTGCACGCCGAGAACCGCGGCCTTGATCCGCAGGTTGATGTCCTTCGACACCAGGATGACGCGGGCGTCCTGCTTCTCGTTCTGCAGCGCGAGCGTCTGCGCGAGGATCGCGTTGTCGTTGCCCTGGCCCGGAAGACTCTGCGGCAGTGCGCTCGAGAGCTGACGGGTCTGGAAGAACAGCTTTCCGGAGGAGGGGCGCTTGCCGTGATTGCCCGAGTATCCGCTCGGAAGCGCGAGCCCGCGGTCGATCTGCTCCTTGGTGACATCGCGCATCATGTCATCGAGGAAACGGCTCACCTGGCGCACGTTGCGCGAGGCTTCGGACATGCCTTTCTTGTGCGCATCGAGCTCCTCGAGCACCACCATCGGCAGATAGACGTCGTGCTCCTCGAACCGGAAGATGGCCGTCGGGTCGTGCATCAGCACGTTGGTATCGAGCACGAAGATGCGCAGCCCGTCGCGCGGCCTCGATCTCGGCTCCGGCCGTTCCGCGGCGCGCGCCGCGCCGTTGCTCTCGAGGGCGCCGGCCCCGGGCGGCGGGCGCCCGGGATCAGAGAGACTTCGCTGCTTCAAGCACTTCCTCCGCGTGCCCCGGCACCTTCACCTTGCGCCACTCGCGCCGCAGCACGCCCTTGGCATCGAGCAGAAAGGTGCTGAGATCGACGGCGAGGTAC
>JAKBCR010000122.1 GCA_021807675.1 Pseudomonadota bacterium
ACAAGGACAAGGACAAGTGTGACCAACAGCCCGCTGCCGCCCCGGAAATCGATCCTGCCGGCGCCATGGCCGCACTGACACTGCTCGCGGGCGGCCTCGCCGCGCTGCGTGGGCGGCGCTCCGGCAAGAAGTTCGCCTAAGCGTAATCCTGACCCGCCTCTCCGGGCCGGTTCGGCCCAGAGGAAACCCATCGCGCCGATGCAGGCTTCAGACCAGCGGCGCTTGCTGCGCTTGCGCCACCCTAGAGGCGGACCGCTGCGGCTGAAGTATGGTCGCGGCCCCGGAAGAGGTGATGTCAGCGTTACTTGATCTTCGCGACCCTCGCTCCGGCCGGATCAGGGAAGCGATGGTCACTTTCGGCGTCGGCCGCCAACCTCGCCTCTTGGCGGGCAAAGAGTTCTTCGCTGAGCACGTCTTCAAGCACTTTGCGCGGACCGCTGCGGCTGAAGGTGTGATCGGCGCTGTCGATGATGCGCACGCGGCATTGCTCGCCCAGGCGCCTGATCATCGAGCCCGCCTCGATCTTCAGGAGATCGAGCCCCGGCTCGCCGCGCGCGAAGACGAACACCACCCGAATTCCGCGCCTAATCACCGTCTCGAGCTCCCGGCCAAGGTCGTGCCGCAACCGGATCCCGATCGAACGGGCCGCATCGCGCAATTTCGATTGCAACTCGAGCAAAGGGCGATTGAGATAGATCTTCACTATGCGCCAGACGTTGACCTGGCCCGTCAGAAACCGCTTCCATGCGCGTCCCGAGAAGATCCGATCCCGGTATACTCCCGGGTTTCGCACGACTTCCACGAGCTGCAGACCCTCGAGGGTCATGCTTTCACTCCAATAGTAGTTCGCCGCGTTCACCATCAGCGCGCGTTTCAGCGGCAGGCCAGCCGCAGCCGCCCGTAGCGCATGATACGCGCCAGAGCAGAGTCCGACGAGGTTGGTTTCGCGAATCCCATAGCGTGTAAGCATGAAGTCGATGGCGGCGCGAATGTCGTCCACCGCCTCAGGCGGAAACACCTCGTTGTCGCGCCTTCCCGGTCTAGTCGGGCTGTCACCCAGTCCTGCCATGTCCATCCGCAGCACGTAATAGCCGCAGCGCGCCCAGCGGCGCGCGAGGGACACATACATGCGACTGGCGCCCATATGGTAATCGGCCCCAGTGTTGAGCAATATGACCGCGCGCCGGCGGCATTCGTCGCGGCGAGGCGTGGTGACAATACCGAACACCGCCTCATCCGAGCCAATGAGCACGGCGTGCTCTGCGATGAAACCGCCGCCCTCGCCTTCCAGCACGAGTTCCGTTGCACGTGTATCTCGGGAAGCCGGCGTGCCGAGTGCCCGACTAGACGGCTCATCACGAAGCCGGCGGAGCCACGTGCAAGTGGCTCGCAACATTTCTTCAGGGAGCTTCGCAAACTGGGGCGCCGCCAACATCATCTCGACGAAGCCAGGATGCGCGTGATACTCAACTCTAGCACCACCTTGAGTCAGTGCGTTCGCCCAGGCGCGTGCAACCGGCAAATCGCTGCGGTCGACGACCAGAGTTTGCGATACTCTCGGTGGGGACCCGGCCACCATATCGATGCGCGAGAGGCTGGCAAGAGTCGCCTCGGACAGGGGATAGCCGCTGACTTCCATGCCTCGTGGATCGGCGCTCGGCACGGGGCGCACCAGCCCACTACAGGAGTTCTCCGCTTCGGCAGCTTCCGCCGCCAACTGCAGCGTGCGCGCCTCCCGCAGATAGCGTTTGCCGCTCAGCACCGGCGCAACTAGCGCAAGCGCATCCACCTGACACTCTCTGGTGGCAAGCAGCGCAAGCAAAGCGCCCAAGCGGAATCCGAGCAGACATACGCGTGACACCCCGGTCAGGCGCCGCAGCTCGAGCACCGCATTGACTATGTCGCGTATCCAAAGCTCCACTTGGTCAGCGGTGGGATCAATGTCGGCGGAATCGCCAGTCCCCAGGTAATCGAATCGCAGCACGGGCATGTTGAGGGTCACGGCAGCGTCGGCGAATGTGCGCACGCTGCGATGAGCACACAATGCTTCATAACCGAACGGCTTGCAGATCACGATCCCCCAGCCGGACACGTCCGCGCTGGTCGGCTGGTGAAGCCAGCCGAACAATTGATCTTTGCCCGAGGGAAAGTAGAGGGGCTGGCGCAGCCCGGGACGCTCCCCGGCGGGCGATCCCTGGATCACCTTCGCGTTCATATTGTTTTGTGCATCTTAGACGAGGCGCCGCCCGCGCTCCTAGCGGAATTTTGCCCGCCGCCTTCAGGCCGGGACGAAGAGCTCCACGTAAGAGGCAATGTGTCCGTCCTTCACCTCGAACAGGTCCACCAGCTCCGTCGGCACACTCACGCCCGTGATCCGGGAGTGAATGCCCGCCCGCCAGTGAACCACACCCCGGGACCCGTCAATCACCGTCGACAGGATCTCTTGCCGGGAAAGCCGGAAGGTCTTGACGAGCACCCCGAGCCAGCCGCGGATCTCCTGCGCCCCGCGCGCGGTGATGGCGATGGGCTTCCCATCGCTGGAGCCTGAGATCTTGAGCACCGCATCGGGCGCGAACAAGGCGCAGAGCCGGTCGAGCTCGCCCCCCACGCGGGCGGCATAGAGCTCGCGCAGGATTGCCTCCACTTGAGAGCGGTCGGATTCGGGGCGGGGGGCGTTCGGGCTCATGGCCTCTCTCTCGATTCGAATAGTGCGCGGATGTCCGCGCCCAGCAGGCGGTAGGCGGTGGCCGCGTAGGGGATCACGGTCTCAAGGCCATAGAAAAGATGGATCATGCCGGGATGGCAGCGATAGCTCACCCGCACGCCCGCCTGCTCGAGCCGCGCGGCGTAGGCGGCGCCCTCATCCCGCAGCGGGTCGCACTCGGCCGTGTGAATGCAGGCCGGCGGCAGCCCTTCCAGGCGCTGCGCCCGAGACGGGCAGATGCGCGGATCGTCCGCAGCCACAGAATCGCCCATATAGTGCCTGAGATCGTCCTGGAGCGTCTCCCGGTCGAGCAGGTAGCCGAAGCCGAACGCCTCTCGCGACGGTGTTGCCGCCTGGTAGTCCAGAATCGGACAGAGCAGGCACTGCAGGGCGAGGCGCGGCCCGCTCTCGGCCGAGAGGATTTGCGCGACCCCGGCGGCAATGGTGCCCCCGGCCGAGTCCCCCGAGACCCCGAGAGCGTGAGCATCGATGCCAAGCCGGCCCGCGTGGTCGGCCACCCAGCGCGTCGCCGCACAGGCATCGAGCACCGCGGCCGGGAAAGGCGCCTCGGGCCCCAGCCGATAACCGACCGAGATCAGCCTGCAGCCGCTCGCATTCGTCAGGGACCGGCAGATGCCATCGTGCGTCTCGAGACTGCCGGCGACGAGCCCTCCGCCATGGAAGTACACGAGCCCCGGAAGGAGCCCCATGGGCGCCCCCGCCGGCGTATAGACCCATATCCGCAGTGCTCCGGCCGGCCCCGGGATCGAGCGCTTCTCGAGCCGGGCGACCGCCTCGGGCTCTCCCCCGAAGCCCAGGAGCTGCTCGAGGGAGGCGCGCCGCTGCCCGATGCTGAGCGCACCGGGGCCGCGCGGCGCGGCCGCCGCCAACCTGTCGAGGAATCGTTTGGCGTGCGGATCGAGTGGCACGTGGGAGCGTAACCCTATAGCGTAACCCTAGAGAGCCAGGGCATGCCTCGCCGAGGCCGGCCAGCGGCTCGGATCGAGCCCATGGACACAGAAGAGCGCCACGGTCAGCCGGTCCATGCCGAAGGCGACACAGCCGGTGTGCGCGACATCTCCGTCGGCGCTTTGAAGGCCCCAGGTCGTCCCGAAGTGCTCGCGATGGTAGTTGAAGCTCATGCAGGCGGTCGGTGCCGCCCCGGGGTGATACGGAATCAGGAGCTCGAATTTGAGCGACTGCAGCCGCTGGCTGACGGCCATCACCTGGCCCGTCCGCCCGAAGAAAGGGTCGCTCGCCACCTCCACCCCGCAGGGAAGCCCAAGCTCCTCGGCGATTCCCGGGGCACGTCCGAGCCACTCCTCCCGAAACCCCTGAACCGACTGCGGCGTGCCGATGCGGACGAATTCCCGCATCCTGAAGGACTGCAGGCGATCGAGCGCGCCGGAGGGCTCCCGGCGGAAGCAGTCGGCGGCGACGTCGAATATCCAACCGTCCTGCGGCACGGGCCCGCGCTCGGCGGCGAGCGGGTACACGGGATAGCAGGCCGCGGGTGATAACACCAGGTCGGAGGGAGCCAGCGATCGAGTCCAGTCTCCGCCTGATTCATAGCTCTCCGCGGCGGCGCGGATCTCCGTCTCCGTGCCGTGCAATGCACAGACGCAGCCGAGCAGGTTGGGGAAGCTCTTGAGGTATCCCGACTTCTCGAGCTGCGCGCGGCTCATCACGGGCGGAAAGCGCAGCACCTCCGCGCTGGCGTCCCGCATGCCACTCACGTAGGCGTCCAGCCGCTGCATCACATCGACATAGAGCCCCGTGCGCGCGTACACGCCCGGGGCGCCGATCGGCCGGAAAAGCGCCGCCCCGATGGGCTCGAGCGGATCGGCTGCCGCGGGGTCAATCACGGAGCGATACCGGCATGGGCGTCAGGAGCGAGGTGTTGGCGAGGCTCGCCAGGATGCGGTCGTTGTTGATCATGAGCGGTGAGGACAGGATGTCGCGGAGCTGGCGCTCCACGCTGAACTCGCCGTCGCAGCGGTAACCGGACAACCCGCAGACCCGCAGCGCCGTGAGTACCGTCGCGACCGCCAGCTCCGAGGCCTCGACCTTCGTGAGGGTAATCAGCGACTGGAACTGCAGCGAGGCGAGCGCCTTCGGATCGTCCATGCGGCTCTCATACGCGCCGAGCGCAGTGGCGAGCATTCCGCGCAGGGTTCGCAGCTTCAGGAGCGCCTGAGTCAACTGCGGCGCCCCGGGAGGCAACTGGCCGCCGGACTGACGGGCCGCGTTACGGACGAAAGTCTGCGCGCGCGCAGTGGCGCCCGCGGCGATCCCCGCCCACACGGACCCCCAGTAAAGATGCGCAAGCGGCACCATCGTTTGCGCGTGGATGGTCTCGTAGGGCGCCGGGACGATCTGATCGCAAGTCCCCGAGGCACGCAGAACGTAGCCTTCGCTGCACGTGCCGCGCATGCCCAGCGTGTTCCAACCCTGAAGCCGCGTCAGCGTGTAGTCACTCTTGAGGAAAGCGACCAGCACCTGATCGGACGCCGCCGCGTCGGCCGTCCGGCGCGCGGTGGTGACGATGCCGTCGGCATCCGCACCGTAAGAAATGACGGTCGCGCGCCTCTCGAGGCTGATCCGCCCCTCTTGATAATCGACCGCCGCCTCGCTCGCGCGGACGTTGCCGCCGCCCTGACCTTCCGTCGTCGAGGAGGCGAGGAGCAGCTGCTCGCTGCAGACTCGACCGAGGAGCGTGCGGATGGCCGCGCTCGACTGCCCGTGGCGCACCAGACACCCGACCTTCACCTGGTGCATCGCATAGATCATGGCCGTGGAGGAGCAGCCCTGGCCCAGGCGGAAACAGACATCGGCAACGTCCCGCA
Organism: Pseudomonadota bacterium; assembly: GCA_021807675.1. GTDB lineage: Bacteria > Pseudomonadota > Gammaproteobacteria > Steroidobacterales > Steroidobacteraceae > 13-2-20CM-66-19. The sequence continues at coordinate 5,551 of JAKBCR010000122.1, forward strand.
CGGCCGCTCCCTCGCCGCCCAGGGCCTGCGGCACCTGGATGCCGAGCAGCCGCTGCGCCTTGATTGCGGCAAACGCCTCGGCGGGGAACCTGCTGGCGCCATCGACCTCGCCGGCGTGGGACGCCGCAACGGTGGCGACGGCCTCCGCGCGGGCCGCGAGCCTCTGCGGCGAAAGGGGACTGACGGTGCCCGTGGGAGCGACGGACAGGTCGTTCACTTAAGCAATCCTGCTCTAGGTTCTCGTTCTGCGTGAACGATAGTATAGACCTCCGGCACCCGCCAGACTGCGATCACACTACCGACCAATAAAGTAAAACCCCCATGCCGCTCACGATCGAGGAGCGCGGCGAGCGCCGCCCGCAAGACGGCGCGATCGTGGTCGCCCTCGTTAACAATATGCCCGATGCGGCGCTCGAAGCGACCGAGCGCCAGTTCGGCTCGCTCCTCGGCGCTGCGGCCGCCTCGCTGCCGGTACGGCTGCTGCGCACCTGGCTGCCGCAGGTGCCCCGAGGGAAGCAGGCGCTCGAGCGGATCGCCCGAAGTTACATCCCGCTGGAGGCGCTCATGGCTGAGCCTCCGGATGCGCTGATCGTCACGGGGATGGAGCCGCGCGAGCCGACCCTGGAGGCGGAGCCGTATTGGGCGAGCATGGTGCGGCTCGTCCAATGGGCGCAGAGACACACCGCTTCCAGCATCTGGTCGTGTCTCGCGGCGCACGCCGCTGCACAGGCGCTCGCCGGGGTGAGGCGGCGGCGGCTCCCCGAGAAGTGCTTTGGCATCTTCGAGCACACGCTCCTCCGGGAGCATCCGTTGCTGCGCGAGGTGTCATCGCCGCTTGCCACGCCGCATTCGCGCTGGAACGAGTTGCCGGTGGAGGAGCTGCAGGCGGCCGGGTTCGAGGTCCTCAGCGCCTCGCGTGAGAGCGGGGCCGATCTTTTCGTGCGCGGCGGCCGCGGTCTGCTCGTCTGCTTTCAGGGCCACCCGGAGTACGAGCCCGTGACCCTTCTCAAGGAATACCGCCGCGATGTCGGCCGCTTTCTGCGGGGCGAGCAGGCTGTCTGGCCTACCCTGCCTCAGAGCTACTTCTGCGAGCCGGGACTTGAAGCGTTGGCGCGGTACCGACGGGAGGTCGAGGCCACGCGCGATCCGGCGCGCTTTGTGGATTTCCCGACCGAGTCTCTGGCGGCGGGTCTGCGTGCGCCCTGGCGCCGCGCGGCGGTGAGCCTGTACCGCAACTGGCTCGCTCTGCTCGCCGCGGTGAGAAGTGGCTCGCGCCGGCAGCCTCTGACGGAGGTATGATTGCCGCATGAGCGCCAGCGAAACCGGCCGATTCCGCATGTCGCCCCTCACGCCGCGTGAGCGGCTGCTCGGCCTCATCCGCCAGATTCTTGGCAATCCCGCCGCGACCCGCCCGCTCGCGGTCGACGCCCGCCTCGCGGATCTCGGCATCAGCTCCATCAAGATGGTGAGCCTCATGCTCGCCATCGAGGCGGAATTCAACCTCACCATCCCGCCCGGGGAGATCACGCCTGAGAGCTTCGCCTCCATCGCATCAGTGGAGGCGATGGTCGAGCGGGTGTTGGCCGCGCCGGCTGCACCGGGCTGACTTCATCGGGCTGACTTGATCTTTACGCCGCGGACGCCGGCTCGCGCGCGATGCGGCTCTCCGGCGGCGGCTCGCGCCCGGGCCGTCGCCGAGACACGCGAGTGACTCGCAGGTCCGCGCTGTCTACACCACCTCAACTAAGGGTCCGTAGCCGCCGAGCGCGTCATCGTCCGTCAGCAGAATCATGTGCTCGACCCAAGCTTGCGCGACGAGCAGCCGATCGAACGGATCCTGGTGCAGAGGTGCCAGCTCCGCCACCTTGGCGGCGTGCTCACCGACGATGGGCAGGTGGTCGAATCCCGCCGGCTCGATCGCAGAAAGCACTTCCTTCGGGTCGGCGGCGAGCTTGCCGAGCGCGGACTTGATGCTGATCTCCCAAATCGATGCCGCGCTCGCGAACACTTCACTCGATTCGATTTTTTGCCTCGTCTTGGCGGAAAGCTTCGACGGCGAGCCGAGAGCCCAAAGAATCAGGTGCGTATCGAGCAGCACCCTCAAGGCTGGCGTCCTTCGAACGTCGCCAAGACTTCGTCGGGAAGCGGTACGTTGAAATCGTCAGGAACGCTGATCCTCCCTTTGAGCAGTCCCAATCGCTTTTTCTTCACGGACTCGGTGATCGGGCTCAACCGGGCCATCGGCTTGCCTGACTTGGCGATCACGACCTCCCTTCCCGCCGCCACTTCATCGATTATCCGAGAAAGATGCGTCTTCGCCTCGTGAATGTTGATGACCTTGATCATGGCGGCGCCCTGGACTAAACTAAGCTTAGTCTATCGGGGTCGGGCCGCGGTCGCAAGGCGCGCACGCTAGTTTACGGCGCCGGCTCGCGCGCAATGCCGCTTTCCGGCGGCGGCTCGTAATCGTAGTACTTCTGCTCCGCTAGAGCCTCGTAGAGCGGCGGGGTGAAGAGCCGGGCGATGCGCGCCGCCACCACCGCGGTCGCCATCATCGGGATCACCATCCCCGTGCCGTTGGTCATCTCCATGACGATCACGAACGAGGTGATCGGCGATTGCGTCACCGCGGCGAGATAGCCTGTCATGCAGAGCGCAATGACGTCGGCCATCGACGTCCAGGAGAAGAGGTAGTGCACCCATTGCGCGATGCCGGCCCCGATCGACAGTGACGGCGAGAAAAGTCCGCCCGGCAGGCCCGCGAGGTAGGTGACGATCAGCGACGCCCACTTCGTGAGGCCGAACGCTTCGCTCAATGGAGCGGTGCCGTGAAGCAGCGCCCGCGCCTGATCGTAGCCGCTGCCCCAGGTCTGCCCGCGGCTGACCACCCCGATCGTGGCAACGATGAGGCCGCTCAAGAGCGCATACCAGAGCGGACGGGCTGTCTTGAGCAGGCGCACGGGCTTCGGCATCCATCTGGCCCAATGGAGTATCGCAAGATTGAACGCCGCGCCGAGGAGCCCGCACGCGACCGCGGCGGCCACGACCGGCAGCGCGAACGAGATGTGCAGCGTCTGCGTCACATTGAGCTGGCCGAAGTAGAGATAGTTACCGGCGAGCGCCAGGGACGTGAGCCCCGCGAACACCACGGCCGTGATCATGGTTCCGTTGGTTCGGCTCTCGAAGTCCCGCGCGATCTCCTCGATGGCGAAGATGACGCCCGCGAGCGGCGTGTTGAATGCGCCGGAAAGGCCCGCGGCCGCCCCCGCCAGCAGCAGCTGGCGCTCGAGCCGCAGGCTCTTGTGGGGGTAGAAGCGACGCGTCTCCGCCATGATCGCCGCGCCGATGTGCACCGTCGGTCCCTCGCGGCCGATGCTGGCGCCGCCGAGGAAGCCCAGGAGCGACACGCCGATCTTGCCGAAGATGACACGCAGGCCGAACAAGCGGCGCATCAGCGTGTCGTTCTTCGCGCGCGGCGCGTGGATCGCGGCGATGACCTGGGGGATACCGCTGCCTTCGGCCCCGTAGAACCAACGGCGGGTCAGAAAGACGGAGAAGACCATGAGCCCGGGCGTCACCAGGAAGGCGAGCCATGGGCGGCCGGCGATCCAAGCGATGAAGACGTCATAGGCGTCCGTGCTCCAGTTGGCATAGAGCACCGAGATCAGTCCGACGAGCAGAGCGGCTGCCCAGGGCAGCCCCACCTGCAGGAAAAGGCGCCGGGAGCGTGTGCCGATCTGCCGCCAGGCGAGCTCCTGGAAGGAGGCCTGGGTGGGAGGCTGGATGTAGCCCTCGACGTCTCCGCCGGGTCCCTCCATCCGCTCTGGGGCGCCGCCAGCGGGCACCGGCGCCGGCGAATCGGCAACATCAGGCACGGGAGTTGATTCTGGGCTTTCCGACACTTCCAGCGTAGCCGCTCCGGGCAAAGGATCGGCTTCGGGCACGCAACGGGGCCGTGCTCACGCAGGATTCCGGACGAGGCGTGTGGCAATCATACATCAGGCTGGCAGCCCCTCGCCAACGCGGTACCGATATCGGCGCCTGGGCGGCTGACGCGCGCACGCCACATCCTGCCTCAGCGCGCGGCCTCCAGCGCCGCCACCAGCTCATCGATATCCGTGAGGGTCGTCTCGCCGTGCGTGGCGCAGATCCTCAGCACGTCCCGCCCCTCGAGCTTGGCGACGGCCACCCAGGCACGGCGGGAAGCCAGCACTCGGCTCACGATCTCGCGCACCGGCGGTGAGCCTGCGGGCGGCAGCACGCAGAGCACGGCAAGCCGCGAGTCGTTGACGACGCTCCAGCCCCTGGCGAGGAGGCGCGCCTTCGCGCACTCGATCACCTGCACCGCCCGCTCCACGTGCGCGCCATATCCCTGCCACCCCGCCGCGGCGAGCGAGAGGAAGAGCCTGAGCCCCATGAAGCGGCGTGACCACTGCACGCTGTTGAGGTAAGGGTCGATGCCGATGGCGCTCGAAGGCATGAACTCGGCGCCCACGCGGAAGGCTTCGCTCAAGATCGCCGGCTCGCGGGTGATGAACATGCCGCAGCCCATGGTCGTGGCGAGCCACTTGTGCGCATCGATCGTCACGGAGTCGGCGAGCTCGATGCCGGCGAGCTCGCCGCGCAGCCGATCGGAGCAGAGCGCCGCGCCGCCCCAGGCCGCATCGACGTGGTACCAGATGTTGCACTCGCGCGCGAGGGTTGCGCAGGGCTCGAGCGGATCGACCATCCCCGCTCCGGTCGTGCCGGCGGTCGCGGAAATCAACACCGGCACGATGCCCCGGCGGCGATCCTCGCGGACTGCCTCGGCCAGCGCGCGGACCTCCATGCGCCCCGCCCCATCGGTCGCGATGAGCTTGAGGGCCGAGCGCCCGATGCCCGACTGATGCGCGATCTTGTGCCACGCGGGCTGGCACTCGCGCGAGGTATACATCGCAACGGGTCCTTGGAAGACGCGCACTCCCTCATCGGCGAATGCGGGGTCCGCTCGCGTCAGCGCGCAAATGAGGGCCGTGCAATTGGCCTCGGAGCCGTTCGTCGTGAAGTGGCCGGTGGAGTCCTCGGGCAATCCCGCCCGCCGTGCGAAAGCGCGGATCACGTGCTGCTCGATGGCGACCGGCGCCGGCGAGGAGCCGGAGCTCGCGAGCTGCGGATTGAAGGCCCCGGAGATGCGGTCGGCGCACTGGGAAGGAAAGTTGGCCGGCGGGTTGAAGAGCCCGAAGTAGCGCGGGTGCGTCATGTGCACCGTGCCGTGCTCCAGGCTCCCGATGGCCCAGTCGATGAGCTCCTGAAGCGGCCGGGGCGCGCTGAAGTCGAAGGCCGCGAGCTCCCGGCGCAGCGCCACCAGGTCGATGTCGGGCATGACCGGGCCCGCGAGGACGCGCTGCGCCGCATCGGCGAGCGCGCGGGTCAGACGGTCTTCCACGCTCTCGCGGACTTCTTTCCCGGGAAACAATGCCGCCACCGGGGGTGCGATGTGCTCTGCCGTCATCGAGGACTCCGCTCAGCCGGGAACCGCCGCGGCGAGGGCCTGATCGAGGTCGGCGAGGATGTCGTCGATGTGCTCGATGCCGATGCTCAGGCGCAGGGTCTCGGGGCCGATGCCCGCGAGGCGCTGCTGCTCGGGCGACATCTGCCGGTGCGTGCTCGAGGCGGGGTGGCAGGCGAGTGACTTCGCGTCCCCGAGGTTCACGAGGCGCTTGAAGAGCTTGAGCGCGTCATAGAACCGCGTGCCGCCGTCATGGCCGCCACGGACCGCGAAGGTGAGAAGCGAGCAGGTCTTGCCCTTCAGGTACTTCTGCACGAGCGGGTAGTAGGGGCTCTCGGGAAAGCCCGCGTAGCTCACGGACGTGACGCGCGGGTCGGCGCGCAGGAACTCGGCCACGCGGCGGGCATTCTCGACGTGGCGCTCCATACGCAGTGCCACGGTCTCGATGCCCTGCAGGAGCAGGAATGCGCTGAACGGCGAGAGGACGGCCCCCAGCGCGCGCTGGAACACGCTTCGGCAGCGTCCGATGTAGGCGGTCGGACCGTAGTGATCCGTATAAACCAATCCGTGATAGGACTCATCGGGCTCCGTCAGCATCGGGTAACGCGCCGCGTACCGTGTCCACGGAAACTTTCCGCTGTCGATGATGATGCCCCCCATGGTGGTGCCGTGGCCGCCCAGGAACTTGGTGAGCGAGTGCACGACGACATCGGCCCCGTAGTCGATCGGCCGCACGAGGATCGGGGTCGGCACGGTGTTGTCGACGATGAGGGGCACCGCCGCCCGATGCGCCACCTCGGCCAGCGCCTCGATGTCGCAGACGTTGCCGGCGGGATTGCCGACCGTCTCGCAGAAGACCGCGCGCGTGTTCTCGTCGATGAGCGCCGCGATCGCCTCCGGCCGATCGGAGTCGGCGAACTTCGCGCCGATGCCGAGCTTCGGCAGGAGGTGACCCAAGAGCGTATGCGTCGTGCCGTAGAGCTGCGGCACGGAGACGACGTTCCGCCCGGCCTCCGTCACGGCGAGCACCGCGAAGTGCAGCGCCGCCTGCCCGGAGCTCACGCAGAGCGCGCCCCTGCCGCCCTCGAGCTGCATCATCCGCTCCTCGAGCACATCGACGGTCGGGTTGGCGATGCGCGAATAGCGGTAGCCGTCCACTTCCAGATTGAAGAGCGCGGCGCCATGCTCGGCGCTGTCGAAGGAGTACGCGACGGTCTGATAGATGGGCACCGCCACCGACTTCGTGGTCGGATCGCAGTCGAAGCCGCCGTGCAGGGCTATGGTCTCGGGTCGCATGAGATGCCTTGAGTCGATTGGCAAAACCGGCCTGCGGCCGTTTTGCGGACAGTGCCTTCGTTGCCGGCGGCCACAGGCGCGACGTTGGCCGCCTGTGCAAAGATGAGCACGCAGTCCGACATGCCGGTCAGTCGCTCAAGCCGTGTTGCCGGCGTCCACGGTCAGAACGGTGCCGGTGACGTTGCGTGCCTTCTCGCCCAGAAGGTACTCGACGGCACCGGCCACATCGTCCGGCTCCACCATACGCCGAAGGGCGCTGCGGCGCGTGATCTGCTCTCGCGCTTTATCGGAGAGCGCCTGCGTCAAGGCCGTGTCCACGAACCCCGGAGCGACGGCGTTGACCGTGATGCCGAGCGGGCCGACCTCGCGCGCGAGTGAGCGGGTGAAGCCCTCGAGCGAGGCCTTGGTCGCGGAATAGGCGGAGAGCCCCTTGTAGCCGTTCGAGGCGACGATGCTCGAGATAGTGACGATGCGGCCCTCACGCTCGGCCATCATGGTGCGCACGACGTATTTCGTGAGGAGGAGCGGCGAGAGGGTGTTCAGGCGCACCAGCGCCTCGATGTCCGGGTCGCGCATCATGGAGAGG
>JAKBCR010000404.1 GCA_021807675.1 Pseudomonadota bacterium
ACACAACGGAAATTACCGCCGCGCAGCTTTCGCCTGACGGCGCGGCGGCAGTGATCGCGACCGAGGCCCCGGACTGGAAGGCGAATCACTTCCGCCACGTGCTCTGGCTGTGGAGCGCGCCGGAGGGATTGCGCCCGCTGACCCAGTCCGGCACGGACGAAAACCCGAAGTGGAGTCCCGACGGGAAATGGATTGCCTTTCTTTCCGATCGCGATCTGACGGGCGGACCGGACGCAGACGACGCAGACGAGGCTGCGAGCGGGGACGCCAAAGCGGCTCCGGTTGCTCGCAAGGCCGGCGATGCCGACGAGACGACCACGCGGATATGGGTGATCTCGGTCGCGGGCGGCGAAGCGCAGCCGCTCTACACGGAAAGGCTCGATGCGCACAGCTTCGCCTGGTCGGCGGACGGCAAACGCATCGATTTTTCCGTGACCGAGCCGCTCACCACGGAGCAGGAAGATGCTCTGAAGGCCGATTGGAAGGACGTGATCCGCTGGCGCGAACAGGAGCGCGGCGACGTGCTGCTGGCCATTCCGATCGAGGCCGCGCTTCACCTCGACAAGGCCGTGCCCATGCCCCACCCCGCGAAGAAAAAGGACGATCGATCGCCCCTGCCGCCGGATGCCGCGACCATCGCCCACAGCAAGCTCGAAATCGACGACATTACCCCCTCGCCGGACGGTAAGCAGATTGCCTTTCTTACCAACTCCTTCAGCCATCGCATGGAGAACCCGTCGGAGATTGAAATCTACTCTGTGCCAGCGCAGGGCGGGGAAGTGAAACAGCTTACCCACAATCAGGCTCTGGAAGACGGTCTGCGGTGGTCGAGTGACAGCGCGGCGCTTGACTTCATCGTCCACGCCGCAGGCGGCTCGCTCGAAGGGCCATATCAGGATGTGCAGGGGAGGCTGTATCGCCTGGACGCCGCATCGGGCAAGACGACCCGGCTGGGCAGCGACTTTACCGGTTCGTTCGAGAACTTTATCCGGATGCCCGACGGCACCGAGATCGCGCTCGGGCTGAAGGGCACAGCGGAGCAGCTTTACCGCGTGGATGGCGACCAGGCCATAGCCTTGCCGGGCCGGGCAGGCTCGTACAGCGCACTCTCCGCGCCCGGTTCGGGCCATGCGCTGCTGGTCCAGCAGTCTTCGATCAACCACCCCGCGCAGGCGTATCTGGCCGCCGACGCGCTGCACCCCGACCAGCTTACTGCGTTGACCCATTTCAACCCGATCTTTGGTGAGCGCGCTCAGCCCACCTGGCGCACCTATCGCTGGAAGGCTCCGGATGGCGTCGAGGTCGAGGGCGTCCTGATCTACCCGCCGGGAAAGGAAAACGCAAAGCATCTGCGCATGTTGACCTTCATCCACGGTGGCCCGGCCGACGCCGACGGCGACCGCTTCGGGGCTGACTGGTACGACTGGGCCACGCTTGCCGCAGCGAAAGGCTGGCTGGTCTTCCGGCCCAACTATCGCGGCTCGACCGGCTACGGGGACACTTTCATGCTGGGCATCCGGCCTCACCTGGTGTCAAAGCCGGGCGAGGACATCCTGGCGGGCGTGGACGCGCTGGTCGGGGAGGGTATTGCCGATCCGGACAAGCTGGCCGTTGGCGGCTACAGCTACGGCGGCTACATGACCAACTGGCTCATCACCGCGACCACCCGCTTCAAAGTCGCCGTCACCGGTGCCGGCGCGGTCGAGCACGCGGCCAACTGGGGCAACGACGATGTGACCTACGACGACGCCTGGTATCTGAACGGCGCGCCGTGGCAAAACCCGGCGCTCTATCAATCCGAGGCCGCGCTCTTCCGCATGGACCGCGTGCGCACCCCGACCCACATTGTGCAGGGCAATCACGACGTGCGCGTCAGCTATCTGGAAGGCGTTACCCTCGAACGCGCTCTCCAGCAGCTCGACATTCCGCACAGCTTTCTGGTCTTTCCCGGCGAGGGCCATGGGCTGGGCAACAATCCCTGGCACGGCTACATCAAGTTGCGCGAGGAGCTGCTCTGGCTCGACAAATACGATCCGGAATAGAAGCCTCGTGGCGTCGTCCGGCATCGAACAGGTAAGCTGGAAGCAGGCTTCGGCAAGTCCCCGTGCAGCGGGAGTTGCCGAGGCGGATTGAATCCGGACCGATACGCCAGACCGATACGAATGACTGCCGCAGAACACGCCCGCCAGGAAGCCTTTCGCGCCATGCTGAAAAGCGCGCGCCGCACCATCTCCTTTCAGGAGACGATGCGGCTTGCGGTGGATTCGTTTCGCGCCAGCAAGGGGCGCTTCGCACTGACCGCGCTGGGCATGGTGATCGGCTCGGCATCGGTGATCCTGGTGGTCACGATCGGCCTGACGGGGCGCGAGTATGCGCTCGGCCTGATCGAGAAGATCGGCACCAACATGGTCGAGCTCGAGTACGCGGGCGGCGGCGCGGTGGGCACGGAAAACGTGGAGTACAACGACTACCTGACGCGCGAGGACGAGCGCGCCGTGGTGGCGCAGTTGCCCAGCGTCCAGTACTCCTCGCCAGTGCTCGAGATGCACGACCGGGTTGCCTTCGGGGGCGGCGTGGTCAAGGACACGCTGGTGCTCGGCGTGGTGCCCGAGTACCAGATGGTGCGCAACCTGATCGTCACCGACGGGCGCTTCATGGATGGCGAGGATGAGCGCGCGCACATCCAATGCGCCGTGGTGACGATTCCATTCGCCAAACAAATGTTCGGCTCGGCGGACGCGGCGGTCGGGCAGAGCTTTTCGATCACAGGCATTCCCTTCACCATTATCGGGACCTTTCGCGAGTCGGTGGACGACTTTGGCCAGTCGGAGATTTCGGACAACACGATCCTGATCCCGTACTCGGTGGCGCGCTACTTCACCGGCACCGACAATGTGAAGCAGATTTACTTTTCGCTGCGCAGCATGGACGACGTGCCGGATGCGGCCAAGGCCATTGTGCG
>JAKBCR010000009.1 GCA_021807675.1 Pseudomonadota bacterium
ATTAAAGGCTAAATGGTGGGCCGTGTAGGGATCGAACCTACGACCAAGAGATTAAGAGTCTCCTGCTCTACCAGCTGAGCTAACGGCCCATCTAATTAGTGGGGTGGACGATGGGACTCGAACCCACGACAACCGGGATCACAACCCGGGACTCTACCAGCTGAGCTACGTCCACCGTTGTCGCCTCCATCCATCCCCGTCCCCTTGCCCTCGCGGGCCGGGGTGCCCGCCCGAAAGCGGCTGCAAGCCCGCCTGTCTCCCGGACGCATCTGCCCGCCGGATCCCTTCGGCGGCTGGCGTGCCCGGCAGGACTCGAACCTGCGACCACCGGCTTAGAAGGCCGGTGCTCTATCCAACTGAGCTACGGGCACGCGGACTGCATCGCCCACTCGCCCGCACGCGCCTTCCTGGCCTAGTCGCCAAGCATCATGCCCTGCCGCTCGGCCTCGCGCCACGGTAGCCGGGCATCACTGCCTGCCACGCCCACCGCACGGGGGCGCGCATGATACGGAACCGGCCAGGGAAGCGTCAATTTGGGTTTATTCTTGGTGGTCCCATGCCCCCCCGACCCCGACACCCCGTGCCCGCTGCCGCTGCGACCGCCGCCCCCTCTGCCGGCGGGGAGGGGCGCGAGGTCGAATGGCAGCTGGCGGCCCCGGATCTCGGCGTGGTTCGGCGCTGGCTCGAGCAGCACCCTCTCTGGGAAGACCTCCGTATCGAGCCGCGGCCCACCCAGCAGCTTCACGATGTTTACCTCGATACCGAGGACTGGCGTCTTTTTCGCGCTGGGTTTGCGCTTCGGCTGCGCGAAAACGAAGGTCGCATCGAGGCGACTCTGAAGGGCATACGATCCGCTCGCAACGACGCCGCCGACCGCAGGGAAATCTCTGAGCCGCTCCCCAAAGGTGGAATAAAAGGCCTGGGAGACGCCACGGGCCCCGTTGGAAGCCGCGTCCGCGACGTGGCAGGCGTGAAGCCGCTTCGCCCCCTGTTCGAGGTCCGCAACTCGCGGCAGCGGTTCGCCGTCCGGCGCGGTAATCCGGCCGCGGACGTAGGCGAAATCGCTCTCGATGAGGCCCGATTCACGCGCACTAATGGCCGTCGCCGCCCATTGGTCATGACCCGCGTCGAGCTGGAAGCAATCGGCTCTGATTCCGCTCCCCTCGAGCGCCTCGCGGAACGGCTGCACACCGAATGCGGACTGGATCCAGCGAAAGAAAACAAGTTCGCCGTGGGCCTGCGCGCGGCTTCCCTGGAGCTTCCTTGGCGCGAGGAGCCTTCGCCGAAAGGGGAGCTTGCGCAGCCGCTCATCGATGCCTCGACCCGAGCCAGCGACTTCGCCGCTGCAGTGCTCCAGCGGCTCCTGGATGAGTGGCATGCTCATGAGCCTGCGGCAAGGCTCGGAGAATGTCCGGAGGCGCTGCATGCGCTGCGCGTCACCGTTCGACGGGTGGATACCGTCCTCTGTCTCTTTGGCGGGCACCTGCCCGCCGCCGTCAGGAAGGGCCGACCGAGACTCAAGAATCTGCTAGACGCATTGGGGACCGTGCGGGATGCGGACATCCGCCTGGAAGCCGCCGCGAGATTCCGCGACAGCCTCCCCGAAGGGAGCCGCCGGATGCTCGACCCCCTGCTGCGCCAGCTCGAATCCGAGAGAGGCGAGGCGCGATCCACCATGCTGCGTGCGTTGGATGCGAAGCCTTCACGTGATTGGCTCGACTCCTTGCCCGCTGAGCTCACACGGACGGTATCCCGGGCGACATCCGCACCCCCAGGGACTGCCGCCGCGTTGGCCATCGCGCCCGGTCTGATCCGCAGGCGCTACCGGAAATTGCGCAAACGCGCGCGCCGGCTGAGCCCCGAATCCTCCCTGCGCGACTATCACGAGGTCCGGATACGTACCAAGAAGCTGCGTTACGCCCTCGAGATCGTCGCGGCCACCTACGGGAGACCTGCCGAGGAGATGCTTGCCGGCCTGCACAAGCTGCAGGGCAAGCTCGGCGCCCAACACGACGCCGGTGCCGTCGCGCAATACCTGCAGCGACTCGCAACCCGTCCGCCGGCGGGCTTCGCCCCGGAGACCCTCTTCACCCTGGGCGCAATGGCGGAGCGGCATGCGCGGAAGGCAGGCCGGCTGGGCGGCAAGGTCGAGGTGCTCTGGCACAGGGTGCGCGGAAAGCGCTGGAAGGCTCTGCGCTCACGCATGCGGGATCTGTGCGACGACGCGTCCGAAAGCAACAGAAAGCAAGACGGTCCCGACCGCGGCGGCGAGCGCAGCAGCAACCTCGCGAGTGCCTCCGGCGGATCGGCCTCCTCCGAGCCAGCCCGGCCATGAGCCTGGAGCTTCTCATTCTCCGGCACGCCATCGCATTCCCGCGGAACGCGAAGCGCTGGCCCGCCGATGCCGAGCGTCCTCTCACCGCCGAGGGAGTCAGGCGGGCGCGGCGGGCCGCTGCCGGCCTGAAACGCATCGCCCCAGGGCCTTCCCTGGTCCTGACCAGCCCGCTGATCCGCGCGCGCGATACTGCGACGATCTTCACTCACGCGGCACGGTGGCCGAAAGCCGTGGAGTGCGAGGCGCTGGCGCCCGGAACAGACCCGGAGGAAATGCTGGAAACGCTGCGCCGCCACCGCGGAAAGGCCGCGTGCATCGCCGTCGTCGGCCATCAGCCTCATCTCGGCCGCCTGCTCGCGCTCGCTCTGCAGGGTAACACCCGCTCCGAGGCGTTCGAGCTCAAGAAGAGCGCCGTCGCGTGCCTGCGGTTCGAAGGGCCGCCACGCGCAGGCCAAGGCGTGCTCGCATGGTTACTCGCCCCGCGGATCCTCCGCCAGCTGCAGTGACACTCCCTTCGCCAGCCCTTCGCCAGCTGAAATAGCGGCAAGCACGTCACGCACCGCCTCTCCTCGAGCACCGTGCTAAAGCAAGTGAGTCAGCGGCTCAGGGCCGCTCCCTGAGCCGCGAGGTGAAATGCGGTCACACGGCTGGCCGCTAAAACGGCCGCAGGCCGGTTTTAGCCAATAATCAATGCGCGCCGGCGGCTGCTCCGCTCGCTGCGCCACCCTCCTGCTTCTCCGGACGGGCGAGCCACACGAGCCCGACCAGCGCGACGAACAGAAAGCCCGACACGTAGAAGATGTCATCGGCCGAGAGCATATAAGCCTGCTGATCGACCAGCCTGTTGAGCAGGGCATAGCCCTGCTGAGTCGTCAAGCCCTCGGCATGCACCCTCGCCAGCATTTGCGTCATTGCGGCATTCGAGCCCGTCAGATGCTCGATGAGCTGCTCGTGATGCAGCGTGGCGCGCCGCGCCCAGAGCGTGGTGACGATCGAGGTCGCGAACGAGCCCGCCGTGATACGGGCGAAATTGATGACGCCAGAGGCCGATGGGACACGCTCCGGCCCGACTCCGGAAAGGGACAGTGTGAACAATGGGATGAAGAAGGTGGCCATCGCGATCCCCTGGATGATCGTCGGGATCAGCAGCGTGCGCATGTCCGCCTGCGTATTGAAATCGGAGCGCATGAACATCACCAGACCGAACACGAGGAATGAGATCGTGACGAACCAGCGCGGATCGACGCGATTGAGCAGCCGCCCGACGACGGGCGTGATCAGGAATGCGAGGAATCCGACCGGCGCCAGCACGAGACCTGCGAGCGTCGCCGTGTATCCCATGTATTCCTGCAGCCACAGGGGCAGCAGCACGACGTTCCCGAAGAAAAGGCCATAGGCGATGAGCATCGATACCGTCGCCACCGAGAAATTGCGCAGCCGGAAGAGGGTGAGGTCCACGACCGGATGCTCTTCGGTCAGCTCCCAGACAATGAAAACCAGGAAGCCGATGACCGAGACGATGGCGAGCGTCACGATGAACGGGGAGTTGAACCAGTCGAGATTCTTGCCCTTGTCGAGCAGGATCTGCATCGAGCCCACCCAGATGACGAGCAGCGCCAGCCCCACCTTGTCGATGGGCACGCGGGCGGTCGGCGACTCGCGCCGCTGGTAGATGACCCAGGTCACCACGGCCGCGACGATGCCGATCGGCACATTGATATAGAAGATCCACGGCCAGGAGATATTGTCCGTGATCCAGCCTCCGAGGACAGGTCCCACGACAGGAGCCACCAGGGTCGTGATCGACCAGATACCGAGGGCTGCGCCCGCCTTCGACTTAGGGTAGCTCGCCAGGAGCAGCGACTGGGAGAGCGGGATCATCGGGCCCGCGACCGCGCCCTGCAGCGCGCGAAACACGACCAGCATCGAGAGCGAGGGCGCGAGCCCGCAGAGAAACGAGGCCGCCACGAAGAGCAGCGTCGAGGCGGTGAACAGGCGCACCTGCCCGATCCGGCGCGTCAGCCACCCCGTAAGAGGCATCGAGATGGCGTTGGCGACGGCGAAAGAAGTGATCACCCACGTGCCCTGGTCGGGAGAGACCCCGAGATCACCCGCGATCGCAGGAATCGACACGTTGGCGATCGAGGTGTCGAGCACGTTCATGAAGGTCGCGAGCGAAAGCGCGATCGTGCCCAACAATAGCGTCGCACCCTGCAGAGACGCCGGCTGCGCCGGCGCCGCTGGCGTGGGCGGCGGGGGAGCCTCCGCGTCCCGAATGACGGCGTTCATCGGCGCCCGCCTAATCGCTCAGCGCGACAGGGGAACTCGCCGGTGCGGGCGTGGCAAGCATGGCTGGGCGGCGGGCGCCGAGCCGCGCCGCCAGGCGGTGAGGTCCGCTCGCCCCTGCTGCGGCCGGCTCGTTCTCGGCGATGATCCGCTGCACCGTCGCATCGGCCTGCGCGGCGACGGACTGGAAGACGTCGGTCGAGTAGAGATGGCCGCTGCTCGCGACTTCGGGCAGCCTCTGGCCACTGTCATGACGCACGTCGACGTAGGCCTTCATCGATAGGCCGATCTGCAGCGGATGCCGCGCGAGCTCCCGCGGGTCGAGCGCAATGCGCACTGGCACGCGCTGCACGATCTTGATCCAGTTGCCGGTCGCATTCTGAGCGGGCAGGAGCGAGAAGGCCGCGCCCGTCCCCGCCCCGAATCCGATCACGTGGCCGTGGAATACCACCCCGCTTCCATAGAGATCGGAAATCAGCCTCACCGGCTGCCCGACACGCATGTCACCCAGCTGCGATTCCTTGAAGTTGGCGTCCACCCAGACCTCGTTCAACGGCACGACGGCCATCAGCGGCTTTCCCGTACTGACGTGCTCGCCGATCTGCACGTCGCGCCGCGCTACGAAACCCGATACCGGCGCGGGCAAAACCGTGCGCGCATAGTTGAGATATGCCGCGTGCACTGCGGCAGCGGCATCGCGGACGGCGGGATTGGTCTTCACGGTGGTGCCGTCGACCCAAGCCCGATCGGCAGCGAACTGCTGCTGGGCTGCCAGCAGCGCCGCCTGAGCCGCGCTCACGGCATCACCCGCATGCTGCAGCTCCTCCTGCGAGATTGCGCCGGTACGGGCGAGCCGCGCACGGCGGGCATAGTCGCTCTGCGCCTTCGCCAACTCCGTGCGGCGGACCTGCACGTTCGCCTGCAACTCCGAGGTGGTGGCGAAGAGGTTGCGCACCTGGCGCACCGTCTTGGCAAGCTGAGCCTCCGATTCCTGCAGCGCCACCTTGGCGTCCGACGGATCGAGGCGCACCAGCGTCTGGCCGGCCTTGACGAACTGAGTGTTGTTGGCGCCAATCGCTACCACGGTGCCGGAGACTCGCGGTGTGATCTCGACCACGTTGCCGCTGACGTAGGCGTCATCCGTGTAGACGCTATAGCGCAGGTCGCGCACCCAGTACACACCGTAGGCCGCCCCGAGGATGAGACAGCCTCCGAGAATCACCGCCAGCCACCGTACCCTGGGTGTCTTCCAGGGCGAAGGCTTTGCGGTCTCATTGCGAGTCGTCATGTCTCAGGTCTCCCATTCGGGGTTCTCATTGCCATGGCGAAAAATGCCTAGGCAGACTTGTCTCGACAAAAAACCGGTCGCCGGCCTCAGGCCGCGTTCTCCAGCATGCGCCCGAGCAGACTCTCGAGCTGGCGGGCGTCCGCGCGACTGAATCCGCGCAGGAAGCGGTTCTGAATGGTCATCGAGATCTCCCGCAACCGCGGATAGGCCGCCTGCCCCTGCTCCGTGATCTCCAGATAGACGAGCCGGCGGTCCTGCGGGCAGCGGACCCGGCGGATCAGGCCCTTGCTCTCCAGGCGATCGATCATGCGGGTCATGGCCCCCGCATCGTATGACATCTCTTTGCACAGATCGGAAGCGGACTTCTTGCGATCCGCCGCCGCGAGGCGTGCGATCACGATGAACTGGGCGGACGTCACGCCGATATCGGCGACATGCCTGTCCGCCGTCAGCTCGCGGTCGAGCGCGGCCAGCAGCTCGGTACGCACCTGGCCCACCATATGAGCCACGCTCCTGCAAGGCTCGTAGTTCTCGCTGTCGTAGATGCTCACCAAGATCGCTCTCCGTGAATATCTCCCTGATGGGAGATGGCGCGACATTAATTGCCTAGGCTGTCTTTGTCAAGGCGTCTATTGCTCCGGCAAGTTATTGCACGCGACAGCCCGCGGAGAGCGCGATCCCGGTGAGGCGTGAATGGGAAAAGCCACGGCAGTGCCGTGCCGCCAGCGCCCGTGAGAGGCGCTGGCAAGGACCCAGGAATTGGTCGGGGCAGCCGGACTCGAACCGGCGACCCTCTGCTCCCAAAGCAGATGCGCTACCAGACTGCGCCATGCCCCGTCCGCGACTCCGGACGCCTCGCCGCAGCAGAAGCTTCCGGACCCGCAGGCATGATATGCGAGAATGCCCGCCCCTCAAAGGGTTGGAATGCCCATGACCGCGCAACTGATCGACGGCCGCAAGCTGGCGGCAGAGGTCAAGAATCAGGTCCGAGCCAAGATCGAGGCGGCTCTCGCGCGCGGCGGCCGGCGGCCGGCGCTCTCCGTGGTCAAAGTGGGCGAAGACCCCGCCTCCGAGGTCTACGTGCGCAACAAGCGCCGCACCTGCGAGGAAATCGGTATCCGGTCCGTGGCTCACGACCTGGCCGACTCGACCTCCCAGATCGAGCTGCTCTCACTGGTCGATGAGCTCAATCGCGACCCGGACATCGACGGCATCCTGGTACAGCTGCCGCTGCCTCCACACATTCAGCAGACCGCGGTGATAGAGCAGATCGACCCGGTGAAGGACGTCGACGGCTTCCATCCCTACAACGTTGGGCGCCTCGCGCAACGCATTCCGGTGATGCGCCCTTGCACGCCCTACGGGATCATCAAGCTGCTCGAGCACATTGGCGCCCCAATCAAGGGACGGCATGCCGTAGTCGTTGGCGCCTCCAACATCGTCGGCCGGCCCATGTCGCTCGAGCTGCTGTTGATGGGGGCGACCACCACCGTCTGTCATCGCTTCACGGTCGGGCTCGAAACCTACGTTCGCCAAGCCGATATCCTGGTCGTCGCAGCCGGCAAGCCCGGACTGATCGTCGGAGACTGGATCAAGTCTGGCGCCGTCGTCATCGACGTTGGGATGAATCGGCTCGACAACGGGCACCTGGTCGGTGACGTTGAGCACGAGCCCGCCCGCGAGCGTGCCGGGTGGATCACGCCCGTGCCCGGCGGGGTAGGGCCCATGACGGTGGCCATGCTGATGCACAACACCCTGGAGGCCTACCACCACCGCGGCAACTTGGCGCGATAGCCGTTGAAATGCGCCCTAGGCGCGCCGCCAGACGGTCGTGCCGCCCGGCTTGTCCTCCAGGACGACTCCCGCTCGCGCCAGATCCTCCCTGATCCGGTCCGCCTCCGCCCAGTTCCTCGCCTTGCGCGCCTCGATGCGCGCTTCGATGCGCTGTGCGATGTCGGCATCGGCGAGGTCAGCGCCTGCGGCAACTCCCGAGCCGCCATGCGACACCCGCTTGGTGCCGAGAGAGAACCACTCCCTCGGGGTCACCGCCAGCCCGAGCACCGCGGCGAGGGCGCGCAGCTCCGCGCCGAGGGCCGCCGCTCGCGAAGCATCGTGCGCGTCCTTCGCGCTGTTGATCTCGCGGGTCAGCATCTGCAGGACGGCGATGGCTTCCGGCGTGTTGAAATCGTCGTCCATCGCCGCCTGAAAACGGGCGGTATGCTCGGAGCCCGGCACGATCCCCGGCGCCGCCTCGGGCAGGTCGCGCAGCGCCGTCATGATCCGGCCGAGCGCCGCATCCGCCTGCTCGAGTTGCTCGAGCGAATAGTTGATCGGCCCACGGTAGTGGCTCGAGAGCACGACGTAGCGCAGGACCTCGGGGTGCCGCACCGCCTTCTCTAGCACCTCGCGCACCGTGAAGAAATTGCCGAGCGACTTCGACATCTTCTCCTCGTCGATGTTGACGAACCCGTTGTGCATCCAGATCTCGGCGAAGCGGTCGCCGGTTGCCGCGCAGGTCTGGGCGATCTCGTTCTCGTGGTGCGGGAACTTCAGATCGAGGCCACCGCCGTGGATGTCGAAATGCGAGCCGAGAAGCGCCACCGACATGGCGGAGCACTCGATGTGCCACCCCGGGCGTCCCCTCCCCCATGGCGAGTCCCATGCCGGCTCACCGGCCTTGGCATGCTTCCAGAGCACGAAATCGAGCGGGTCGCGCTTGGACTCATCGACCTCGACGCGGGCGCCGGCGCGCAGGTCGGCGAGGCGCTTGCCGGAGAGCCGGCCATAGCCGGCGAATTTCGCGACCGCATACATGACATCACCGTTTGGGGCCACGTACGCGTAGCCGCCCTGAACGAGGCTCTGGACCATGCCGATGATGGCCGGCAGGTACCGAGTGGCGCGCGGCTCGTGATCCGGCCGCGCCAGGCCGAGCCGTTCGCAGTCCTCGTGCATTGCGGTGATGAATCTCTCGGTGAGAGCGCCGATCGACTCGCCGTTCTGCGCGGCGCGCTTGATGATCTTGTCGTCGATGTCCGTGATGTTACGCACGTATGTGACGCGGTATCCCCGGTGCCGCAGGTAGCGGTTGACCACATCGAATACGATCAGCATGCGTGCGTGTCCCACGTGTATGAAGTCATACACGGTGATACCGCAGACATACATGCGGACCTCGCCCGGCGTGACGGGCTCGAGCGGCTGCTTCTCTCCGGTGAGCGAGTTGTGGATTCGGATCATGTCGTCTGGATCGTGAGAATCGGAAGCGATCGAGGTGTCACGCAAAGCGGGCGAGGCGCGCCTGCGCCTGACCCGCCGGCATGGCTTTGAGGAGCGGCGCGAGCTCCGGTCCGTGGCTGCGGCCCGTCAGCGCGAGACGCAGGGGCATGTAGAGCTCCGCCCCCTTCTTCCCCGTCGACGCACGCACAGCCGAGACGATGGCCGGCAAGTCGTTGCCGCTGCGAGCCGCCGCTTGCGCCGCGGCCGCGAAGAATTGCTCGCCGGCTTTGCGGACGACTTCCTCACCGTCGGGCTCGAGCTCGGGCGGCGGACCGAAGACGACCCGTTCCCAGGGCAGCGCATCCTCGGGCAACACCACGTTGGGCAGGATCGCGGCCACGAAGGCCTTGGCGTCGGGCTCGCCGAGCCCCGCCGGCAGCACCGGCGCGAGCCACGCCAGCGCCTGATCGGCCGGCAGGCGGTGCGCGGCTTCCTTCTGCCACACGCGCAGCTGCTGCGCATCGAAATGCGCCGACGCCCGGCCGAGGTGCGTGGGATCGAACGCGCGCGCCATGCCCTCGAGATCGAGCAGGCCATGCTCTGCGCTCGAGTGCCCGAGGCGAAAGAGATGGTTGAGCAGCGCCTCCGGACGATAACCGCTCTCCCGATACTCGCGCACGCTCGTCGCGCCGTGCCGCTTGGAAAGCGGCGCCCCGTCGGGACCCAGGATGAGGGACACGTGCCCATAGCGGGGAACCGGCAAGCCCAGCGCCTCGAGTATCAGCAGCTGTCTCGGGGTGTTGGCCAGGTGATCCTCGCCGCGCAGGACATGCGTGACCCCCATCGAGGCATCGTCGATGGCGTTGCTGAAGAAGAACGCGGCCGTGCCGTCGGCCCGCCGGATGACGAAATCCCCGATGTCATCCGACAGGAAGCTCTGCGGGCCGTGGACCAGATCGATGAACTCGATGCGCCTGCCCGAGGGAACGCGAAAGCGAGCCGTCGCGGGCAGCCCCTGTGCCCGCTTGCGGCGGCGCTCCTCCTCAGAGAGGCTCCGGCAGGTGCCGGCATATCGCGGCGGCCGTCCCGAGCCGAGCTGCGCGCGTCGCGACGCTTCCAGCTCGAGCGGCGTGCAGAAGCAGGGATAGATCGCCTCCTGCCGCTCGAGGGCTTCGAAGAAGCGGACGTAGAGCGCGCCGCGCTGCGATTGGCGGTAGGGTCCGCGGTCGTCCCCCCGGTCCGGCCCCGCATCCCAGTCCAACCTCAGCCAGCGCAGGTCCTCGAGGACGGCCGTCAGGTGCGCTTCCTGGCTGCGCTGCAGATCGGTGTCCTCGACGCGCAGCAGGAAGCGCCCGCCGGCGCGCCGCGCCAGTAGAAAATTGAATAGCGCCGTGCGCGCGTTGCCGAGGTGCAATTCCCCCGTCGGGCTCGGCGCGAAGCGCGTCACCGCGCCGTCGAACCCCGCGGGGGCTGCGCTGTCCATTCCGATCATGCCGGCAATGGTACGGGGTTTGCCGCGGGAGCGACATCGCCCCCCGAGCCCCCGGCGCTGCTAAGATTCCGGCCTCAACGATCTACGCGACGGAGACCAGATGCGCGACCGGCACCGGACCCTGACATCGCGACCGATTCCTGGATCGCTCGCCGCCAAGACGGCGGGTCTGCGAGCGTTGCGCACGCGCGAAAGCCGGCTCGCGCCGGGCGGGTCACCTCGGCGCAAGCCCTCATACGCCTTGGCGGCCGCTTTCGCTTGCCTCATCGCCCTGGCGCAGCCTCGAGCGCGCGCGGACGAGGCGACCTCCACCAATCCCGAGGTACGGGTCACCACGAACATGGGCTCCTTCGTCATCGAGCTGCGGCCCAATCGGGCTCCCCTCACCGTCGCCGATTTCCTGCGCTACGTCCACGCCGGCTTCTACAACAACACGCTCTTTCACCGCGTGGTGGCCGACTTCGTCATCCAGGGCGGCGGGCACGAAGCGACAGCTCCCTACGCGCTGAAGCCCACCAATCCGCCGGTCGTCAACGAGTCGGGCAACGGCCTGCAGAACAAGCGTGGCACGGTCGGGCTCGCGCGCGCGGCGGCTCCCGACACCGGCAACTCGCAGTTCTACATCAATCTCGTCGACAACCCGGAGCTCGACCCGTTGCCCACCCGCTGGGGTTACGCGGTCTTCGGCAAGGTGGTACAGGGAATGAGCGTAGTCGACCGTATCGGCGTCGTCCCGACTGGCGCGTTCGGCCCCTTCAAGTCCGATGCGCCCCTGAAGCCGGTGGTCATCGAGAGCATGGAGGTCATCACTCCACCGCAGATCTCCTCGCCTTCGACGAGCGCGCCACCGGCCGCCGCACCCTCGGGAACACCCCCGTCAGGAGCGTCGGGATCGGCGAGCCCGCCAGCGAAATCTCCGCAATCCTCGACATCTCCCGCGGCCAGCCCTCCGGCGCAGCCGGCCAAACCGGGCACGCAGACGGCGGCTCCAGCGAGCCCCAAGTCAGCGACACCGCCGCCGGGCGGGAAGAGCGACACGTCATCGGGCGGGAGCTCGCCGCAGTCGCAATCTCAGTCGGGTGAGGCCAGCCAGCCCGACGGCAGCCCTCCGCGGCAATGACGTCGGCGTCCGATCCCGCAGCGCGCCGGGCTCCGAGCTCGACCGCGGCACGGTGGTTGTTCGTCTCAGACGTGCATCTGGACGAGGCCGCTCCGGAGGCACAGCGGCAGTTCCTGGAGTTCTTGCGCACCGAAGCCGCGGGCGCTCGCGCACTTTACATCCTGGGTGATCTCTTCGAGGCCTGGGTCGGAGATGACGATGCCGGCGGCGAGAGAGCGGCCGTGCTGGCGGCGCTCCGGGAGCTCACTGCCAGCGGCGTCGCCTGCTTCCTGCTGCAGGGCAACCGCGACTTTCTCATCAATGAGGACTTCTGCCGCCAGACGGGGTGTCATCTCTTGCCCGACCCAGTGATTGCCGAGCTCGATGGCGAGCGAGTGCTCCTGACGCACGGCGATGCGCTCTGCACCGATGACCACGCCTATCAGGAGCTGCGCACCATCGTGAGGACACCCGCCTGGCAGCGCCGGTTCCTCAGTCTGCCGCTATCGGATCGACGGCTCCTGGCGAGCGAGGCCCGAGCCGGCAGCCGTGCGCATACCGCGCGCACTGTCCCGAAGATCATGGATGTCAACGCCGCGGCGGTAACGGCAGCATTCAAGGCTGCGTGTGTCCGCCGGATCATTCACGGCCATACGCACCGGCCCGCCGTGCACGATGTGCTGGTGGAGGGTGAACCCGTCCAGCGCATCGTGCTGGGTGCCTGGTACGAGCAGGGCAGCTATCTCATACGCGAGGCCGGACGATACGACCTGCGCACGCTGCACCGCTGATCAATTCGGTCCGGGCCCCGGTCCGGCTCCCGGAGGGGAAGGCGGTCCCCGATCCCGGCCACGCATCATCATTCCATGCATCATCATGGCGCCCATGACCCTGTGCGGTCCCGGCAAGAGGACCTTGAATTTCCTCAGCTGCTCCGGGCTCAGCACCCCCGAAAGCTTCTCGATCGTGTCCTTGCGTACGGCCCGATGGGTGTCCCGCATCTGCCGCATCGCCTGCCGCACCGACTGCATCATGCGGGCATGCTCCGCGGCGAGAATGACCCTCACCTTCTGTTGCTGCGCGGGCGTCAAGTCGAGGAGCACCGTCAGCTGCTCCATTCTACGCGCCTCCATCCGTTGCACCATCTCGCGCCGTCCGTGCCAGTGGGGTGACGGCGGCGTGACAGGCGTCTGGGCGAGCGCCGTGGCAGAGATGCAAAGCAGCGCAACCACTACAACACTATGTCTCATCGATCGTCCCCTGTGTGAGCCTGACGGGCCGGACTCTAGCCCCATCGCGCGAGCCGCAACGTAAGCAATTCTAATTCCGCCGGGGCAGCGTGAGCCGGGCCTCCAGTCCGCCTTCGGGACGATTGCGCAGCACGAGCGCCCCGCCATGCGCCTGCGCCACATCGCGAGCGATACTGAGCCCCAGGCCCGTCCCACCGGTGTCGCGGTTGCGGGAGGACTCCAGGCGATAGAAGGGCTCGAAGACCCGCTCGAGCTCCTCGACTGGAATGCCCGGACCCTGGTCGCAGACGCTGATCTCGAGCTGCTCGCCGTCGCGCACGAGGATGCGTGCCCGCCCACCGAAGTTGACCGCATTGCCAACGAGGTTGGTGATACAGCGCTTCAACGCCTGCGGTTTTCCCGGCAAGGGCTTGAGGGCGCGCCCCTCCACCGTCACGTCCTTACCCATCTCCACGAACTCGCCGCGCACCGTCTCGAGGAGCAGATCGACGTCGACGGGCTCCAGCGCCTCCTCGTCATTGAGCCCGCGAAAGAGCGCGAGGGCGCCCCGCACCATGCTCTCCATCTCATCGAGCTCTCGGCCGAAGCGCGCCTGAAGCGCCGGATCCTCGATCTGTGTCTCGACTTGAAGCCGCAGCCGCGTCAGAGGCGTCTTCAGGTCGTGGGACATCGCCGCCAGAACGCGTGTGCGGCTATCCAGGTAACGGTGCAAACGGTCCTGCATGGTGTTGAAGGCGCGCGCCGCGCGGCGCAGCTCGCGCGCACCCTTCTCTTCCAGCTTGGGCTGGCGGACGCCCCGTCCGATATTGTCTGCCGCGCTGGCGAGCCGGGACAGCGGCCGGGTAATGCCGCGGGCGGCGATGTAGAGGGCGATGACGAGCAGGACGACCAGGAGGACCACGTTGAGCATCAGACCCAGCGGCAGCGGGGCCCCCGGCTCCATGCGCGTCACCCGGTAAAGCAGACTCGAGCGGTCCGGCAGCCGGACGGTGACATCGTAAGACTGAGCCGAGTGACTCGCCTGTGGCCCAAAGAAAACCGATGGGATCGGAATGACGAGAGCGGCCGCCGCCGCCGCCGGCCGTACGGTGATGCCGTAGCCGCTGCCCAAGTCCGCCTGCAACTGCCGAGTCAGCGCCTGCCTCAGCCCCGGGGCATCGGAAGTGAAAGGAAGTTGTACGAAAACGTGCGGCCATGAATGCGGCCGCAAAGGAAGCAGCGCGCGCGGCGGCGGTGGCGGACGGCCCGCAGTCAGGTTGGCACCTCCGGGACCGCCGTGAGCCAGGGAGAGGGACGGTGCCATACCGGACCCGACGGGCGGCAACAGGCGCACCCCTCCGCGCCAGACAGGCGCGCCCGGTCTCAGGCCCCGCTCGCGATCCAGCTCCAGCCGGGCGGCCTGCTCCCTCAACCGCGCGATCGTGGCGGCCCGTTGCCCGGGCGGCAGCGGCTCGAGCACCAGGGTGGTCTCCGTGATCCGCCGCGACCACGCCCATACACTGGTGTCGAGCACCAGCTGCTCCAGGTGGCGCGTGAAAAGGTACAACGTCGTGGCCTGTGCCAGCACGACGGCGACCACCAGAGCGGCGATCAGGCGGCCGAACAGGGATTGCGGCCAGAGCGAGAGGCGCATGATGAATGTCGACGCAGTCAGGTGCTGTCGACCGGCACGCCTATGACATAACCCTCGCCGTACACGGTCTTGATGATCTCCGGCGCGCGAGCGTCGTCACCCAGGATCTGCCGCAGCCGGCTGACCCGCACGTCGATGCTCCGATCGAACGGGTCCGCCTCTCGCCCCCGCAGCAGCTCGGTGAGCTGCGCCCGCGAGAGCACCCGATTGCCGGCCGACAGCAGCACCGCGAGGAGGCGGTACTCCGCGCCACTGAGAGAGACATCCTTGCCTGCAAGGTCGGTGAGCGACCGGCGCGTCGTATCGAGCCGCCAGCCGGCGAAAGAGAACCCACGGATCAACTGCGGGTTCGGGTCTCGCGGAGCATGCACGGCACGCCGCAAGACCGCCCGAATCCGCACCAGGAGCTCGCGCGGATTGAAGGGCTTCGGCAGGTAGTCGTCGGCGCCGACCTCGAGACCGACGATCCGGTCGACATCCTCGCCACGCGCGGTCAGCATGATCACCGGAATCTGCGAATGGGTGCGCAGATCCCGACAGAGCGTCAGGCCGTCCTCGCCAGGCAGCATCAGGTCGAGTACGATCAGATCGACCGCCGCGCGGTCGAGGACGCGCCGCATCTCACGGCCGTCCACGACGGCTGTCGTGCGGAAATCGTTCTTCTCGAGATATTGACTCAACAGCGAGCGGATCTCGCGGTCATCGTCGACGATCAGCAGATGGGGACGGTCGGCCATGCGCCAGAGCCTCGGGTGTGCAAAGATACAGGACCTTCCGACCAGCGGCGCGGAAATTTGTGCAATCGCCTGCCGGTCGTTCTTGTAACCAATTGTCGCTCCGTGCCGCCAGAGGAGAGCTCGGGCACCTGCATCCTCCAGTGTCCACCCCACAGCGCGATCATTGTTACGAGTTGCCAAGGCAGCGCTGGGCCGGGCAGGGTGCGCCGCATGCGTCGCACGGGTGGCCAGGGATGGACGCCCCGGAGCATTGCGCGCCGCACGGACTGCGTAGCGCAATGCCCGGATCCAGCGCTCCTGAGTAGTTGTAAGCCGTGATGCGCGGCCTCGGCGCGGCAAATTCCCGCCGCTATGCGGTCGCAGCCTGCCAGGGCGGCCCCGAATGCAAGCGCAGCTCGCGATCGGCTGCAGTTACGAGCCCCGCCTCGTACTCTGCGAGGGCTCGCAAGCGCGAGGCCAGCTCCGACTCCGAGTCCGACGCCCCGCGAGCGAGATCGAGATAGTGCTCGAAATGCCGTCTCTCAGCCGCGGCGAGCTGCTCGTAGAATCCGCCCACCGGTTGCGGCAAGCGCGGGGCGAGGAGGCGGAAGCGCTCGCAGGAGCGAGCTTCGATCAGCGCGCCGGCGAGCAGCAGGTCGAGCTTGCGGCCGGGGTCCACCGTGCGCAGCCGGGCCCTGAGCTTCGAGGCATAGCGGCCGGGCCGCTGCCGCTCGAAAGGTACGTCGAGCGCTGCCATGAGCCTCTGCACCTGCTCGAAGTGCCGCAGCTCCTCGCGCGCGAGGCGCGACAGGGCCGTGGCGAGCCGCCGGTCCTGCGGATACGCGAACATCAGCGCGAGGGCCGTCGATGCGGCCTTCTTCTCGCACTGCGCGTGATCATTGAGCAGCTCCCGCCAACGCACGGCAGCCTCCTGCACCCAGGCCGCGGGCGTCGGCACGAGCAGAACCTCGGGCGCGCCGCTCACGGGCGCTGCACGAACCGCCCGAGCTGCCGCTCGAGCGCCTCGGCGGCTGCGAGCGCGCTCGGGAAACGCTCCTCCGGCCGCTTCGCCAGGAGCCGCTCGAGCAGGGGCTGCAGCCGCTCGAGTCCCTCTGCGAGCTGCGGCACCGGCTCCTTGCGGTGCTTGTAGATCACCGCCATGGGGCTGTCGGCACGGTATGGCTTGCCCCCGGTCACCATCTCGTAAAGGATGACGCCGAGGCTGTAGAGGTCGCTGCGCGCATCCGTCGGTTCCGCGTGCCCCTGCTCCGGGCTCATGTAGTGTGGCGTGCCGAAGATCAGGCCGCGCTCGCTCAGGTCGTGGCTGCGCGCCACATCCTTCGACATGCCGAAGTCGATCAGCGCGATGGTCCCATCCTCACGCAACATCACGTTGCCGGGCTTCAGATCACGATGGACCACGCCTTCGGCATGCAACGCATCGAGCGCCCGCGCGATTGCCGCAGCGACGCGCACAGCCCACCGCGGTGCGACCGGCGACTTCATCCGCCGACGCAGGTCGCCGCGCGGAAAGTACTCCATCACCAGCCACGCGTACTCGTCGCTGACGCCCAGATCGAAGAGCTGCACGATGCCGGGATGGCGGATGCGCTGTGCGATCTCGTATTCCTGCAGGAATCTCAGAAATGAGTCGGGCGCGGAGGTACGCTCATCCCGGCTCTCATGCTCATCGCGCACCACCTTGAGAGCGACCAGGGAGTGGGTCGCGACCCGCTCGGCCAGAAAGATATCGGCGCGCGCGCCCGAAGCCACTTGCCGTACGCGCCGATAGCCGCGAACGAAGGCGCCACCGAAGCACTGCGACTCCGGCACGGCGCGCGGATCCTCAGGTGGGGTCGGGAGCGTCTCTTGGGGCATTTCCTGGGGCATTCGGTACTGGCAGTGGCCGGTCTCAGAGGTTACAGCACAGCCAAGCCGGCGGTAACTTCAGTCCGATCACCAGATCGGCCACATTGGTGCCGGTCGGGCCAGTGCGCACCAGCGCCTGCGCGGCGGCGAGCGCCGTGCCGGAGTCGGCCCGCGACAGATGATCGTCAGGGTCGAGTCCGGCCCGAGTCAGGCGCGCGCAGGTGTCGGCATCCACCAGGCCCCCGGCAGCATCGGTCGGGCCATCCGTCCCGTCAGTGCCCGCGGCAAGCAGCAGCAGCTGCGGATGGTCCGCGAGGAGCCGGGCGGCGGCGAGGGCGAGGTGTTGATTACGTCCCCCACGGCCCGGGTGCGGCGGCAGGCGCACCGTCGACTCCCCGCCCCAGACACGGACCTGCTTCTCGCCGAGCAGCAGCTCGCGGGTGAAGCGCTCGGCCAGGCACGTCGCGTCTCCTGCATAACGCTCACGGGCTGGTTCCACAGTCAGTCCCCGCACCAATGCCGCCCTGGCGACACCCTGCACCGCCCGATCCACGGAGGCGATGACCTGGCGCTCGATGCGATCCGGGCCCCCGTGGGCCAGACCCAGCAGCCCGGAGCCGATCACCGCCGGGTCGTCCTCCGGCACGTCGGATATGAAGAGGGCCCGCGCCGCACGGCCGCCGAGCTGGGCTGCGAGGCGCCCACCCTTGATTCGCGAGAGACGGGAACGACTTGCGTTGAGCTCGCCGATCGGGACGCCCTCGGCAAGCCCCCGGACAGAGAGTCGCTCGAGCTCCTCGAGCGAGACGCCGGGCTCGAGCACCTCCACCAGACTCGAGGCGCCTCCGGAGATGAGAAAGAGCGGTGACACCGTCGATGGCAGATGGCTCACCCAGGCGAGGAGCCGCGCCCCCGCCGCGAGCGAGCGCTCGTCGGGGACCGGATGAGCGCTCTCGTAAGCTTCCACGCCGGCAAGCGAGAGGAGCTCCGGTGCGAGATGTCCGCTCTTCGTGACGACCAACACGCGCTCGAGCGAGCGGCCCAGCGCATCGGCAGCCCCGAGTGCCATGGAGGCAGCCGCCTTGCCGACCGCGGCGGCCCAGACCG
Source organism: Pseudomonadota bacterium (assembly GCA_021807675.1). Lineage (GTDB taxonomy): Bacteria > Pseudomonadota > Gammaproteobacteria > Steroidobacterales > Steroidobacteraceae > 13-2-20CM-66-19. The sequence goes on from JAKBCR010000009.1 coordinate 18,295, forward strand.
GCGCACCGTTCCGTGCCGGTGGCCTCGCGAGCAGCGCTTCCCGCACGCAGCGCCGTCCCTCGACGCTGTCGAGCCCGGCCCGGAGCAGCTCGAGCAGGAGCGCGTGCCGCCTGTCGGCGGAGCTCATCTTAGTTTCCCATCTTTGTGCGGCCCCGAATCATGAAGCGGTACAACAGGGTGACCAGGCACACGGACGTGCCCCGCCGCCGCAGGGCGAGGCGGGGCTTTCAGCGAAGCACTGCTTCGCTCCGCCGAGCGAGCCGCGGGCAAAAAACCGCGCTTTTTGCTCGCGGCGCGCTGGGCCGGCCAGGAGGGCCGGATCCAGCGCTTCATCCTGGTTCCCCATCGACCGGTGGTCGACCCCGAAACCATGAAGCGGCACGAACCCGGTGACCAGGCACACGGACGTGCCCCGCCGCCGCAGGTGGCGGAGCCGCGGGCAAAAAACCGCGCTTTTTGCTCGCGGCGCGCTGGGCCGGCCAGGAGGGCCGGATCCAGCGCTTCAAATCAAGAGGCGCGGATCACCTTGAGCCGCCGCCGCCCGCCGCTCAGCTTCTTCGCCTCGTCCGAGCGCTCGAGCTGCAGCCGCTCCAGGTACTCCGGGGTCACATCGCCGGTGACATACTCGCCGGAGAAACAGGAGGTATCGAAGTCCTCGATGCGCGCATCCTCGTGCTTGCAGGCAGCGATCAGGTCCTCGAGGTCCTGATAGATCAGCCAGTCGGCACCGATGAGCCGCGCCACCTCATCGACGCGCCGTCCGCTCGCGACGAGCTCGCGCGCAGCCGGCATGTCGATGCCGTAGACGTTGGGAAAGCGCACCGGCGGCGCCGCGGAGGCGAAATAGACCTTGCGCGCGCCGGCCTCGCGCGCAAGCTCGATGATCTGCGCGGAGGTCGTGCCGCGCACGATGGAGTCATCGACCAGCAGCACGTTCTTGCCGCGGAACTCCAGGTCGATGGCATTGAGCTTGCGGCGCACCGACTTCTGGCGCTCCTCCTGGCCCGGCATGATGAAGGTGCGGCCGATGTAACGGTTCTTGATGAAGCCTTCCCGGTACTTGAGCCCGAGCCGCTGCGCGAGCTGCAAGGCGCTCGTCCGGCTGGTGTCCGGAATCGGAATCACGACGTCGATGTCGTGGTTCGCGCGCTCGCGCAGGATCTTCTCCGCCAGCCGGTCGCCCATGCGCATGCGCGCGCGATACACGGAGATGTTGTCGATCTTCGAGTCCGGGCGGGCGAAATAGACGTACTCGAATATGCAGGGAGTATGGCGCACGCTCACCACGCATTGATGCGAATGCAGCCGCCCGCCCTCGTCGATGAACACGGCCTCGCCCGGGGCGATGTCGCGCACCATGCGGAAGGAGAGGCTGTCGAGTGCGACGCTCTCCGAGGCGAGCATCCACTCCGGCCCGCGCGGGGTATCGCGCTGCCCGAGGACGAGAGGACGGATGCCGTTGGGATCGCGAAAGCCGAGAATACCGTGCCCGATGACCATCGCGACCACGGCGTAGCCGCCGCGGCAGCGGCGATAGACCGCGTTCAGCGCCGCAAACACGTCGGCCGGAGTGATGCGCGGAGTGCCTATGCGTTGCAGCTCAGAGGCGAAAACATTCAGCAGCACCTCCGAGTCGGAAGTCGTATTGAGATGCCGCCGGTCCTCACGGATCAGCACCTCGGCGAGCTCCGTGGCGTTGGTGAGGTTGCCGTTGTGCGCGAGGCAGATGCCGTAGGGCGAGTTGACGTAGAACGGCTGCGCTTCCGAGGCGCTCTCGCAGCCCGCCGTGGGATAGCGGACGTGGCCGATGCCGGCATTTCCCTTCAGCTCGAGCATGTGCTGTTGCTGGAAGACATCACGCACGAGCCCGCGGCCCTTTCGCACGCAGAGCCCCCCGTCTCCGTAGGTCGCGATGCCGGCGGCATCCTGGCCGCGATGCTGCAGCACCGTCAGCGCATCATAAATGCGCTGGTGCACCGCGCTCGTTCCGAGGACACCGACGATTCCGCACATGGTCCTACCTCAAAGAGCCCGCGCCGACCAGCACACGCAGACCGTTGGCCACCGAGTTACCGTAGGGAAGCAGCATGGAATGGCGCCACCAGGCTTCGCCATCGAGCTTGAGCAGCTGCCCCAGGATGACGAACACCCCGATCAGCACCACCCCGCGCGCCGCACCGAATAGAAATCCGAGGAAGCGGTCCATGCCGCTGAAGATCGAGAGGCGCACGTAGTGCCCCACGATGGCGCCGAGACCCGCTCCGAAGAGCAGGATGAGCGCGACGATGATGACGCGCGCCGCCCAGGGCCGCACGTCGCTCGCCGCAAGGAGCCCGCCGAGATGCGGCTCGATCAGCGCCGAGAAATGCCATGCGACGAAGAGCGCCAGGATCCAGGTGCCGAGGGCAATCGCCTCGCGTAGAAAGCCGCGGACGGCACCCACGATCGCCGACAGTACGATGGCGGTGATCACCACATAATCGGCTATGTTCATGCGACTGGCTGTGGCGAGGACGCCCCGGGAACCCCTCAGGGAAGCGCGGCGGATTGTACAAGACAGCTCTGCCTATCGCTCGGGAACCCATCACCCTACCGGCAGCAGCTCGCCACGATGCCCGAGGGCTCGCAGGCGGGCGGCAAGGCGCAGCGCGCCGGCGCGATCGGGCGCGGGGCCGGCGCGTACCCGCCAGAGAATGCGGGAGTCCGCCCGTACCGGGGACACCGACATGCGAAAGCCCTTCGCCTCGAGCAGGCGTGCCAAGCGGACGGCGTTCTCATGGTCGGCAAAGCTGCCAAGCTGCACCACCCAGCCCCGGGACAAAGTAGAAGAACGGGCCTTTCGCACTGCCCGATGTGCGGCCGGCTTCGCAACTTGCAAGCCTTGGCCGGGCCGGGCGGTGCGCTTCACACGGCGCGGCGCGGGAGCGCGAGATGCCGGATGCACAGGGAGCACCGCAGGCACAGGGGCCATCGCATGCCCGGGGCCGGTGCTCTCCAAGGGCTTCTGCACCGGTTCCTGCGCAGGGCGCTTCCGGGAGCTCGCCAGCGAGCTTGCCGCAAGGCCGTGCGCGGCGCGGTGAGGAGAGGCCTTCGCGGGCTGCGCCGGTGCGGTCGATGGGGCACCGGCGCCTGGGGCGGGCGGTGCCGCTGCGAGTGTCAGGGTATAGGTTCGCAAGGGCGGCTGCGCGGATACCGGCGCGGCCGGTACGCCTGGGGCAGAGGCGGCAGTCGAAGAGGCATCCGGCACTGACGTCATCCGGATCGGCCCGGTCAGGAGCTCCGGAACCAACAGCACCATCAGCGCCACGAGAATGATGGCGCCCGTCAGTCGCTCTTTCACGATGCTGAGTATACCCCAAGCCACTCGAGCGCCGGGCCCACCGTGTGCACGGAGCCGCAGACGACCACACGATCTCCCGGGCTCGCGGCGGCAAGCGCCGCCTCACAGCCCTCGCGCACCGAGCCGGCAAGGGTCGGGTCACGCACGATGGGCTCGAGACGCCGGGACAGCTCCGCCGCGCAGATCCCGCGCGGACCGTCCAAGCCGCAGAGGAACCAACGATCCAACACGGGCGCGAGCGCCTTCGCGATCGCCGGGGCGTCCTTGTCGCCGAGAATCCCCATGACGGCGAGCGTCCGTCCCCGACACGGCCGCTCCCTGAGCTGGGAGGCCAACACCTCGGCGGCGGGCGGGTTGTGCGCGATGTCGAGGATCCATTCGACCCGCCCGGGCACGATCTGGAAACGGCCCGCGAGCCGCACGCGGCGCAGCGCCTCGGCAACGGTGCTTTCATCGAGCGCCGCCAGGGCCCGCCCGGCCGCGGTGGACCGCCGCGCGTTGCCCGCAAGCGACTCGAGCGCCGCGAGCGCCGTGGCCGCGTTGCGGTACTGAATCGAGCCGGCGAGAGCCGAGGGCGGCAGATCGGTCAGGCTGAGGCGGGCCCCCCGGTAGCTCCAGCGCCCCGGCTCCACCCGCCAGCTGAAATCCCTCTCGGCCACGATCGGCACGGCCCCGAGGCGCGCGATCGCGGCGTACACGCTCTGCGGCATGTGCTCCGTGCCGAGCACCGCCGGCCGGCCGGAGCGAAAGATGCCAGCTTTTTCCGCCCCGATCTCTTCCAGGGTCTCTCCCAGCCAATCGCGATGATCGAAGCCGATCGAGCAGACCACCGACACGTCCGCATCGATGAGATTGGTCGCATCGAGGCGCCCTCCGAGCCCCACCTCGAGCAGCGCCAGATCGACGCCGCGGTCCGCAAAGAGCTGCAGCGCCGCGAGCGTGTTGTATTCGAAGAAGGTGAGAGTGGTAGTACCGCGCGCCGCCTCGATGCGCTCGAACGCCGCGACGATCGCCGCATCGTCGGCCTCCACGCCGTCAATGCGGATACGCTCGTTGTAGCGCAGAAAGTGCGGCGAGGTGAAAAGCCCGACCGATTGTCCCGCGGCGAGCCACAACGCCTCGAGATGCGCCGCGGTGGAGCCTTTGCCATTCGTGCCGCCGACCGTGATGACCGCGGATTTCGGCCGGTCGAGCCCGAGCCGCCGGGCCACGCTCGCGACACGCGCGAGCCCGAGGTCGATCGACCTCGGATGGGCCGCCTCCTGTAGCGCCAGCCAGTCTGCGAGCGACCGCGCCATGGGACTCGTCATGCGCTGCGCGCAGGTCTTAACGGGGTTCGCTCTACGAGCGAACCCCGTCCATGGAGGGCGTCGGATGCTTCAATAACATTCGGAGGAGTGAGGCGATCCGCTCACGCATGTCGCGGCGGTCGACGATCATGTCGAGCGCACCGTGATCGAGCAGGAACTCGCTGCGCTGGAATCCCTCGGGAAGCGTCTCGCGCACTGTCTGTTGGATCACCCGCGGGCCCGCGAAGCCGATGAGCGCGCGCGGCTCTGCGAGGTTGAGGTCACCGAGCATCGCCAGGCTCGCGGAGACGCCACCGGTGGTCGGGTCGGTCATGACGGACACGAACGGCAGGTGCGCCTGCGCGAGTTGCGAGAGCGCCGCGGCGGTCTTGGCCATCTGCAGCAGCGAGTAGAGCGCCTCCTGCATGCGGGCGCCACCGCTCGCCGTGAAGCAGATCAGAGGCTTGCCATGCTCGATGCAGTGGTCGGCGGCGCGCTTGAAGCGCTCGCCGACGACCGAGCCCATGGAGCCGCCGAGAAACTGAAACTCGAACGCGCAAGCCACCACCGGCAGCTTCTCGAGCGTGCCGGCGAGCACGATCAGCGCATCGGTCTCCCCCGTCGCCTTCTGCGCTTGGGCAAGGCGGTCCTTGTAGCGCTTGCTGTCGCGGAACTTCAGCGGATCCTCGGGAGCGAGCCGCTTCCCGAGCTCGTCGGTGGAGGCCGGATCGAGAAAGCGCTCGAGGCGCTCGCGCCCGCCGATCCTCATGTGATGGCTGCACTTCGGACATACGTACAGGTTGCGCTCGAGCTCGGCGCGGTATAGCACGGCATCGCACGCCGGACACTTGATCCATAGGCCCTCGGGCACCGAGCGGGTACGGCGCTCGGTCTTGATGCGCGAGGGCATGATCTTCTCGAACCAGGACATGAGAGGCGCCTAGCGTGGAAATCCAGCGGTGATGATAGCCGAAGCAGCGGCTTGCGCCGTCGCTATGCTCCCCCGCCGAGACCCCCATCGCCGAGGTCGATCGCCGCGCTTGAGGACGGAGGGGGGATCAGGAAAGCGGCCGGGTAGCGGACGTACCAGAGGTAGAGGCCATCCGCGGGCGCGGTGGGGGCACTCGAACGGCGGTCGCGTCCCGCAAGCACCTCCGTGGCCCAGGCCGGTGGCGCCTCACCCTTGCCGATCCGGATGAGAAGCCCGGCGATGTTGCGCACCATGTGGTGAAGGAAGGCGTTGGCCGTGGCCTCGATCGCGATCCAGTCGCCTTGCCGCGCGACGGTCAGCCGCTCCATGCGGCGGATCGGCGATTTCGCCTGGCATTCGGCGGCGCGGAAGGCGCTGAAGTCGTGCTCGCCCTCGAGCGCCGCGGCCGCGCATGCCATCCGCTCGGCATCGAGCGGTCGGTGGACCCATGTTGCCCGATTTGCGAGCAGGCCCGAGCGGGAGGCACGATTGAAGATGAGGTACCGGTACGTGCGCGCCTGCGCCGAATAGCGCGCGTGAAAGTGCGCGGGCACCGGCCGCGCCCAGGAGATGCTGATATCGCGCGGCAGCTCGGAGTTGGCGCCGAGCATCCATGCCCGCATGCCGCGGCTCGCGGCCGTATCGAAATGCGCCACCTGGCCGCGGGCGTGGACCCCCGCATCGGTCCTGCCGGCGCAGACGAGACTCACTGCTTCGGCCGCCACCTTGCCGAGGGCGTCCTCGGCGAGCATCTGCACCGAGTCCGCCGAGCGCTGACTCTGCCAGCCGGCGTAGCGCGTTCCCTGGTACTCGAGGCCGACCGCGATCCGCGTCAACCCGGCAGCGACTCCATCAGCCGCTCGGCTTCCTGGCGCTGTGCCATCGAGCCCTCGTGCATGACTTCCTCGAGGATGTTGCGCGCCCCTTCGGGATCCCCCATGTCCATGTAGGCACGTGCGAGATCGAGCTTGGTGCCGACTTCGCTCATGGTGACAGGCTCGAGGTCCGGCAGCGCAAGATCATCCGCCGCAAGCTTCTGAGTCGCCGTAAAGGCGGTATCCGGCACAGTCGCCGTGCCGACATCGAGGTCAAGAGCGGCGCCGTTTGCTCCGTTCGCGCCGTTCAAGCCATGACGCGACTCCGACTCCTCGGGGCCGAGCTCGTAGTCGACACCGTCCGTATCGAGCGCGGCCAACCGCGAGGTGGCTGCCGTGTCATGTCCGTTCGCGCGGCCTTCACCCTCGCTGAGGACCGCCTCGAGCTCGCTCTCATCGAGCTGCCACGCGTTGGTGGTGCCCGTCGGCTCCGGTACCGGCTCGTCCGGCCGCTCACCCGCCTCCTGCATGATTCGGCGCGAGTGCTCGTCCAGCCCCGCGACCATCGTCGGAGCCTCGGGTGAGGCCTCCGTCCCCTCTTCCGCCTGCTCGGCCACGTCGAATGCCCCGAGATCGAGCCCGAGATCGTCGATCGCGAGCTCCGCGGTCTGCTCGGCACCGCCTTGCTTCAAGGCCATCTCGACCTTCTGCCGCATGGTCGGTTGCTCCGCCGCGTACAGCGCCGGTTGCTCGACGGTAGGACCTTCGATCTCCGTACCGAACTCGCCCGCAATCTCCTCTGCGCCGGGCATGGTCGCCGTCATCTCCCGCGTGGAGCCGGTGGCATTGTCCCCGAAATGCGTATCGAGCAAGGCCATGTTGCGATCGGTGACAGTGCCTGGCGCCTCGGCGGTCACCGCGGACGCGCTCTCGCCGAGCGCCGAGCCGATGTCGAGATCGAGCCCGTCGGCATGCTGACCGGTTTGACCTGACGCCACGTCGAAGTCGAGGCCGTCGTCAGCACCGCTCTGTCCGCCCGCGAGATCGAGGTCGACCCCCGCCGAGACGGCGCCACTCACAGCGGTGCCGCCGGCGAAGAGCGGATCCTCCGGCGCGAGCTGCTTGCCCATGATCACGATCTTTTCCCACTCGCCCGGCGCAGCCTCGGCGCGGGTGTCGGCCAGCTCGTGCGCCGTCTGCAGGAACTGCTCCTTGTTGCCCCAGACGAAGAAAACCTCCAGGAGCTTCAGCTTGAGGTCCCGTCTCTGCGGCTCACGCCCGATCGCGATGCGGATGAGGTCGGCGGCCTGATCGTAGAGACCGTACGCCATGTGGAAGTCAGCTTCGGCGAGTGGGTCTCCCTGGTCCAGGTTGACCGCCGTCTCGCTGCTGATCGTCTGATCCGCGCTGACGTGCCTGGCTGCAGGCACGGCGGCGGCGATCCTTGGCCGCTCATGTGTTCCCGTCTCCTCGACGACAAACGCGTCGTCATGCGCCGCAGATACCGGGCGCATGGAGGCCGTGTCCGCCGCCGATGGCTCCAGCCTGGTGTACGGGGACGGTGTTCCTCCCGCCGCGGCAAGGCGGCCGAGCGAATCGTCGAGATCGGATTGTCGGCGCGAGCGCCAGGCGCGCAGGCCCAGATAGGCGAGGATCGCCGCGACCAGCAGCGCGATCGCCCACCAGTAGCTCGCAATCGTCTCGACGAGCGAATTGCCCGAAGACGCCTTGGCCGCGCCGGCAGGCGTCGCGACCGGACGATGTGCTGCTTGAGGCACGGGCGTCGGTGCCCGCTGTGGCGCCGGGGCATTCGCTGCCACCGGCGGCGCTGCCGCAGGCGTGCTCGGCGGCGGACTGGCTTCAGCGGGATGGCTGGGCGTGGCGGCCGGCGGCAGGGTGCCGGCCGTCGCCGGCGGCGCCTGCTTGCCTGCCAGCTGAGCCTGCATGCTCGCGAGCTGCGCGTCCTTCAGCTGCAGCAGACGATGCTCGCTCGCGAGCTGCGTCTGCAGGCTCTGAACCTGCGACTGCAGAGCCGTGACCTCTTTGGCGGAAGCTCCCGCGGCGGCAGACGAGCCGGATCCCGCCGCGCCGCCTGCAGGCGCCACCAGCCGGAGTCTTCCAGGACCGCTGCCCGTGCTGGACGCCCCCTGCGAGCCGCCACGCCAGGCGGCGTACTGGCGGCTGATCTCCGCCGTCGCAGCCGCGGGCGAGATGGCCGCGGCCGTGTCGGCCGGGGGAATCCGCAGGACGGAGCCCGAGCGCAGCAGGTTCATGTTGTGATCGAAGGCGTCCGGATTCGCCCGGTAGATGGCGACCATCCAGGTACGGGTGCGATCGGAGTCGAGTCCGGCGCCGCTCAGCCGATCGGCGATGCCCGAGAGCGTCTGGCCTTGGCGCACGACGAGCGAGTGGGGCGCCCGCGGCTTGGCGGCGGTGCCGGAGGAAGAGCCGGCGCCAGCCGGCGACTGGGCGGATGCCATCGCCGGGGCAGGAGCGGGAGCGGGGGCCGCCGAAGGCTGCAAGCGGGCTATGGCGCCCTCGCGCCGTGCAGTGCCGGTGACAGCCGGTGCGACCTGCGCAGCGGCGGCCTGCGATTGATTGGGTACGTACACCGGCGGGTTGAGGAGCACCGTGTACTCGCGGTAGAGATGCCCGCGGTTCCAGTTGGCCTCGACCAGCAGGGTCACCACCGGATCGGTGACGGGCTGATCCGACGTGAGCTCGACCACCTCTCTTCCGTCGGCGGCGCGCACGGTCTTCACGTGCACACTGCTCAGGAACTGCGGCCAGCCGAGGCCGTAGTGCGCAAAGGTGTCCTGGGATGCCAGCTTGACCTGCAGACTCTGCAGCGCATCAGGCGTGGCATCGAGGAGCCCGATCTGCGCCTTGAGGGGCTGACCGAGAGGAGAGAGGAGACGGATGTCCCCGAGGCCGAGGGCGAACGCTGCTGAGGGCACCACCAGCAGCAACGCCACTGCCCGGCTAGAGCGTTTGGCGACCATTTACGACACCCCGGCAGGCATCAATGAGTGATATAGGTTGTAAAAACAATAGGATGGCTGCATTTCGGCAGGCTCATCCGATTGGGGCAATATAACTTAATTGGGCGGAAAGCCAAAGCGACCGCAGCACGTAATGACTGAAGAGGCGACCACGACCCATAAGTAAGTTAAGTTCTATTGTCGACCGGCGGGATATTTGCGCAGCGGCAAGACATAAACTGTGTCGGGTTTCTAATACTTTGCGCAAAGTCGCCTGCGGCGCTTTGCGCGGGCCAGCCCAGTCACCGCCTTCGACCTCGCGGCCCAGGGAACGGCCCTGGGCCGCTCAATTATTTGCTTTCGGGCCCGCGATATTGGGGGTGCTGGAGCGGACATCCGCGTTCTGTGCACGATGGCGCAGGTAATGGTCGAGCAGCACGATCGCCAGCATGGCCTCGGCGATAGGCGTGGCGCGCAGCCCGACACAGGGGTCGTGCCGACCTGTCGTGACGATCTCCACCGGCTGCCCCGCGACATCCACGGTTCGGCCGGGCACCTGAATGCTGGAGGTCGGCTTCAGGGTGAGATGGGCCACGATGTCCTGGCCGGAGGAGATTCCGCCGAGAATCCCGCCCGCATGATTGCTGGTGAACCCCTGCGGGGTGAGCTCATCGCGATGCTCGCTGCCGCGCTGCCCGACCGCGGCCGTGCCCGCGCCGATCTCGACCGCCTTGACGGCATTGATGCCCATGAGCGCACCGGCGATGTCGGCATCCAGCCGGCCGAAGACCGGCTCGCCGAGACCGGGCGGCACGCCCGTCGCGATCACGGTCACACGGGCCCCGATCGAGTCCCCCTCCGAGCGCAGCTTCCAGATGAGCGCCTCGAGCTCCGCGACCCTCCCCGGGTCGGGACAGAAGAAAGGGTTCTCGTAGGCGAGCGCCGGATCGCGCGCCTCGAGGGTGAGCGCGCCGACCTGGCTCAGGTATCCGTAGATCCTGACACCCAGCCGCGCCGCCAGATACTTGCGGGCGACCGCGCCCGCCGCGACGCGCATCACCGTCTCACGCGCGGATGAGCGGCCGCCGCCGCGATGGTCGCGCAGGCCGTATTTCTGTTGATAGGTGTAGTCGGCATGGCCCGGGCGGAAGCGGTCCTTGATCTTCTCGTAGTCGCGCGAGCGGGCATCGGTGTTCTCGATGAGAAGCCCGATCGGAGTGCCGGTTGTCCGTCCCTCGAAGACGCCTGAGAGGATGCGTACCTGGTCCGCTTCGCGGCGCTGGCTCACGAACTTGGAGGTGCCGGTGCGCCGGCGGTCGACGTGCTGTTGAATGTCTTCCTCCGCCAGGGGGAGTCCCGGCGGACAGCCGTCGATGATGCAGCCGAGGGCGGGGCCGTGGCTCTCGCCGAAGGTCGTCACCGTGAAGAGCCTGCCGATCGTGTTACCTGACATGCCGTGAATCACCTGGTTGCCACACCGCGCGCGAGCCCCCGATTCATGCTATCGAAGTTGGTCCGCGGTGAGGAGGAAGACTCCGCCGCCGCCGCGCTCGAATTCCAGCCAGAGGAAGGGAAGGTGCCTGAAGGCACGGCGCACGGCCGTCTCGGTGTTGCCGACCTCGACGATGAGCAGCCCGCGCGCGCGAAGATGCTCGCCCGCCTCCCGCAGGATCACCCGCACGGAATCGAGGCCGTCGCGGCCCGCGGCGAGCGCGAGGCGCGGCTCGTGACGATACTCGGGCGGTAGTCCTGACATCTCCCGCCGCCCCACGTAGGGCGGATTGGCGACGATGATATCGTAGCGCTCGCCGGAGAGGGCGCTGAAATGATCCGAGCGCACCAAACTCACGCGCGAGCCGACACGATGGCGGCGGACATTGATGGCAGCGACCTCGAGCGCCTCGGGTGAGATGTCCACGGCATCGACACGAGCCCTCGGCAGAGCCTTGGCGCAGGCAACCGCGATGCATCCCGAGCCGGTGCCGATGTCGAGGATCCGTCGCACCCCTCGAGGATCGATCCACGGAGCGAAGCGTCTCTCGATGAGCTCCGCGATCGGCGAGCGCGGGATGAGCGCCCGCCGGTCGACCTGGAACGGCAATCCCGCGAACCAGGTCTCGCCAGTGAGGTACACGGCGGGAATCCGCTCCTTGATGCGCCGCCCGATGAGCTCATCCACCCGCTGGATCCCACGGCTGCCGACGCGCCGCGCGTATATCGCGCGATCGCCACGATGCGGCAGACCCAAAGCGTGCAGCACCAGGGTTGCGGCTTCATCCCACGCGTTATCCGTCCCATGCCCAAAGAAGACGCCTGCGCGATGGAGCCTGCGCGCGCCACGCTCGATGAGCGAGAGAGCGCTGAGGCGTGCTCGAGCCTCTCGCCCGGGAGAGGCAGGTCTCCGGGGGGTCTTTTGCCCGGCTTTCGCCCGCGCCACGGGCTAAGCGCCCCGGCGCCCTGGAGCGGGGCATCGGTGAGGATCGCGGCGGGTCGCCGGCGATCCCGGGCCACGGAGGCGCAGGCGCTCTGCGATGGGCGAGCGCGAAGGCGGCCGGTGGGACCGGGAAAGCGCCTGGGGAACGGAACCGGTGTGGGATAATTGAGGCATGACAGCTCGACTCTTCTGGATCCTAGTCGGCCTCGGCGCCCTCTGCGCCGCGCTCGCCGGATTTCTGGTGCATGCGGAAATTGACAGCTCCCGGCCCGTGCTGGCAAGCGGCACCTGGTTGCCCGAGGCCAAGCCCATCACCGACTTTCACCTGATCGACAGCCAGGGACGTCCCTTCACCCGCGCGGCGCTCCTCGGGCATCCGACCCTGATGTATTTCGGTTTCACGCATTGTCCGGACGAGTGTCCGGACACGCTCGCGGCGCTCGCGCGAATCAAGAGGCAGGCGGGCCTGACAGGTCTCCAGGTGCTCTTCGTCACGGTGGATCCGCGTCGCGATACGCCTCCGGTGCTTGCCGCGTATCTGCGGCAATTCGACCCCGGCTTCATCGGGCTCACCGGAGCGCCCGCCGAAATCCACCACCTCGCCGCCAGTCTCGGCATTGCCTTCAATCGCATCCACCTGCCGGGCGGCGGTTATGACTTCGAGCACACGACGGCCATACTCCTGCTCGACGCCCGCGCCCGGGAAGTCGGCGTGTTTACGCCACCATTCGATGTGCGGCAGCTCGCGCACTCCCTGCGGCGCGCAGCACCCGCGCTGCGGACTGCCGCCTGACGCGCGATGGATGCGTCCACCACGCCCGCGGATTCTCCGGCGCTGCGCGCGCGCCTCTTCGTCGCGATGCAGTATGTGCTGCCACAGCACTTCCTCTCACGGCAGGTCCATCGGCTGGCTCGCTGCCGCGTGAAGCCGGTCAAGGACGTGCTGATCGGCTCGTTCGTTCGGCACTTTCGCCCCGACATGAGCGATGCGGTGGACCGCGAGCCGCACGACTACCCGAGCTTCAATGCTTTCTTTACCCGCAGCCTTCGGCCCGGCTCGCGGCCGAGCGATCCAGACCCTTCCGCGCTCGTCTCGCCGGTCGACGGGACCGTGAGCCAGATCGGTCGGCTCGACGGCTCGACCCTGCCGCAGGCCAAAGGCCACCGCTATTCCGCCGAGGCGCTGCTCGGCGGCGCTGCGGCTTGGGCGGAGCGCTTCACCGGCGGCTCGTTCGCGACACTCTACCTCGCGCCCTACAACTATCACCGCATCCACATGCCGGCGGCCTCCACCTTGCGCGCCGCGTGGCTCGTCCCCGGAAAGCTCTTCAGTGTCAACGCGGTGACCGCGTCTGCCGTACCGGGCCTCTTTGCCCGCAACGAGCGGGTCGTCTGCCTGTTCGAGGAGGGGCCCCTCGCCTTTGCGCTGGCGCTCGTCGGCGCGCTCTTCGTCGGCAGCATCTCGACCGTCTGGCACGGCGATGTGACGCCGCGCAGCCCCCGCCGCGCCACGGAGCTGGCGGTCGACACCGCTCTCGCGCCGAGCCGGCTCGGTCGCGGAGCGGAGCTGGGCCGATTCAACATGGGCTCCACCGTCATTTTGCTGCTCCCACCGGGAACGGCGGAGTGGTTGCCGGCGCTGCGGCCGGGCTCCACCGTGCGTGTCGGCCAGACGATCGCCCGGCTGCGCTCGTGACCGCAGCCGCCGGCACGGCCTCCGCGGACTGGCGGCCCACCGCCTCGCGGGAAATGTTGGAGCGGCGCGCCGCGCTGCTCGCACGCGCGCGCGGCTTTTTCGCCGCCCGCGGCGTGCTCGAGGTGGACACGCCGATCGTGATCAACGCCCCGGTGACGGACGTGCACATCCACTCCGCGCGGGTGACGCTCGAAGGCAGTGTCGGGAGAAGTCCGTTTTTCCTGCACACCTCGCCGGAGTACGCGATGAAGCGCCTCCTCGCGGCGGGAATGGGCGACATCTACCAGATCTGTCACGTGGCGCGCGCGCTCGAGCGCGGCCGGCTTCACAATGCCGAGTTCACGCTCATCGAGTGGTACCGGCTCGGGTACTCGCTCGAGGCGCTCATGAGCGAGGTCGAGGCGCTGGTACGCGAGCTCCTCGGCCCACCGCTCCACCCCAGCGCACTGCGCCCCGCTCAGCAAGTGAGCTATCGCGAGGCCTTCCTGCGGGCGATCGCGCTCGACCCCTTCACGGCGCCACCTGCTCAGCTTGCGGAGCATGCGCGCCGGGCAGGCTTCGATGGCGCCGCGGCCGACCGCGACGAGCTGCTCGAGTTGCTGATGAGCACCGTCGTCGGACCGGGGCTCGGCGAAGGCGCCTTGACCTTCGTTTACGGCTATCCCGCGACTCAGGCGGCGCTCGCCCGGCTCGACCCGGACGATTCGCGCGCCGCGCAGCGCTTCGAGCTCTACTGCGACGGGATCGAGCTGGCCAACGGCTTTCACGAGCTCACCTCGGCGCGGGAGCAGCGCAGCCGTTTCGATCGGGACATAAAAGAGCGTCGCCGGCTCGGTCTTCCCGACACCTCGCTCGATGAGCGTCTGCTCGCGGCGCTCGAAGCCGGTCTCCCGGACTGCTGCGGCGTCGCGCTCGGCTTCGATCGCACACTGATGCTGGCAACGGGCGCCGAGCGCATCGATGCGGTGCTGCCCTTTCCAATCGAGCGGGCCTGAGCGGGCAAACGGATGACCTGGTGTCCGACGTAAGCGCCTTCCCCGGACACCTCGCGTGCGATTCGGATTCGCAGTCGGAGATCGTCGTGCCGCTGATCGCGGCAACGCGCATCGTGGGCGTCCTCGACCTCGACAGCTATCGGCTGGCGCGGTTCGATGACGCCGACGCGCGCGGTCTGGAGCGGCTCGCCGCGCTCCTCGTTGAGGCGAGCCGGCTATAACTACTGCTTCGCGCGCGAGACGTACTGGCCGGTGCGCGTGTCGATGCGGATGACCTCGCCCTCATTGATGAAGAGCGGCACCCGCACGACCGCGCCGGTCTCCAGCTTGGCCGGCTTCTGGCCGCCCGTGGCGGTGTCGCCCCTCAAGCCCGGGTCCGTCTCCACGATCTTGAGCTCTACGTGCGCTGGAGGGTTTATCACCAGTGGCTCGTTGTTCCAGAGCGTGACGATGCAGACGATGCCATCCTTCAGCCACTGCGCGTTGTCGCCGACCGCGGCCTTGCCGGCCGTGTACTGCTCGAAGCTGTCCGGCACCATGAAGTGATAGAAGTCCCCGTCCTGGTAGAGGTACTGCATCTCCGTATCGACGACGTCCGCGGCCTCCAGCGACTCGCCCGACCTGAAGGTGCGCTCGATGGTACGGCCGGTCTTGAGGTTGCGCACCTTGATGCGGTTGAACGCCTGCCCCTTGCCGGGCTTGACGAACTCGTTCTCGACCACGGCGTAGGGATCGCCTTCGAGCAGGACTTTGAGACCCGAGCGGATCTCGCTGGTGGTGTAGCTGGCCATTTCTTTCTCGCGGCTGGGACGGCAGAATGCGCGGCCCCTCTAATCAATTGGGAAAACTGCCCTGCGGCCGTTTTTCGGACAGCAGCTCCGTTGCCGCCGGTAAAAGGCGCGACTTTTGCCGGCTGCTCGGTGCCACAATGCACGCATCGCAAGTCCGACGGACTGTCAGCGGGCCGCGTATGATAACGGCATCGGTTCACCCCCGCCACCTCGAACCACGGACCTGGCAGCAGGAGCTCGCCGATGCGATCACGGCCCCTGAGGAGCTCGCCGCCGCACTCGGCCTGAGGCCCGAGGCGCTGGCGGGCGCGCACGAGGCCGGTCAGCGCTTCCGGTTACGCGTGCCGCGCAGCTTCGTCGCCAGGATGCGGCCGGGTGACATCGAGGACCCGCTGCTGCGTCAGGTTTTACCCGTGGGCGCGGAGCTGGCCGATGAGGCGGGATACGGCGCGGATCCGGTCGGCGAGCGTAGCGCTCTGCGTGCACCCGCCCTGCTGCAGAAATACCGCGGCCGCGCGCTTCTCGTCACGACACCTACGTGCGCCGTGCATTGCCGTTACTGCTTCCGCCGGGAATTTCCGTATGCGCAGCCGAGCACAGAGACGCCGCGCTGGAGCGAGGCGCTCGCGGAGATCGCCGCCGACACCTCGCTCGCGGAAATCATCCTGAGCGGCGGCGATCCGCTGTCATTGAGCAATGCGCGCCTCGAGAGTCTCACTCGCGCGCTCGCTGCCATCCCGCACGTGCGGCGGATTCGCGTGCACACGCGCCAGCCCGTGGTGTTGCCTTCGCGCATCGATGAAGGGCTCCTGCAATGGCTGCGCGCGATCGTGCTGCCGCTCGTCTTCGTCCTGCACGTCAACCATCCCAACGAGATCGATGCTCAGCTCGCCGCCGCCTGCTCGAGGCTGCGCGCCACCGGCGTCACCCTCCTCAACCAGTCGGTTCTGCTGGCTGGCGTCAACGATGACGTCGAAGTGCTCGCGCAACTGTCGCTGCGACTGTTCGACGCCGGGGTGCTCCCCTACTACCTGCATGCGCTGGATCGGGTGAGGGGCGCGGCGCACTTCGCGGTACCGGACGAGCGCGCTCAGGCCCTCGCCGGGCAGCTTTCCGCGCGGCTGCCCGGATACCTCGTCCCGCGGCTCGTCCGCGAAGTCCCGGGTGCGCCGGCGAAGGTTGCTCTAAGCGCTACAATCTGAGACACAGTGCAACCGGAGGCACGCGGGGCCGGTGCTAGAATTTTCCCTTCTCGAAACCCGCCGCTTTTCCGGAGAGCGCCTTGACCGAGCAGAACGCGGTGCCGCTCATCGTTCTTTCTCCCGCACGCGATCCTGTCGAGGCCATCAACAGCATCCTGCGCCGCGCCGGGCATCCGGTGCACTGCACCTGGATTCCCGCGCTGGGCGATCTCGCCGACGCGCTGTCGCAGATCAACCCGGAGCTGCTGATCGGGGTTCCAGGGCCGGGGGACGACCTCAAGAGCATCATTGCAGTGCGCGATCAGGTCGCGCCCACCGTCCCGATCGTGCTCGTAGCGGAAGCTGTTGACGAAGGGGTGATCGCCGAGGCGATGTCGGCGGGCGCTCGTGACGTGGTGTCCCTGGCCAATCCCGTCCGCCTGGCGGCCGTCATGGGACGGGAGCTGCGCGCATTCAGGCTGGAGCGCGCGCTCACCTCCACTCTCAAATCCGCTCACGACGCCCGCAATCAGCTCGAGAGCGTGCTGCAGCGCTCGAACGATGCGATCGTACAGATCCAGGAGGGCATCGTGATCGATGCCAACCCGGCGTGGCTCGAGCTCTTCGGGGTCAAGGACTCGCTCGTCGGGCAGCCGGTGATGGACCTCTTCGACGAGGCGACGCAGCCGGCGCTCAAAGGTGCGCTGGCCGCCTGCCTGCAGGGTCGTTGGAGCGAGCATACGCTCAAGGCAACCGCCCTGCTCCCGCACGGCCAGACGATGCCCATGGAGGTCGTGCTCGCGTTGGGCGAGCACGAGGGCGAGCCAAGCGTGCGCCTGGTGGTACCCGCCAAGGCGCGTGACGAGCGCAAGCTCGTCGAGGAGCTGAGCCAGGTGGTCCATTCGGACCATACGACGGGGTTCCTGCATCGGCGCGAGCTGATGGAAGCGCTGCATGCGCGCCTCGCCACACCGAGTCCCGGCGGCATGCGCTGCCTTGCTCTGGTGAAGCTCGACAAGTTCGCGGCCGTGGAGCGTGACGTCGGCGCCACAGCCAGCGAGGACGTGCTGATGGGCATCGCGGCACTTCTGAAGGAGACGCTCTATCCCAACGAGATCGTCGGCCGCTTCGGCGGCGTGAAGTTTCTCGCGCTGCTCGAGCGCGGGAACGAGAACGATGTGCAGACGTGGGGTAAGCAACTCGTTGCCCGGGTCCAGAAACATATCACGCGCGTCAAAGACAAGACCACGTCCGTAACCTGCACCGTTGGCCTCTCCGTCGTTCCTCCGAGCGCGCCCAAGCTCGACGCCGTCGTGGCGGACGCCCTGGAGGCATGCGCCAAGGGAGCCAAGCAGGGAGGCAGTCAGGTACTGACTTCCGGACGGGCGGACGTCGATAACCGCGTCCAGTCCTATGATCAGGTATGGGTCAGGCACATCAAGGCCGCGCTCATGGAGAACCGCTTCCGCCTTGCGCAGCAGCCGGTGGCGAGCCTTCAGGGGGACGACCCGCAGATGTGGGACGTGTTGGTCCGCATGGTCGACCTCCAGGACAAAGAGGTGCTGCCGGCCGAATTCATGGCGGCGGCCGAGCGCAACGATCTGCTGAAGAACATCGACCGCTGGGTCGTCGGCGCCTCGATCTCCTTCGCCACGCAGCGGCGGCCGCAGTGTCTGTTCGTGCGGCTCTCGAAGGACACCGCGAGAGATGCGACTTTCGTCGAATGGCTGGACGGGCACATCCGCTCCAAGCGCGCGGAGCCGCAGCGCGTCTGCTTCCAGGTGACCGAGGAAGTGGCGGCGAGCTTTGCGCAGGTGCGCCTCCTCGCGGACGCCCTGCGCCAGAGAGGGTTCCGCTTCGCGCTCGAGAGCTTCGGCTCGGGGCGCGATCCTCAGGCCCTGCTCGAATCGGTGCCGCTCGATTTCGTGAAGATCGACGGCGCGCTCGTGCAGGGACTCGCGCGCGATCCGCAGCTGCAGCAGCGCGTGCGCGCCCTGGTCGAGTCGGCGACCGAGCGCAGCATCCGGACCATTGCGGAGCGCGTCGAGGATGCCAACACCATGGCCGTCCTGTGGCAGCTCGGGGTGCAGTACATCCAGGGCTACTTCGTCAACGCCCCCGAGGAAGTAGTGCTGCGGGCGGAGCGGTGAGCCAGGACGCCGAGTTCGACCACTGCAGATCCGATGTCACTGTGCGGCGATTCGTTCCACGGCCGGCGGGGTTGCGATCGCCCAAGTCGCAGTTATTTGACGACAACGCGGACACTGGCCAGGTTCTGCACCTTCTCGTAGGGCGAAGTCTCGTCCGACGGTTGCGCCGTCACGCGGGCAACAGGGAAATAAGTCCCCGCCGTCCTGAATGTCATCGTTTGCCGCACACGGACCGACGGCGCGGGGCCGCCCGGCAACTTGTCGCCAAGAGGGAGCGATCCCCGATCGCCCGTGACGTCCCACGCGACCTTCGTCATATTCCCCGTTCCCGGCGGTGTTTGAGCATCCAAAGTCAGAGTCAACGGTTGATCGACCTTGACGTGGATGGTTTCATCCGATTTTCCATCCGGCCCCAGAATCGTTGCCACAGGCTGCACCCCACCGCGACTCGCGGCCGGGCCCGTTACCCGCACATTGTTGTAGCGATCGATCGTGTAGCTCGTGCTGGGAGGCGGCGCCTTTCCTCGACTGACCCACGAATCCAGATAGAGGAGTGCCTGTTGAAGCTCACCGGCGTAAGGCACGATGTGGTCGGCGGCGTCCGCCGCCTCGTAGGCAGCCGGACCTTCGCCGTTGTGATCAGCGTTGGCCATATACCAGAGCCGGTAGTGGTCGCTGAATCCCGATCCCAGGGCCGCCTCGGCCCGCCTGCGGTACCAGTCCGCGGACCAGGGGTAGGCCTGAACATCCATTGCGGAGGCCAGCATGATCATCTTTCCATGGAAATGTCCGTTCGGAACCGATCCGGCAGCCCCTCGGGCCAGGATCGGGCCGGCCAAATAGGGTCGCTGAGGGTAGATCGGCCTGCCCGACGAGTCGCGATACTGATTCCAGCCGTATTCGTCCGGGGTTGGCACCTCGTGCCGCGAGATGTATTCCAGCGCGAGCAGTGCGGAATTGTCTATCTCCACAGCATCCCCCGCGGCGACGTCGAGTCCTCCGTGGAGAGTCACCGTATGGCCGGAAACGCCGGTGATCACGGTCGACCTGCCGGCAGAAGCCCCGCTGATGACTTTCAGGTCGGCATTGATCACTGCGCCGTGCGGCACACTCTCCAGTACCAGGCGGGTTGAATCGTCTACGGACGCGACACGGGTCCTGGAACGGATACGAAGCGCTGCCACGCTCGAATCCCTTCCTTCATAACCGGCCTTGCTCCAAAAGTCCGATACATAGGTAGGATCGACGGCCCTGACGGTCCCCTCGACCATGGCATAGGCGCCCCCGCTCAGCGTCTTGTACTGCCACCATCCACGCAGAGGAAAGCCGAGCTTTGAGACCTCCTTCAGCACCGACCGTTGCTGCGCAGTGAGGCCCGCAAACGGATTGCCGCTCCCCTCGGGCGCCATGGCGGCAACGATCCCGGGAAAAGCACCGCGCAACACGCGCAATGCCAGCAGCTGCGAAGCTTGGAAGCTGGGGATTGCATTCGGGACACCCGGCACCATGGGTACGAAACCCTCCCAGACACCGCTCGTATTCTCTGCCGCCCCGAGTGTCTGGTATGCGCCGCCGCTGGCGCCGCACAAGTACCCGCGCGGACGGCTCGCGTTTCCGTAGATCTGCGCGGCGATGAATCGCGAATACTTTGCAGCTGCGGCATTCGCGCGGTAGGGAGCGAGCGTGCCACCTGCCGGTACGCCGCCGGCGTTATTGCTCGAGACAACGTACGCCCCGTGGGAGAGTGCAAACACGACGAAGCAGACCGTGGTGGACGTTTCACCCAGCTTCAGGCAGTCGGGCGAGGCTTTCGCTTGCCTGACGAGGGGATAGGTAGCCTCGAAGAAGCGCCCTTTGTACCGGTTCGCAGGCGGGAAATAATATGCGAAGCGGACCTTCGTGCCGACAAATCCACCATGAACATACGTGTATCGCACTGTAACGCCGGTGACCGGATCGGTCGCTGAGCCTGACGCTCTAACATCGATATAGGGCTTGTTCAGGACCGGATCGTCGCAGCTGCCGGTGATGAAAAGGGCATCATTGGACGCGGATTTCGAGCAGGTGGCCGCAGCGCCAGGCGCCGAGTGAATGCCCATCGCGATCGCAAGCGATGGCAGCAGCACGGCCAAGCGGGTTTTGCGCTGTTTCAATTCTTTGTCCTCAGCCCTTGGATGTCGGCGGCGAACTCATGGAGGCCGATGGCTGCGGGACGGCTTCGAGCCGATCCACCTTCCTCGGCCAGCCGCGAGGCAACACGGCCCCGCGCTGCGCTCGCTGGCCGCGGTAGGCCTTGAGCTCGCCCCAGTCGAGTGCTTTCTGCTTCTCCCCCGCCCAGAGCAGGAGCGAGCCCTTCGGCGGCACCACGGCGATGCCGGTCACCAGCTCTTCACGCGCGGCCGCCTTCTTGCCCGGAATGTCGTAGAGCTTGTTGCCCTTGCCGCGGGGCATCTCCGGCACATCGCCCACGGGGAAGACGAGAAGCTTGCCCTCGCTGCTCACCACGGCGAGGAGCGAGTCCGGCGAGGCCACGGGCGACGGCGGCAACACCATGGCGTTGTCCGGCACGTTGAGCACCGTCTTTCCCGCGCGGCGGTCGGTGATCAGCTCCTTCAGGCGCACCGTGAAGCCGTAACCGGCATCGCTCGCGATCAGCCAGAGATCCTCGGGCTCGCCCATCATGACACCCGCGAACTTGGCGCCGTCCGGCGGATTCAGCCGCCCGGAAAGCGGCTCTCCCTGGCCGCGCGCCGAGGGCAGCGAGTGCGCCGGCAACGAATAGGTCCGTCCTGTGCTGTCGATGAACACCGCGGGCTGCAGGCTCCTGCCGCGAGCCATCGCCTGGAAGCCGTCACCGCTCTTGTAAGAGAGCGTGTGCGGATCGATCTCATGGCCTTTGGCGGAGCGCACCCAGCCGCCCGTCGACAACATCACGGATACCGGCTCGTTCGGAATGAGGGTGGTCTCATCGATCGCCTGCGCGGCCTCGCGCTCGATGATGCGGGTCCGGCGGACATCACCGTGCTTGTCCGCATCCTCGCGGATCTCACTCGCCACGAGCTTCTTCAATCTCGCCTTGCTCTTCAGCAACGAATCCAGCTCCTCGCGCTCTGCGGCGAGCTGCTTCTGCTCCTCGCGGATCTTCATTTCCTCGAGCCGCGCGAGGTGGCGCAGGCGGGTGTTGAGGATCTCCTCCGCCTGCTCTTCCGAGAGCTTGAAGCGCTTCATCAGCACCGGCTTCGGCTCATCCTCCCGGCGGATGATGCGGATCACTTCGTCGAGATTCAGGTAGACGACGAGGAGCCCTTCGAGGATGTGCAGGCGTCTCTGGACTCGCTCGAGCCGGTGCTGCAGGCGCCGCGTGACAGTGGCGATCCTGAAGTCGAGCCATTCCGCGATAATGGCTTTGAGCCCCATGACCCGCGGACGTCCGTCGAGGCCGATGATGTTGAGGTTGACGCGGTAATTGCGTTCGAGATCCGTCGTCGCGAACAGGTGGTTCATCACCTCCACCAGATCGATGCGGTTCGATCGAGGCACGAGCACGAGTCGCACCGGATGCTCGTGATCGGACTCGTCTCGAACGTCCTCGACCATCGGCAGCTTCTTGGCGCGCATCTGCTCCGCGATCTGCTCCTGAACGCGGGTGGGGGACACCTGGTAAGGAAAGGCGGTGATGACGACGTTGCCGTCCTCGATCCCGTAGGTGGCCCGCGCCTTGAAGGAGCCGACGCCCTTCTCGTAGAACTCCTTGAGGTCGGCTCGCGGCGAGATGATCTCCGCGCCGGTCGGCAGATCGGGGCCCTTGACGTGCTTCATCAGGGCCCCGGTGGTGGCCTCGGGATCCTCCAGCAGATGAATGCAGGCGGCTGCAACCTCTTTGAGGTTATGCGGCGGAATGTCCGTAGCCATCCCGACGGCGATTCCGGAAGTGCCGTTCAGTAGCAGATTGGGCAGCCGCGCCGGCAGCATCACGGGTTCTTCGAGCGTACCGTCGAAATTCTGCGTCCAGTCGACCGTGCCGTGGGCGAGCTCCCCGAGAAGCACGTCGGCGTACTTGGTGAGCTTGGCTTCGGTATAGCGCATGGCTGCGAAGGACTTGGGGTCGTCCTGGGAGCCCCAGTTGCCTTGGCCGTCGACGATCGGATAGCGGTAGGAGAAAGACTGCGCCATGAGGACCATTGCCTCGTAGCAGGCGCTGTCGCCATGGGGGTGGAACTTGCCGATGACATCACCCACGGTGCGGGCGGATTTCTTGTGCTTGGAGGCGGCGGAAAGGCCGAGCTCGCTCATGGCGTAGGTGATGCGGCGCTGCACGGGCTTCAGGCCGTCGCCTATCGCAGGGAGGGCGCGGTCGAGGATGACGTACATCGAGTAGTCGAGGTACGCCTTCTCGGTGAAGGTGCGCAGCGGTTGGCGCTCTACGCCTTCGAAGTTCAGTTCCTGGTCTTGCATTGGACTCGTTTGCCTATCTCGATGATTCCCGCTCGGCGCCTCGGTCGAAAAGGAATTGTCCGGGACCGCCGTGAATCCCTCCCTGGAGGCTGCCGCAAAAACTTCCTATTTTTTTGCGGCTCCCCGAAAATTCCTTTTCGACCGATGCTCCTTTCTTACCGCTCGGTACCGCAGTTATACCTGCACGTCGGCGAGATTGCCTTTTTGCTCGAGCCATTCGCGGCGGTCGCCGGCGCGTTTCTTGGCGAGCAGCATGTCCATGAGCTGGTCCGTGTTGTCGGCGCCGTCGATGGTGAGCTGCACCAGGCGGCGCGTGCGCGGATCGATGGTGGTCTCGCGCAGCTGGGTGGGGTTCATCTCGCCCAGGCCCTTGAAGCGGGTGACCGTGGGCCTGGTGCGGGGGTTTTCCTTTTCGATGCGCTTCAGGAGCTGATCGCGCTCGGTATCATCCAGCGCGTAAAGCACCTGCTTGCCGGCGTCGATGCGGTAGAGGGGCGGCATGGCGACATGCACGTGGCCGTTCACGACCAGGGGACGGAAGTGACGCAGGAACAAGGCGCAGAGCAGAGTTGCTATGTGCTGGCCGTCGGAGTCGGCGTCCGCGAGGATGCAGACCCGGTGGTAGCGCAGTTGGCTCAGATCCTGCGAGCCCGGGTCGACGCCCAGTGCGACGCTGATGTCGTGCACCTCTTGAGAGGATCCGATCTGGCCGGGCTCGAGCTCCCAGGTGTTCAGGATCTTGCCGCGCAGGGGCATGATGGCCTGGAAGTCCTTGTCGCGCGCTTGCTTGGCGGAGCCGCCGGCGGAGTCGCCTTCCACGAGGAAGAGCTCGGAGCGGCGCGGGTCCTGGCTCGCGCAGTCGGCGAGCTTCCCGGGGAGCGCTGGACCGCCGGAGATGCGCTTGCGCACGACGCGCTGTGCGGCCTTGGCCCGCTCCTGGGCGTTGGCGATCGCGAACTGAGCGATGCGCTCGCCGGCATCGGGGTGGCGGTTGAGCCAGAGCGCCACGGAGTCGCGCGCGAAGCCTTCGACGAGTCCGGCGGCGTCGCGCGAGGCGAGCCGCTCCTTCATCTGACCGGCGAACTGCGGCTCGTGAATTTTCACCGAGAGCACGTAGTTCGCCTTGTCCCAGATGTCCTCGGGAGCAAGCTTGACGCCACGCGGCACGAGATTGCGGAACTCGCAGAATTCCCGTACCGCTTGGGCGACGCCGGAGCGCAAGCCATTGACGTGGGTACCCCCCTCGGTGGTCGGAATGAGGTTGACGTAGCTCTCGCCGATGGCGATCTCGGCGCCGGGCGCCCACACCAGCGCGAAGTTCACCGCATCGCTCTCCTCCTCGCGCTGTCCGGTGATCGGCTCATTCGGCAGCCGCTCGCTATTGGCCAGCTCCTCGAGAAGATAGGCACCGAGGTCGCCGGTGTAGAACCATTCGTCCTTCTCACCCGTGGCCTCGTTGGTGAAAGTGATGCGCAGGCCGGCACACAGCACGGCCTTGGCCTTCAAGGTGTGCTTGAGCTGCGGGACGGAGAGCTTGTCGGAATCGAAGAACTTGGGGTCGGGCCAGAAGCGCACGGTGGTGCCGGTGTTGCGTTGACCCACGGTGCCCACGACTTCCAGCTTGGAGTGGACCTTACCGTCCTTGAAGCTGATGTTGTATTCCTTGCCGCCGCGCTTGATCCAGCACTCGAGGTGCTTGGAGAGCGCGTTGACGACGGAGACGCCGACCCCGTGCAGGCCGCCGGAGAATTTGTAAGTCTTGTCGGAGAATTTGCCGCCGGCATGCAGGCGGGTCAGGATGAGCTCGACCCCGCTCACCTTCTCCTTGGGATGGATGTCGACGGGCATTCCGCGGCCGTCGTCGGCGACCTGCAGGGAGCCGTCCTTGAAAAGCGTCACGTCGATCTGCTTGCAGTAGCCGGCGATCGCTTCATCGACGCTGTTGTCGATGACCTCGTGTGCGAGGTGGTTGGGCCGGGAGATGTGGGTGTACATGCCTGGGCGGCGGCGCACGGGCTCCAGGCCGCTCAGGACTTCGATGTCGGAGGCAGTATAGGAACTGTTCATCAGAAGGCGATTGGTCGGGGATCTGTCGCTGAAGGGGCGAATCTTACCCGGTTTTGAGTCCCGGATTTCCAGCACAGCAGGTAAGCGGAAGTAGGAGCGACCGAGCCCCGCAATTTATTGCTGTGGTTTCTCGGTCCCGGAGCGCGCCACAGAATGGTCTCTGGCCAGAGACCATTCTGTGGCGCGCCTCCAATCTAATTCAAGTCCGCGACGAGTGCGGCTCTTGCGGGCTCGGGGATGGGATCGACTGAATGGCGGTAGTTGTCGTGATCCACGCCGACGGCCAGCGCTGCTCCGCCCTTCAATGACGAGACCATGACGGGGGTGAGCTCGAAGCGCAGGAAGTGCACGGCAGAGGTTTTCTCCTCGTTCTCGCGTTCGAGGTCTTCGTCGGCGATCGCATACACCCGGTCCTGGCCGCGCACTTGAACCCAGCAGCGGTCCTCGAGGGCGATGAGCCGGGCGAGCTGGCGCTGGCGCTCGGCGGGGTCGGGGAACTCGATGAGGAGAGTGGCTTTCCAGTTGCTGCCGTCGGGAACGAGTGGGTTGTAGGCCTCGAGCTCGTCTTGGATGCCTTCGAGCTCGAAGATGCGCTCGGCGCGCAGCATTTCCTGAATCTGGTACTGCATGGTCAGCCGGTCCTCGAACGACCAGGTGACGTTGGGGCCGACCGCGAGCTTGCGATGGCGCTTGTGCTCCAGCACGCGGGCGCGGAAGGCGGAACGCTCGCGGGCGTAGTGCTCGAGGCTCATGAGATCGGCGGCGGTGAGCTTGTCCATGGCGCGATGCGAAAGCAATGAGGATGCCGGGTCAGATGCCGTAGGCGAGCCGCAGGAGCGAGAGCGGATGCTCGGGCCCGGACTCGAGACTGCCCTCCAGGCCACTCTGAATCTGCTCCCCGGCCATGGGGCAGTCGCTGGCGTAGTGCTGCGCGCCGGCGGACTGGACCCGCTGGATGACGGGACGGCCGATCTTCATCGAGGCGGCGCGGAATTCCTTCTTCACGCCATAAGTGCCGTTGTGCCCCGAGCAGCGCTCGATGGGCTCGACGGTGGTGTCGGGGACCAGACGCAGCACGTCGCGGGTCTTGAGGCCGATGTTCTGAACCCGCAGATGACACGGGACGTGGTAGCTGATCTTGCCGAGCGCGCTCTTGAAGTCGGTGCGCAGGACGCCCGCGCGGTGACGGTGCATCAGGTACTCGAAGGGATCGAAGATGCGCCTGGCCACTCGCTGCACGTCCGCCTCGTGCGGGAACATGAGCGGCAGCTCCTGTTTGAACATCAGCACGCACGAGGGGATCGGGGCGACGATGTCGAGGCCCGAGTCTATCGCGCGAATGAGCTGCGGGATGTTGTACTCCTTGAGCCGTGCCACGGCCTCGAGATCGCCGAGCTCGAGCCGGGGCATGCCGCAGCAGCGCTCCTGCTCCAGGAGCGCCACCGCGATCCCGTTGTGCTCGAAGACGGCGACGAGGTCCTCATTGATCTGCGGCTGATTGCGGTTGCCGTAGCACGTGGTGAAGAGCGCCACCTTGCCGGTGGTCTCCGGCGTCGAGACTGCATTGGCGCCATCCGCATCGCGCAGCCGTCCCAGGCGCTTGCGAGCGGTACGGGAATAGTACTTCGGTACGGGTGCTGTTGCGTCTACGCCGAGCGTCTTCTCCAATACGGCGCGGCCGGCACGGGAGCGGTTGACTGCGTTTACGACCTCCACGACCACCGGGATACCGGCGATCTTCCCGACCGCGTCGGTCGCGGCCAGGGCGCGATTGCGTAAACTGACACCTTCCTTGCGAGTGCGCACCGCCTTCGCACGCAGCATCAAATGCGGGAAGTCGACGTTCCACGGATGCGGTGGCACGTAGGGGCACTTCGTCATGAAGCACATGTCGCAGAGATAGCAATGGTCGACGACCTGCCAGAAGACCTTCCTGTCGACCGACTCCACCTCGCCCGAAGCGGTGGCATCCACCGCATCGAACAATGTCGGAAAGGCGTTGCAAAGGCTGAAGCAGCGGCGGCAGCCGTGGCAGATCTCGAAGACGCGCTCCAACTCCTTGGTGAGCGCGGCCTCGTCATAGAAACCGGGATTCTGCCAGTCGAGCGGATGGCGCGTGGGAGCCTCGAGGCTGCCCTCGCGGCCCGCGGCGGGCTGCCGCGATTCCCCATCGCCGGATGAAGTGGGTGTAGAGCTCATGGAGCAAAGGCCGTCAGCGCGGTTGCGTACCTGTTCTCGGTTCCCGTCGAGCGGCGGTACGATCCTGCAGAGCAGGCACAGGGAGGTGCCCGCCGCCGCGGGCGGCGAGCGGCGAGCAAAAAGTCACACCTTTTGCTCGCCGCCGCGCTGGGCCGGGCAGGGTGCGACGCAGGCGTCGCACGGGTGGCTACGGATGGCCACCCCGGAGCTTTGCGCGTAGCAGGGACTGCGCAGCGCAAAGCCCGGATCCAGCGCTTCAAACTAGACCCCTTCGAGAGCCTTCTGGAAGCGATTGGCGTGCGAGCGCTCCGCCTTGGCCAGGGTCTCGAACCAGTCGGCGATCTCACCGAAGCCTTCGTCGCGCGCCTGCTTCGCCATCCCCGGATACATGTCCGTGTACTCGTGGGTCTCGCCGGCGATGGCCGCCTTGAGATTGAGCTTCGTATCACCGATCGGCAGTCCGGTGGCCGGGTCGCCTACCGCCTCGAGATACTCGAGGTGGCCATGCGCGTGACCAGTCTCACCTTCCGCTGTCGAGCGGAAAACGGCCGACACGTCGTTGAATCCCTCCACGTCCGCTTTGGCTGCGAAATAAAGATATCGGCGGTTCGCCTGAGACTCGCCCGCAAACGCGTCTTTCAGGTTTTTCTCGGTCTTGCTGCCTTTGAGGTTCATGCCACTGTCTCCTATCTTAGACTGGGTCTAACGAGGGGAGCGACTGTAAGCCCGAAGTGCCGGCCCGTCAATCGCGTTGACCACCCCTTGTGTTCATGTATAGGCTCCCTCCCCGGCGCGTAGCGCCGCCACGCGGGCGAGCGCCTGGACACCCTGTCCGGGCTGGAAGCCCGGCCGCCACGGGGGCCAGTGGCAGGACCTGTTTTCGAATGTGGAGACCTGCGCGCAGCTCATGAATAGCACACCCGACTTCGAGCAGGCGCTCGCGGAGCTCGAGGCGCTGGTCACGCGGCTCGAGCGAGGCGACCTGCCGCTCGAGGAGGCATTGAAGACTTTCGAGCGGGGAGTAGAGCTCACGCGGCACTGCCAGGGCTCGCTCAAAGCCGCGCAGCAGCGCGTGGAGATCTTGCTGAAACGCAATGGCCAACCGGAGACGGAGCCGTTCAGCGCCTCTGAGTCCCAGGACGCAGGCGCATCGACTCGAGAATGAGGAGCGAGACCCAGGAAATGCCGGGTCATGATCGCCAAGGTACTGTTGCAGTATCGCAACAAGAGAAACCAAGAGCGCCCCTGCGCGTCGTGTAAACTGTCGTCCCGATGACTTCCCCGCCCAAAGCTTACCCGCTGCTCGACGCGATCGAGTCACCCGCCGACCTGCGACAAATGCCTGTGGCGAAATTGCCGGAGGTGGCGCAGGAGCTACGCGAGTTCCTGATCCACACGGTGGCCACACGCGGCGGGCATTTCGCCGCCGGACTGGGTGCGGTGGAGCTGGCCGTAGCCCTGCATTACGTCTTCGATACGCCGCGTGACCGGCTGGTCTGGGATGTGGGCCACCAGGCATATCCGCACAAGGTGCTGACGGGACGGCGGGACCGGCTGCACACCATCAAGCAGCCCGGCGGCCTCGCCCCTTTCCCGGCACGCACGGAGAGCGAATACGACACTTTCGGCGTCGGCCATTCCAGCACCTCGATCAGCGCCGCCCTCGGCATGGCGGTTGCCAATGCCCGGCTCGGTGAGTCGCGCCGCGCCGTCGCCGTGATCGGCGACGGTGCGATGACCGCCGGCATGGCGTTCGAGGCGCTGAATCACGCCGGCTCGCTTCCCGCCGATGTCCTGGTCATCCTCAACGACAACGACATGTCGATCTCCGAGAACGTCGGCGCATTGTCCAATTATTTCGCCGCCGCCCTGTCGGGGCGTGTGTACAGACACCTGCGCGAAGGCGGCAAGAAGGTGCTGAAGCCGATCCCGCCGATATGGGAGCTCGCGCGCCGCTCCGAGGAGCATCTAAAGGGCATGGTGCTCCCCGGAACGCTCTTCGAGGAGCTTGGCTTCAATTACATCGGGCCCATGGATGGCCATGACGTTCGCGCCCTGGTCAGCACGCTGCGCAACGTGAAGAAGCTGCGCGGCCCGCAATTCCTGCACGTGGTCACGCGCAAGGGCAAGGGTTATGCGCCCGCGGAGGCCGACCCGATCAAGTGGCACGGACCGGGCCCCTTCGACCCGGTGAGCGGTACGATTTTCAAGGAGGCCGCCTCGGGCCCTTCCTACTCGCAGATCTTCGGCCAGTGGCTCTGCGACATCGCCGAGCGCGACCCGAAAATCATCGGCATCACCCCCGCCATGCGCGAGGGCTCGGGCCTCGTGGAGTTCTCCAAGCGCTTCCCCGATCGCTACTTCGACGTCGCCATCGCGGAGCAGCATGCCGTCACCTTCGCCGCGGGACTCGCCACCGAGGGCCTCAGGCCCGTAGTGGCCATCTACTCAACCTTCCTGCAGCGCGCCTACGATCAGCTCATCCACGACGTCGCTCTGCAGAACCTTCCGGTGCTGTTCGCGGTCGACCGCGCGGGCCTCGTGGGCAGTGACGGCGCCACTCATCAGGGCAGCTACGATCTCTCTTATCTGCGCTGCATTCCCAACCTCGTCATCATGGCCCCGAGCGACGAGAACGAATGCCGGCAGATGCTCTACACCGGCACCACGCTCTCCGGCCCCAGTGTCGTGCGCTATCCGCGCGGCACCGGACCCGGCGTGCCGCTCGAGAAGTCCTTCACAGCCGTCCCGATCGGCCGCGCGCTCATCAAGCGCGAAGGCCGCTGCGGGCTCGCCCTCCTCGCCTTCGGCCCGATGCTGGAGCCCGCCACCTGGATCGCCGAGCGCCTGGATGCCACTCTCATCAACATGCGCTTCGTCAAGCCCCTCGATGAGGCGTTGATCCTGGATCTCGCCGGACGCCACCGCGCCTTCATCACCCTCGAGGAGAACGCCGTCCAGGGGGGTGCCGGCTCCGCCGTCGCCGAGCTCCTCGCCGCCGAGGGAGTCGCCCTCCCGCTCCTGCAGATCGGGATCCCCGACCGCTTCATCGAGCACGGCTCGCGCAACTCCTGCCTGGCAGCCGCCGGCCTCGATGCCGAGAGTCTCGGCGCCACGGTCGAGCGCTGGTGGTCCCTGCAGCCTCACGACCGGATCCGGTCCGTTGGCAGCGCCTGAAGGCTTGAAAAGACCACCTTCTGGCCGGATCTAGGGATATATCTCGATAGATATAGGTGCGGCGCGCGCGGATCCGGTAGGCTTCGTCCATGACTCCACCCCCCGCCAACGTCAAGCTCGCGCGAGCCACCCTGGCCGAAGTCGAGGATGTCCAGGGCCGCGCCGATACCCGCCGGCTGCCCATCAATCGTGTCGGCGTCAAGGACATCAGTCATCCCGTGCGCGTGAAGGACCGCTCCGCCGGCGAGCAGCACACCATCGCCACCTTCAACATGTACGTCAGCCTGCCGCACAACTTCAAAGGCACGCACATGTCCCGCTTCGTCGAGATCCTGCAGACCGAGCGCGAGATCTCCGTCGAGTCCTTCCGCGGGATGCTGGCGACCATGACCGACCGTCTCGAGGCCGACACCGGCCACATCGAGATGAGCTTCCCGTTCTTCGTGATGAAGCGCGCACCGGTCTCCGGCGTGGAGAGCCTGATGGACTATCGCGCCAGCCTCATTGGCGAGCGCCGCAACGGCCACACCGACATGTGGGTGAAGGTGGTGGTCCCCGCGACCAGCCTCTGCCCGTGCTCCAAGCGCATCTCCGCCTATGGCGCGCACAACCAGCGCTCGCACGTGACCATCACCGCGCGACTGCGCCACCACATCTGGATCGAGGAGCTCATCGAGATCGCCGAGAGCGAGGCCTCATGCGAGCTCTACGGGATCCTGAAGCGTCCCGACGAGAAGTACGTTACCGAGCGCGCCTACGACAACCCGAAGTTCGTCGAGGACATGGTGCGGGACGTCGCCACCCGGCTCAACGCGGACGATCGGATCGCGGCATACGTGGTGGAATCGGAAAACTTCGAGTCCATTCACAACCATTCAGCGTACGCGCTCATCGAGCGGGACAAGGACGCCGACAAGCCGTTCTAGTATGAAGCGCCGGATCCGGGCATTGCGCTGCGCAGTCCCTGCTCCGCGCAAGCCCGGGGTGTCCCTCCATGGCCACCCGTGCGACGCATGCGTCGCACCCTGCCCGGCCCAGCGCCGTTGCGGCAAAAAGCGC
>JAKBCR010000123.1 GCA_021807675.1 Pseudomonadota bacterium
TGTACACAGTCCCGCTGCAGCTATTGGCGTATCACGTCGCCATTTTGAAGGGCACGGATGTCGATCAGCCGCGCAACCTCGCGAAGAGCGTGACAGTTGAGTAGTTGGGCGTCAGAAAGAGACAATTGTTGTGGGCATGAATTAAAGTCGTTTCCTGGAGGCACAAATCCCTGCTGAGATTTCGCTGTCTCAACCGGCCAGTCATTCCAAAGTCGATACCTGGATCCTGGCGGATCGCTCTGTACCCGGCGTAGACGAGAGCTTCAGTGGGAATATAGTCATTTCGCGATTATGTAGCGAATGGCCTGTGCTTGAGCCGCACGTTTCAGCAACGTTTGCGCATGTACCGCGCAACCATGTCGTAAGGATTGACACGCCCAGCTTTTTGCGCGGTGATCTGAAAGGCACGAGTACTTTTCAGCCTTAATCATCTAAATGGGCGCGCATCCTGGACGGCGATCAGCATCGCACCATGCGGAATCTATGAGCCTTCGCATTTCGAATCCCGGTCAAAACTGAATCCGCGTTTGCAGGTGTACACCAATCGGCGCAAAAAATGCGCTAATTGGCGTACACCGCCCCCTGTGGTAAAGCGTCGTAGCACGACATAGGGGCCGCGCGAGCCATGAACGATCGCCATGAGCGTGATTCTTCTCTCTAGAACCGCTACAGCAGCGCTCGTGTATTCGCCTTGCTCGTGGCGGTACAGTGTTCTCGCTACCCATCATGTCCCCGTGGCTGTGAATGCGTGGGTCGACGACCTCCCGGGACTCAAGGTTGCAGCTGGCGCAGCCCGTACGAGCGGCGCGAGTACATCGACCAGCAGGTCGCCGTTGAGGGCGCGCTGAAATTGCGGTTCCTCGGGCAACGCTGCCTGTCCTACCACCCCGTCCGACCGGAGCGCCCGGACCGCTGAGGCCGTACTCAGGGGCAATGTGCTGGGCGGCGCATGGTCGCGCCGCAAACGGGGCGCTCGCATGTGCCGCTTGATCCCCATCCACCATCCTGCTGAAGTACAGCGATGAAACCCGACTGCATCGAGATCCTGCGCGCCCTGGTGGGCTTTCCGACGGTATCCCGCGACAGCAATCGGCCGCTGATCGACTGGGTGCGCAATCACCTCGCTGACCTTCGAATCGACTCCCATCTCGTCCTGAGCGCGGACGGCGCGAAGGCGATTACGAGATGCTGATTCCTGTGTTGGCGACGCGCTATCACGTGATCGCGCCTGATTACCCGGCTTTCGGACAGAGCGATGCGCCGTCACCGGCGCTGTACAAGTACACCTTCGCTCACCTCGCGGAGACGATCGCGACGCTGCTCGAGCAGCTCAAGATCAGTCGCTACACGCTCTAACTGTTCGACTACGGGGCGCCGATCGGCTTTCGCATCATTCTGGCGCATCCTGAGCGATTGCACGCGCTGATCATCCAGAACGGCAACGCCTACAAAGCCGGGCTCGGGACAAAATGGGCAAGCATCGCGAAATTCTGGGCGGACCCCCAGGCGCATCCGGAGGTCGTCGACAACTTTCTTTCGTTTGAAGCCACCAAGCAACGACACCTGGCCGGCACCTCTCATCCGGAGGCTTACGACCCGGAAAGCTGGACCGAGGAGTTCGCCCACCTTTCGCGGCCGGGGCAGCGGAAGATTCAGGCTGACTTGCTCTACGACTACCGCACGAACGTCGCAGCGTACCCCACCTGGCAGGCGTGGCTCCGCCAACACCAGCCGCCGACACTGGTCGTATGGGGCGCCAACGACCCGTCATTCGTTGCGGCGGGTGCGACCGCCTATCGAGCCGACCTTCCGAACGCGGAGATTCATCTTCTGGACGCCGGCCACTTCGCCCTGGAGGAAAAGAACGACGAAATTGCTCGCCTGATCCTCGACTTCATGGCCCGCCACCCCCGCTAAGGGCTCGGCCGTGGAAGGGGTGACGGCATCCTCGCGGGTATCGTGTCCCGCATTGAGCCGTGATTGACGCTATCGTGCCTTGGACTTCAGATAAGTCACCATTCCGAGGACGTCTTCGGGGACGAATCTTCCGATCGGTCCGCTCGAGTAGACCGCATTGAGGACCGCGCCAGCCGGATCGAGCAGGAATCCCGTCGATTGAAGGTAGTGCGGGCTGTCGTTGACGTACGCCCCTGTCAGGGCTGCGACCTGATTGGCGTCCGCGCCATGGCCGACCGGGAAGGTCAGCCGGTACTTGCCGACGGTCTTGGTCGCAGCCGCCTCGTCATCGGCGGAAAGCGCGACGACCTTGATGCCGGCTTCCGCCAGCTTCGCACTGGCGCGCTGGAAGGCGCCGAGCTGCGCCTGGCAGTACGGGCACCACGCCCCGCGGTAGATCAGCACCACGCCATACGATCCGCGCAGGGCATCCGGGATCCGGAGAGTACCGCCGCCCACGGCGGCAATCTCGAGAGATGGAAAAGCCTGTCCATTGCGCAAGTGGCTCATGGGTTGCCTCGCAGGCTCAGCATGGTTGTGCTCCCACCTCTGCGTCAGATGTATGTGAGGCCGCCGCCGACGACGATCTCCCCGCCCGTCATGAAAGTGGCATCGGCGGCAAGGTACAGGGCGGTTGCGGCCACCTCTTCGGGCGCTCCCATGCGCCCGAGCGGAACACGGCTCTTGACGCCCTCGATGAATCCGTCGAGCTGCTCCTGGTTCAGACCCGCCTTGCCAAAGATGGGTGTCTGGATGGGGCCGGGGCTGACCGTATTGACGCGGATGTTCCTCGAAGCGAGCTCCGCGGCGAGCGTGCGGCCAAAGGAGCGCAACGCGGCCTTCGTGGCGGCGTAAACGCTCATCGCAGGAGCTCCCGAGGAACCGGCCGTGGACCCCGTCAGGATGATGGACCCGCCATCGGGCATGATCGACAAGGCATTCTGGATCACGAAATACGCGCCGCGAACATTGACCGCGAACTCCCTGTCGAAGAAGCCCTCGTCGACGTTTTCGATGGGCGCGAAGTGGGCCACGCCCGCATTGACGAACAGAATGTCGATGCGGCCGTGCCTCGCACGAACACGCTCGATGAGCTTGCGGGTGGAATCCGTGTCGCTCTGATCCGCCAGCTCCGCCTCGATCCCGGGATACTCCGCCTGCACGGCCTTCACGGTAGCCGGGTTTTGTCCCGTGACCATGACGGTGGCACCTTCGGACTGGAAGAGCCTTGCTGTGGCGGCGCCGATGCCGGTAGTGCCGCCGGTGATGAGTGCGATCTTGCCGTTGAGCTTGGACATGAGGCCGTATTCCTTGGATCTGGACCACTTGGTCCAGTACGAGCCTGCGGCACCAAAACTGGACTGTCAAGTCCAATCGTGCTGAGATAGGGCGCCAATGGACATCGGCAAAACGAAGCGAACGTCACCCTCGACCACGGCGCGCGGACATGCGACACGGTTGCGCATTGTCCAGGCGGCCGCCGAGCTTGTTGCTGCCCGCGGCGTCGACGCCACGACGCTCGAGGACGTCATGCAAGCCAGCAGGACCAGCAAATCACAGATCTATCACTACTTCGCGGACAAGGAGGCGCTGATGTGCGCGGTGGTGAAGGCCCAGTCGGACCGCGTTCTGGAGCTCCAGTCAGGCTGCCTCTCCGGGGTCCGCTCCCTCGAGGGTCTGCGTCAGTGGCGCAACGAGGTGGTGAGCCTCAGCCGCGCCCGCCATGGAGTCGGCGGCTGCCCGATCGGCTCTCTCGCGAGCGCGTTGGCCGATCGATCCGAGGACGCGAGAGCGCTCCTCGTCGCGAGCTTTCGCCGATGGGAATCCCAACTGGCGAGGAGTCTCGAGCAGATGCAGGCGCGCGGGGCTCTGCGACCCAGCGCACGCCCAGGCGATCTCGCCACCGCGGTCGTGAGCGCCCTGCAGGGCGGACTGCTGCTCGCGCAGACCACACGTTCCACCCGACCGCTCGAATTGGCGCTCGACATGGCGCTCGCATATGTAGCCGCGCATTCGACCGAGGATTTGCCTACAGGAGTGGCATCCTGACGCCAGGCACAGCGCGTGCCGTGGCGTCTGTTTCCCAGGAAGCTATTCGACGCATCAATGTTCGGACAGCCTCCCTTTTGACTGCAGTCCGGCCATGGCGGCTCGTGGCTGCCACGGGTGCTGGGGCCCGGCAGGCGATCACCTCGCGCCGCGGCGCTCTCTCGCCGGCAGGGCTGCGGGCGAACCGTCCGACCAGCGCCGGACCGAAATCACCAGCACGGTCGGCTCGAACACTTTGCCGTCGGCACCGAGAACCGGTGAGGCCTTCACGCCCGCCCCCCAATTCCGGACCTGGCCGTGTGGAATGAATAACATCACATGCGGCAACCAGGGGCCCTCTGCGCCGGCGAGATACCCCTGCCTGGAGAGCATGAAGGACAAGGATCCCGCGTCGGGACTCGTGAAGCGATGGCTGGCAAATGCGGCGCGGGCCTTCTGCATCATCTGAGCCTCGCTCATTCCGGCCAACGCCCACCGGGTGCGCTGCAGGTACTGCGGCAGCACGCTGCGCACCGCAGGCGGGTTGTAGCAGTCAGGCCCCCGAATCCTCGGATTCCAGAATTCAGGACTGCCGAAACCGGCGAACCACGAGCGCTCGACCAGGCACACGAAGCCGTTCCCGCCTCTGACTGCCCGCTCGTAGCCGTGCTTGCCGAGCACGAGCACCGAGGCATCCGCTGCAATGGCACCGGGCGCGGCGCTGCGCGCCAGCGCGATCTCGTCGCTGGGGTCGCCGATTCGGTACTCCTCGACGGGAGCCCGGTCCGGATAGGCGGCATGCTGCTTCTCCTGGGCACGCGCGTGGGCTGGCAGGAGCAGGAGCAGGAGTATCGGTAGGACACGTGTGGCGTTCATGGGCTCTCCGGACCCTGGTCCTTCATATGGACGATCGGCTCCCCCGAAGATCGACATCCGGGCGAAAAGCCGCCTGGCCTGGCGCTACCAGGGCACCGTCCGCCCCAGATAATCCAGGTACTTGAGGCCCGGCGTGCCATGCACCGCGAGCAGGGTGCACCTGGCGCAGCACCACCGAGAGCCTCTTCTCGAAGCGCCGGTACAGGTCGCAGAACTGCGAGTACTGGTACTCTCAAAGTCGCTCAAATCACGCGGCAGACATCGCCGCCCCAGCCACGTGGACTGCCAGTCGTTCATGTTCTGGACCTCCCCGCAGGGCGTCACCATAGCCCGCCAGAAAGCCGAACAGCAACCGTTTGAATCTGCTATGAAATCTCGCCTCGGCCCCTGTAATCACCGAGAAATCCTACCGGCACTTTTGGCACCGAAATCAAGGGAACCCCTTCTTTGCGCCGGCCCCGGTCCGGGCGAGATGGGGGGCGGATGCGCCCTGCGGCTTCGGTCCCGCCAACTCCGTTACGAAGGCTCGAGGCTCGGGCGGCGCCGGGCCGGGTGTCGCGGCAGTGAGACCCGGCTTGGCCGGCCGCAGCGCTCTCCAATCAATCGTAGTCGTTCCTGAAGCTTCGGCGCGATGAAGTCGAGGAACGCGCGCAGCTTCAATGGCAGCTGCTGGCGCTTCGCGTGCGTGATCTGCACGGGGCATGCCGGCGGCGCCCACTCGGTCAGAATCGGCACCAGTGTGCCGTCATGCACGCTCGACGCTGCCTGATACGACCTGATGCAGGCGATACCAACACCAGCGGCAGCCGCATCGATCACGGCATCGGCCGTGTTGACCGAAAAGCGTGGATGAACGGCATGTGGCTTCGGACCATTGGGGCCGACGAACGGCCACTCTCGATCCGGCTCCAAACCCTCGAAGGCGATGCAATCATGCTCACCAAGCGCCGGAGGTGACATCGGTGTCCCGCGCCTGCGCAGATAATCGGGGCTGGCGCAGACGACCCAGCGGATTTCCCCGACGCGCCTGGCGACCAGCGTGCTGTCCGGAAGGTGCCCGATCCGCACCGCGACGTCGATATGCAGCTCCACCAGATCGATCACCGAGTCGGTCAGGATCAGTCTTACGCTGACCTCGGGGTAATCGTTGAGGAATTCATGAACGATCGGCGCCACGTGCAGCTTGCCGAACATGATCGGCGCCGTCACCCGCAATTCTCCGCGCGGCGCCCGATACTCCCCAGCTGCGGCCCGTTCGGCTTCGCTCAAGTCCTCGAGGACGCGCCGCGCCGAGGCGACAAAGGCCGCGCCCGCTTCCGTTAACAACAGTTTGCGGCTGGTGCGGACGACCAATTGCGATCCGAGGTGCGCCTCCAGGTCCGACACGCGCCGGCTGACGGTGGGCAGCGGCACGCCCAGTGCCCGCGAGGCGGCCGACAGGCTGCCGCCATCGGCCGCGGCGACCAGGGTACGCATGGCTTCGAAGCGATCCATCGGGGCTTCCATATGACGGAAGTAAGCATTTCAATTTTACTATCTACTACCACTCTTCGGAAGGGTTTATCTATGGGGTCTTGGATGACGATGACCCGCGACACCAGGATGCGCCCTCAAACTTGTCTGATCCGCTCCAGCAGATATCCGCTTCGTCGAGAGCGGCCACTTCGCCTTGGAAACCCAAGCCCGCGACATCGGCGCCATGATGCACGAGTGCCGCGGTAAGCATGTGGGCTGACCATCTGCCACCGGGTCTTTGCCGCATGAGGCAGCCTGCCGAGATCATCCGCAGCTTTTACGAGAAGCTCGAAGCCGCAGATGCCCCCGGTGCGCTCGCGCTGACGGCGCAGGCCACCGCCGAGGCGCGCCGGCCATGAGCAGGCCGCCGCTTCCCCCGTTCAGCGAAGGGACTGCCGTACGAAAAGTCCGTATGGCCGAGGATGCATGGAACACGCGCGATCCGGCACGCGTGGTGCTCGCGTACACCCGCGACAGCCTTTGGCGCAATCGCGTCGAATTCCTGCATGGTCGCAGCGAAATCGAAGCGTTCCTGGCCCGGAAATGGTCGCGCGAGCTCGATTACCGGTTGATCAAGGAGCTTTGGACCTTCGCCGGCAGCCGTATAGCCGTACGTTTCGCTTACGAGTACCACGACGACAGCGGACAGTGGTTCCGCGCGTATGGCAACGAGAATTGGCAGTTCGACGCCGAGGGGCTGATGCAACAGCGGCTCGCCAGCATCAACGAACTGCCGATCGCCGAAGCCGCCCGTAAGTTCCGGTGGCCGCCCGGCCCTCGTCCGGAGGGTCACCCGGGCTTGAGCGATCTCGGGCTCTGAAGTCATCCCCTCGCAGCACTGGACGGAGAAAATCGTGACCAAGCTCTTATTCATACAGGCCTCCCCGCGCCGCAGCGAGTCCGCGTCGATCCAGATCGCGCAGACTTATCTGGAGGCGCTGCGCCAGGAGGTCCCGCACGTGGAAGTCGATACGCTCGATCTGTGGCGGGCGGATATTCCGCAGTTCGACGGCGACAAGGTGGCGGCCAAGTTAAACGTCATGCTCGGCAAGAGCCACAATGCCACTCAGAGGAGCGCGTGGGATCAGATCCTCGAGGTGGCGCAGCGGTTCATTTCGGCGGATCGCTATCTTCTGGCGGTCCCGATGTGGAACGGCGGTGTTCCCTATCGACTGAAGCAGTACATCGACGTCATCCATCAGCCGCGCGTGCTCTTCGGGCTCGATCCCGAGACCGGCTATTTCGGATTGCTGAAAAACAAGCACGCGACCCTGGTCCTGACTGCCGGGGGCTATGCGCCAAATCGCCCCTCGCCGGCTTTCGGCGTGGATCATCACTCGACGTATTTGCGCTCCTGGCTGAATCAGGCGGGCGTGACGGCAATCGATGAAGTGCGGTTTCAGCCGACCCTTCTCACGGCGGATCCCGCCGGGGATCTGAAGCGTGCCAAGGATCATGCCAAGCGCCTGGCGCGGGCGCATGCTCGCATGAAGATGGAAATGTCGGGAGCGGCTTAGTGCAGTTCACGTCGGCAACCACTACTTACCGCCGAGTCCAGGTGGACGGCGTGGGCATCTTCTATCGCGAGGCCGGGCCCAGGGACGCACCGGCGATCGTGCTGCTGCACGGGTTCCCGTCCTCCTCGCGCGCATTCGACACGCTCATTCCGTTGCTCGCCCCGCATTATCATCTGATCGCACCGGATTTCCCTGGCTTCGGCCATAGCGATGCGCCGCCGCCGGAGCGCTACGCGTACACATTCGACCGTTTGGCGCAGACCATCGATCGCTTTCTGGAGTCGCTCGACGTCGACCGCTACACGCTCTATCTTCACGACTATGGCGCACCGGTCTGCCTGCGCATCATGCTGATGCACCCTCAGCGCCTTCACGCGCTCATCATCCAGAATGGCAATGTCTACGAGGAGGGTCTGGGCTCCAAATGGACGCAGATCGCCGAATACTGGGCCGACCCGGATGCCC
Organism: Pseudomonadota bacterium; assembly: GCA_021807675.1. Taxonomy (GTDB): domain Bacteria; phylum Pseudomonadota; class Gammaproteobacteria; order Steroidobacterales; family Steroidobacteraceae; genus 13-2-20CM-66-19. The sequence goes on from JAKBCR010000123.1 coordinate 8,358, forward strand.
ATCCCGAGGTCATCGAAGCGTTTCTGTCCTTCGAGGCCACCGAGCGGCGTCATACCGCCGGCACATCGCATCCGGAGCGCTATAACCCGGATACGTGGACCGATGAGTTCGCGCATCTGTCCAAGCCCGGACAACGGGAAATCCAGACGGCGTTGCTCTATGACTATCGGACCAATGTCGCCTCGTATCCGAAGTGGCAGGCCTGGCTGCGCGAGAACAGGCCGCCCACGCTGGTGGCGTGGGGTGCCAACGATCCATCCTTCACCGCGCCCGGGGCCAGGGCATTCAAGCGCGATCTGCCCTATGCCGAGATCCACCTGCTGGACGCGGGCCACTTCGCGCTCGATGAGAAGACCGACGAGGTCGCGCGCCTGATCCTCGAGTTCATGGCCAGGCACCCCGGCTGAAGGGGGCACCGGGTCCATGAAGCGACAGGCTGGTGTGAGATCGTGCGGGTGTCTGGCGGGGTGCGATTCGATTATTTTTTTTCGGCACTGTAACGATTCGCCCGCCCGGGTCGAAACCAGTGGCAGCAAACGGGCCCGTGACTCACGTGCCCACCAGATTACGAGGAGCTAGCAGCCTATGTTCAAGTGTATCTCAGTCCTTGCTGCCGCCGTGATAGCCGTGACCTTGACCGCATCGCCCGCTTTTGCCCAGGCATCGCCATCCGCGAAGCCTCCGCACAAAATGCATAAGATGAAGATGTCCACGATGCAAGTGATGAAGCACCACCGCCATCAGGGCGGGACGCATTCCATGGATCACGGCGCGATGGGCCATGGCGCAATGGGTCACGGCGCAATGGGTCACGATGCGATGAGCCACGGCTCGATGAGCCACGACGCAATGGGTCACGACGCAATGGGTCACGACGCAATGGGTCACGACGCAATGGGTCACGGCGCAATGGGTCACGGCGCAATGGGTCACGGCGCAATGGGTCACGGCGCAATGGGTCACGGCGCAATGGGTCACGATGCGATGAAGCATGGTGCAATGGATCACGGCGCAATGGGTCACGGCTCCAAGGGTCATGACTCGATGGGCCACGACGGCAATTCGAAGACCGGTCACTAGCGCTGCGATCCGCACCCCCCCCGATGGATCCGATGAGGTCTTTTTCAGAGGCGCTGGCTCGCCTGAAGGCGCGCAGAAGTCATCTGGTATTCACGCGCCGACACAGTCTCGTCGTCCGCATCCTTCACTGGGTGAATTTCATCACCCTGACGGTCATGCTGATGAGCGGCCTGCAGATCTTCAATGCGCACCCGGCCCTGTACTGGGGTGCGAGCTCGAATTTCTCACGGCCGGTGCTCAGCATGTACGCCATGCAGGACAACCGGGGCCATGTCGAGGGTGTGACGAGCGTGGGTACGCACGCCTTCGACACGAGCGGACTATTCGGCTGGTCGAAGGGCGGGGGCGGCCAGTTCACCGAGCGCGGATTTCCCCGTTGGGCAACCCTGCCGGGGGACCAATGGCTCGCCATGGGGCGACTTTGGCACCTGTTTTTCGCCTGGATCCTGGTCGCGAACGGCGTCGCGTACGTGATCTTCGGATTCCTGTCCGGGCACTTGCGGCGGGACCTCTGGATGACACGCACGGACTGGCGGCGCCTCGGTCATACCTTCCTGGAGCATGTGAAGCTGCGCTTTCCGAAGGGGGAGGAGGCGCGACGCTACAACGGGCTGCAGAAGCTCGCGTACCTGCTGATCATTTTCGGGGTCGCGCCGGTGATCGTTCTGACCGGCTTGACGATGTCGCCGACGATGGATGCGGGGTTTCCCTGGCTCCTGTGGGTGTTCCATGGACGTCAGAGCGCGCGCACCATCCACTTCATCTGTGCGATGACGTTGCTCGCATTCTTCCTCGTGCATATCGCGATGGTGGTGCTCTCGGGCTTGTGGAATAACGTGCGCTCCATGATCACGGGGCGCTACGCGATCGAAGTAACCTCGCCGACGACGATGGAATCGCAACATGAGTGACCTCATCAGCCCGCGCCGCCGCCGCTTGATTCTGGGCCTGGGTGCGGGGGCGGGCTCGCTGCTGCTCGGCGGGTGCGATCGACTCTCGAATTTGCCGCAGACGCAGGGTGTGCTGAGCTCGGCCCAGTGGTGGACTCGTGCCGTGCAGGACGCTCTGGTGTCGCGGGACGCGGTGGCCCCGGAATTTTCGCGCGCCGACATCGCTCCCGTGTTCCGCGCCAACGGCACCACTCATCCGGACAATCCCGGATACCAGGCACTGGCGCGCGATGGCTTTCGCGATTGGCGATTGCGGGTGGACGGTCTCGTCGAGAGCCCGCAATCCTTCTCGCTCGATGCGCTGCGCGCGATGCCTGCCCAGACTCAGATCACGCGGCACGACTGCGTCGAGGGATGGAGTTGCATCGGGCAGTGGACCGGACCGTTGCTGCGGGATGTCCTTGCGCGTGTGGTCCCGAAGCCAAGCGCCCGCTATGTCATGTTCTTTTGCGCGGACCCGATGGACGAGGGGAGCGATTATTACTACGAGAGCATCGACATGCGAACGGCCGTGCACCCGCAGACGTTGCTCGCGTATGCGTTGAACGGGGAGACGCTGCCGATGGCTTACGGGGCGCCCCTTCGACTGAGGTTGGGGCTTCAGCTCGGCTACAAGATGGCGAAATACCTCATGCACGTGCAGCTCGTGTCCAGCTATCGGCCGTTCGGGCACGGAAACGGCGGCTACTGGGAGGACCAGGGCTACACCTGGTACGCCGGCATTTAGCCTCGGTGAGCCCCGGAGCTGCTCGCCCGGTCGGCGGCCATCCGAGGCCGCTCTCGCCCTCAGCCCTTCGGTAGCACGATCGGCCGCTCCCGCAGCAGCAGGACCCAGTCACCGTTCTCCATGAGCGCCTCGCGGCCGAGCTCGCGCAGCAGGGCGCGCAGCGCATGGCGCCGCTCGTATCGCGAGGGATCCTGGTCGAGGCGCTCGGCGAAGCGCGCGTACTGGTTGACCTGGGCGCGCAGGCCGAGCCGGTCGGCATAAGTCTCCCAGAGCGCGGCGCCGATCGGCGCGAACCCCATGAGCACGACCAGCCAGTGGTGTGAGTCGGGCAGGGACTCGAGGCGGTGCCAGAAGATCACGAGGAGCGCGGTGGCGGCGAGGCCCGTGCCCATGAAGAGCCGGGAGGCGCGCTCGAACAGGTGCAGGCGCTCGCGCTGGGAGTGAGCGCGGTCGGCGTAGTAGGCCGCCTGGCCGCCGACCCAGCGCTGCAGGGCGAGCTCGGGATGCTCCGTCCGCGGCGGCGGCAAGGCCGCGGCCGCTCGCAGGGCTTCGCGGATCCAGCGCAGCTCATCGAGCTGCTTGCGCAGATAAGAAGAGGAGGCGCTGTCGGTGAGTCCCGCGAGGCGCCAGTAGAACTGCACCCGCAGGCCTTCGGCGAGCGCCCGGTAGTCGAGATACCGGCTCTGCACGTCGCGCCGGCTTTGCCAGAGGAGCATGCCGGTGAGCGAGGCGAACGCGAGGAGATACCCGGCGGGCAGGGCGCGCCAGTGCAGCACCTCCGCATACAGCTCGAAGGTCAGCGCGAGCAGGGCGGCGAAGAGCAACGTGAGTCTGAGCACGACCCGGGTCTGGCGCTGGTAGTGGTGCGCGAGCAGATCGGCGGTCGCGAAGACGGTGGCCAGAGACTGCGAGCTCGGGGTCCCCTTGTTTGAACGTGAAGATGACCTACGGCGGCCACCGCCCAATCGAGCCTACCAGCCTGTCGATCTTCAGCTGCGCGTACCTGCCAGCGCTTTGATCGCGACGCTCGACCTGCTGCAGCGAGCGGGGCGCCGCGAAAGCGGCCTCTTCTGGTATGGCGAACGCGACGCCAGCGGAAACGGCACGGTGGCGTTCGTCGTGGCCCCTCGTCAGCGCATGTCCTGGGGCAAGTATCACGTCGCGCCCGAGGCCCTCGCCGAGGTAGTGCAACGGCTGCCGCCTCACTGGAAACCACTGGCCCAGATTCACTCGCACCCAGGTCCGTGGGTGGAGCACTCCAGATACGATGACAAGATGGTGAGCAGCCGGCGCGCGCTCTCGATCGTATTTCCATCCTACGGGCGGGCCCTTGCGTCCTTCCCGACGGGGGCGGGAGTGCATGAGTGGCAGAACGATTACTGGTATCTCCTGACCCTGGAACAGGCATCCCACCGACTGGCCGTTGTCGAGGGCACGGTGCGGGTGGAGGACTATCGATGAGCATCCAGGATCAAGTCGCAAGTCGCCCTGGCGGCCGGCCAACTTCCTCCGGCTCGGGCCACTTGAAAATCCTCCACCCCTGAAGTGAGCGGGGCGCCGGTCGGCGCCCGGGGCTCGACGGCGGCGGACGTTACGGTGTCCCCTTTTGCACGGGGGGGCGGGGAGTGAACGTCTTGAAGCCGCACTTGCGGGTTACGGTACAGACGCTGCTCGGCCGCGGGACGAGCCAGCGCGAGATCGAGCGGATGACCGGGGTGGATCGCAAGACGATCCGGCGCA
>JAKBCR010000405.1 GCA_021807675.1 Pseudomonadota bacterium
AAGCCAGCGTCGCGCGCCAGCGCTACAAGGGCCTGGGCGAAATGAACCCCGCCCAGCTCTGGGAAACGACCATGGACCCCGCGGTGCGGCGCCTGCTGAAGGTGCAGATCGACGACGCCATCGAGGCCGACCGGGTGTTCACGATGCTGATGGGCGACGAGGTCGAGCCGCGCCGCGACTTCATCGAGACGAACGCGCTGCGGGCGGTGAATATCGATGTGTGAGGGTGTTGTCCGTGAACTCAATCGACGTCATTTCTGGACGAAATGGATGTCAGCTCTGGGCGCACGGCTGCGCTCAGGGTGGCTGGATTGAGTTCACCCTTGCAGCTTGTTCAATGGATGGCGGGCCGGATCGACCGGCCCGTTTTTTCTGACATCCGCGCGATCGCGAGCGTCAGCGGCGACACGCCGAGGTCAGGCTAACCCCGGAAGCGTTCCGTTCGGCAGACCTCGCGCAGCAGATGGCCGAGTTCCTCGACTGCGACGATGGAGCCGAACTTTCGACGCCGGCATTGAAGCGCCCTCCGAACGAGCGGAGGCTTCCAGCTGCCGAGAGCGGGACAAGGCTGAACTCGTGGGGGACGGTGGTCGTCGGGGTCTTGCGCATCAGCGTCAACTCGCTACGATGCCGCCCCGCAGGCGGCGCTTGAGCGACTTTTACCGATCCGGTAAAATACATCGAGTTCCTGCGCCACCCAAGCGCGCCTTGGAGGCTATCGTTGGAGATCCGTTTCAAGGACGCTCGTCTGCGAGAGATTTGCGAGCGGCAGGCGGTTGCAACGAGGACATTGGGGGATGCCGTTGCGCGCAAGCTTCGGGCGCGGCTCGCTGATCTCTGCGCGGCCTCGACTGTCGCGGATCTGACAGCAGGTCGGCCGCATCAGCTCAAGCGCGATCGTGCGGGGCAATTTGCCCTCGATCTTCGCGGTGGGGTGCGCTTGGTCTTCGAGCCGGCCAACGACCCCGTTCCTCGGCGGAAGGATCACACCATCGATTGGGCTGCCGTGACCATCGTTTCTATCGAAACCATCGGGGGCTACCATGACTGAGGCCGTGGCACAGGGCGCAGCGTTCGCGCCCGATTGGGTTTCTCCGCCTGGTGAGACGATCCTGGATCTCATTGAGGAACGCGGCTGGACCCAACAGGCGCTTGCTGAGCGACTCGGTTTTTCGCTCAAGCACGTCAATCAACTGATCAAGGGCAAGGTATCGTTGTCGGAAGATGCCGCGGTGCGTCTGGAACGGGTTCTCGGTGCATCGGTCGGTTTTTGGCTGACGCGAGAGGCGCAGTATCGAGAGCACGCTGCGCGACTCGACGCGGCCAGCCAGAACGCCACGTTCGTCAGTTGGCTGGAGCAGTTTCCAGTCAAGGAACTCTTCGATCTTGGAGTCTTGAAAAAGCGCCGTATTGATGCGCGTGGCAAGGCCGCACTCGTAGGGGAGCTGTTGGCCTTCTTCGGGGTGGCAGGTCCGGAGCAGTGGCAGATGCAGTACGGAAGGATGGAAGTTGCATTCCGTCGAAGCAGGGACGATCAGGCCGATGTGGCTGCCATCTCGGCCTGGCTGCGCATGGGTGAACGCGAAGCGGAGCGGCAAGACGGGCCACGCTATGACGAGCAGTGCTTTGTCGCTGCATTGAAGGAGATTCGCTCTCTTACCGTTCAGTCACCCGACGTATTTGGGCCGGAGTTGCATAGGCTTCTGCACGGTTCGGGTGTCGCCTTCGTTCTTGTTCCGGCGTTGCCGCGCACCCATGTATCCGGTGTCGCCCGTTGGCTTGGCCCGCAGCGGCCGTTGATCCAACTCTCCCTCTATGGGAAGACCAACGACAAGTTCTGGTTCAGTTTCTTCCATGAGGCAGCCCACATTCTTCTGCACAGCCGGCAGAAGTCATCGGTCTTCCTCGACGATCAGGCGAAGCATGTCTCTGACTCCGAGGAGGAGAACGAGGCGGATGCTTGGGCGCGCGATTGGCTCATTCATCCAGACGACGCGAAGCTGCTCAGGGATCTCCCGCGGCGTCATGATGCGATTTCCGCGTTTGCGCGGGCGGTCGGCGTACATCCCGGCATCGTTGTGGGGCGGATGCAGCATGATGAGTTGCTGCCGGTGACCTGGTTGAACAGCCTGAAGGTCAGCTATCGGATTGCGCGACACGCGGGCGAGTAGCTGTACAGAGACGATGAAAGGTCTTCGCGCAATCGCCGCCCTACGCAACCTGCGGGATCAGCCTCTGTGGCGGCTTCTCGGCGCCACGAAGGCGCCTGTTGTCATCGCATTGCTCCAGACGACTTTCGAGGACGGTGACAAGGCCCTACCCAGCTCGGTCGTGCACGAACGTCTGGCGCGCGACATCGATTCGTTTCGCGCCGCTGGCGAAGACATGCCGCAGACGGCTCGAGCCTATGTGGCTGAGTGGCTCAGCGAGGGCTGGCTGACACGGCGTTTTCCGGCCGGCGCCGCAGAAGAGGAGTACGAACTCTCCTCCGACACGTTGACTGCGCAGAGGTTTCTTGCAGGACTCCTGAAGCCACGCACGACCGCGACCGAGAGCCGCCTGTCCGTCGTCATCCAACAACTGTCGCGGCTGGCGGACGAAACGAATGCAAATCCATCCGCACGCTTGGCCGCGCTTCACGCTGAGCGTGATCGAATCGACCGGGCGATTGCCGAGGTCGAGCGCGGTGGCGTCAAGACGCTGGCGAGCGATCGCGCCCTCGAACGCGCCAGGGAAATCATTGCACTCGCCCAGGAGCTTGCGACAGACTTCCGCAGCGTGCGTGACGAGTTCGAGCGGCTCAACCGTGGATTGCGTCAAAGTCTCATGGAGAACGAAGGAAGCCGTGGCGAAGTGCTCGAACAGCTTTTTGCTGGCGTGGATCTCATCGGCGACAGCGACGCCGGCCGCACCTTTCAGGCGTTCTGGCGCTTGCTCACGGACAGTGAGC
>JAKBCR010000406.1 GCA_021807675.1 Pseudomonadota bacterium
CATTTTTGTGGAAAGCCACTATAAATTTAGATTTCGCGACCCAAAATATCTCTGTCCGTGGGCAGCGGCAAAGCCGGTTCCGGGCAACGGTTGCGAGCGCGCGTGCGTCTCAGTTTTTGGAGCGGCGTTAACCCTTTGGTAAGAGATTCGGTGGCATTCGGTCGGAGGTTGGGGTGCGGGCGGCAGCCAAATGTCTCGCACGGGCGCGTGGCCGCCGGCAGCGGCGAAACCATGCTGACATAGGTCGCGAAGATGTCCCTGATTGTCATTCTCGACGATCGCGTCACCAACCGGAACATTTTCTCCAAGCTCGCCGGGCTGGTGGAAGAGGAGGCGGAGGTCCGCGCCTTCGGCGACGCCGAGGAGGCGCTCAGCTGGTTCGACGCCAACCCCCCCGACCTCGTCATCACCGACTTCAAGATGCCCAACATGGACGGGGCCGAGTTCACCCGGCGCCTGCGCAACCGCCCCACCGGGGTCGATGTTCCGGTGATCGTCATCACCGCCTACGACGACCGTCGCTTCCGCCTGCGCGCGCTCGAGGCCGGGGCGACGGATTTTCTCCAGAGCCCGGTCGATCACCACGAGTTCCTCAGCCGCGCCCGCAACCTCCTCGCGCTGCGCAAGCAGCAGCAGACGGTCAAGCGCCGCGCCACCGTGCTCGAGCGCGAGCTGCGCTACAGCGAACGCTCCCGCGAGGAGTTGCTGCGCGATTCCCGCGAGCGCCTCGCCCAGGTGATCGATACCGTGCCGGCGATGATCAGCGCCACCGACCGACAGGGCCGCTGCATCTTCGTCAACGCGTACCAGGCCGCGATCTCCGGCCGCGATCCGCGCGAAATGGTCAACCGCCCGGCCGCCGAAATCTTCGGAGAGGCGCGCGCAGAGCGTTCCCGCCTGCTCGACCGCTTCGTCTTCGAAACCGGCGAGCCGATCGCCGGCTTCGAGGAGGAGATCGTCGATTTCGCGGGCACGCGGCACATGTTCGTCACCACCAAGTCGCCGCTGCGCGACATGGCGAATGCGGTCGTCAGCGTGCTCACCACCTCGCTCGACATCACCAGCCAGAAGCAGGCCGAGCAGCATCTGCGCTTCATGGCCCATCACGACGCGCTGACCTGCCTGCCCAACCGCTCCCTGCTGCGCGACCGCATCGAGAGCCGCATCGCCCACGCCCGGCGCGAGCGCAGCATGTTCGCCCTGCATTTCCTCGACCTCGACCGGTTCAAGGGCGTCAATGACGCCTATGGCCACCACATCGGGGACCGGCTGCTCTGTGCCGTCGCCGAGCGGCTGCGCCATTCGGTGCGCGAGGAGGACATCGTCGCCCGCATCGGCGGGGACGAGTTCGCGGTGCTGCAATCGCGCGTCGACCGGGTGGAGGACGCCGTCGATCTCGCCCGCCGTCTGGTGGAGGTCGTCTCCGGCGCGTTCGCCTTCGATTCGCTGGAGCTCGGGCTCAGTGTCAGCGTCGGCATCACGCTCTGCCCGGACGACGGCGAGGGGGTCGAGGAATTGCTCAAGAATGCCGACCTCGCCATGTACCGTGCCAAGTCGGACGGACGCGACACCTATCGCTTCTTCGCCGCGGAGATGAACCGCCAGGCGCAGGAGGCGGTGGCGATCGAGAACGAGTTGCGCACCGCGCTCGCCCGCCGGCAGTTCGTGCTGCTCTACCAGCCCCAGGTCAGCTTCGCCACCGGCCGGGTGATCGGGGTCGAGGCGCTGCTGCGCTGGAACAAGCCCGGGCAGGGGCTGGTGGCGCCGCAGGAATTCCTGCCCATGGCCGAGGAGACCGGGCTGATCGTGCGCATCAACGAATGGGTGCTGCGCGAGGCCTGCACCGCCGGCATCCGCTGGCGCGAGGCCGGGCTGCCGCCGCTGCGGGTCGCGGTCAATCTCTCGCCGGTGCAGTTCCGCCGCCAGGACGTGCGCCGCCTGGTGCTCGATACGCTCGCCGAGACCGGCTTCGACCCCGCCTTCCTCGAGCTCGAGCTCACCGAGAGCATCCTGATGGAAAACGCCGAGGCCGCCGCGGAGGACATTCGCGCGCTCTGCGAGCATGGGGTGCGCTTCTCGATCGATGATTTCGGCACCGGCTATTCCTCGCTGCGCTACGTCAAGGGGCTGCCGGTCAGCCGGCTGAAGATCGACCAGAGCTTCGTCGCCAACCTCGTCTCCGACCCCAACGACGCGGTGATCGTGCGCGCCATCATCAACCTCGGCCACAGCCTCAACCTCGATGTGCTCGCCGAGGGGGTGGAGACGGCGGAGCAGTACGAGCGGCTGCGCCGGGACGGGTGCGACGCGATGCAGGGCCATTTCTTCAGCCCCGCGCTGCCGGCGGAGGCATTCGCCGAACTCCTGCGCCGGGGCGAATCCCTGGTCTGCGTGGCCTGACCGAACCCGCGCGCGGCTCAGTCGGCGTCGCCGCCGGGCGCATCGCCGGGCCCGCCGCGGCGCAACAGTTGCCGCCATCCCGAGTTTGCCATCCATTTCGCGCGGGCGAGGTGGGTCTCATGGGCACGCCAGGCGCGGCCGGGCTCCTGCGCGGGGTCGATGCCGAGCGCCTCGCGGGCCACCTCCTGCCAGGCCACCCCGTCGCGCTCGGCGTCGAGCAGGATCAGGTAGTGGATCAGATGGAGTTCATCGTAGTCGGTCAGCCGGTCCGAGTCCGGCGGCTGGTCGGCGATCGGCGCATCGAAGCGCGGCCTGGACATGTCTTCCTCCTGCCGGCCCTCTTCCTCCTGCCAGCCCGTCCGCGGGGAACCCGGAACCTGCGCACCGGGATCTAGGCCACCCTCGGCGGATCGACAAACCGGCCGGTCCAGCGCCGGTCCAGCGCCGGTCCAGCGATGTACTGCAAACCGCCCGAAACCGCTCGTACGCGCGGGGGAGGCGTGCTTCCGACTCGGTGCGGCTGGTAAAGGGCGGGCATGGGGTACGA
>JAKBCR010000124.1 GCA_021807675.1 Pseudomonadota bacterium
GGTTTTTGCCCGAAGCTCCGCCACCCGCGGCGGCGGGGCACAGTCCCTGTGCCTGGGCACCGGCTCGTGCCGCTTCATGATTTCGGGGTCGACATCGGTCGATGGGCAACTACTGACGGCATCAGGGCCGCTTCCCAAACGCTGCCTGCACCGAGACAGTTCCCCTCCGGATACCTTCGGTTATCACCTATGTCGCGCAGCTCGCCGGGATGGTAGTTTGCACAGTCATCGTCGATGAGCACTGGGCCTTTGGGAGGCAGCGAGCATGTCATTCATTGCGTGGATCATTCTCGGGCTGATCGCCGGCTTCATTGCCAGCAAAATCGTCAACAAGGCGGGTGAGGGCTTTCTGCTCGATGTAATCCTGGGCGTCGTGGGCGCGGTGGTCGGGGGCTGGCTGTTTCGGACCTTCGGAATGCGCGGGGTGACCGGGCTCAACCTGTACAGCCTGATCGTTGCCATTGTCGGCGCAGTCGTCTTTCTGGTCGTATATCACCTGTTGTTCCGTCGCCGGGCGCGCAACATCTGAGGCGTGGCAGGTCCGTCTGCCGCCGGCGCGGCCGGCGGCAGACGGCACGTGCACACCGCCCCAAGGCTGCATGTCACTCGGAGAACGTCCATGAAACATCGGCTAATCACGGCTCTGGCTCTCGCCGCGCTGCTCGCGGGTGGCGCGGCCGTCACGGTGAGCGCGCAGGGCACTCAGCAGGAAAGAATGAGACTGTGTAATACCCAGGCGAATGCCCGGCATCTGATGGGAGGAGACCGCAGACAGTTCATGAGCACGTGCCTGAGCCAGCGGAGCAGGGAGCACAAGGCGATGAACTCCCAGCAGCGGAAAATGAAGGTTTGCAGCGGGGGCGCGAAGGCCAAGGGATTGAAGGGCGCGGCCCGGAAACGCTACATGAGCGAATGTCTCAGAAGGTGAGGCGGCGCGATCCCCGCGATGATATTCCGCTCGCCCAGTCGCTCTTGACGGTTTCGCGAAGAAGGGCGGTACCGCCACCGCGGCGCTCTGCGACGTTTCCGACCGTGCCGCGGTGCGGGCGCTCAAGGCCAAAGCAAACGAAGCATTCGGGCCGGTCCTGATTGCCATTCCGAATTCCGGTGCCACCTCCTTCAAGCCGATGGACGGTCTTCCGGGTGAGGAGGTCGACTGGATCGTCCAGGTGAATTTCATGGGTGTCATGAACTTCATCCAGCTCTTCCTCCCGGACATGATCGCCGCCGGCGATGGCCATATTGTCGCGTCGGCCTCGGTCGCGGAACTGATCCTGGACTTCGTGCCCGCGCACGTGCCGTATTCCGGCGCCAAAGCCCGGGTGATCGGCATGATGTTGAATCTGCGGCGCGAGCTCGAAGGTACCCGCGTACAATCCACCGCGGTCTGTGTCGCGAGCAACGAAGCGACCGAGGTGCACTCTCGACTCCGGGCGCCATGCCTTAAGAGGCATGGCCTTGAAGCGTTCCATCGCGGGGGAGGTCGGTATGGCGGAATTCGGGATTGAATCGACGGCGGAGGAAGTGCTCGCGGGGCGAGACCTCACTGGCACGCGTGCGCTCGTCACCGGCGTTTCGGCGGGCATCGGCGTCGAGACCGCGCGGGCCCTGCTGGCGCATGGCGCGCAGGTCATCGGGACGGCGCGCGATCCGGAAAAAGCCGCGAAGGCGACCGCCGAGATCCGCCAAAAGTTTGGCGGCTGCTTCACGCTCATGGAGCTCGATCTCGCCTCGCTGGCAAGCGTGCGAGCCTGTGCTGAGGCCGTTCGCGCCCAGGGTAAGCCCCTGCACCTCATCATCACCAATGCCGGAGTCATGGCCACACCCTTCGAGCACACCCGGGATGGGTTCGAGCTGCAGCTCGGTACCAATCATCTCGGGCATTTCGTGCTGGCGAACCGGCTGGTTGGCCTGATGCCGGCCGGGGCGCGCCTCGTCAGCCTCTCTTCGGCGGCCCACCACTACTCGGACATCGACCTCAGCGATCCGAATTACGAGCGCCGGCCCTACGACCGCTTCATGGCCTATGGCGCCTCGAAAACCGCGATCACGCTGGCGGCGCTGGAGTTCGACCGCCGGCACAAGGAGCGGGGCGTCCGGGCGATCGCCGTCCATCCGGGCGCCATCATGACCGAGCTGATGCGTCACATGACGCCGGAAATCTTCAAGCAGTTGACCGATCTGGCGGCAGCGGATGCCGGCGCTGCCGATGTGTCGGGCTTCAAGATCAAGACGATCCCGCAGGGTGCCGCCACCTCGATCTGGGCCGCAGCCGTTGCCCCCGCTGATGAGGTCGGCGGCAAGTATTGCGAGGATTGCCACGTGGGCAGGGTCACCCAGCGCGGCTCCGAGGGTGTCAGGCCTTACGCGGTCGATCCCGAGCATGCGAAGGCGCTCTGGGCAAAGAGCGAGGAGTTGGTCGGGGAGCGTTTCATCTGAGTTTCCCATCGACCGAGTCGACCCTGAAACCATGAAGCGGCACGAACCCGGTGACCCGGCACACGGACGTGCCCCGCCGCCGCAGGTGGCGGACGTTGAGGCAAAAAACCGCGCTTTTTGCCTCAACGGCGCTGGGCCGGGCAGGGTGCGACGCATGCGTCGCACGGGTGGCCATGGAGGGACACCCCGGGCTTGCGCGGAGCAGGGACTGCGCAGCGCAATGCCCGGATCCAGCGCTTCATACTAGGGTATCCGAGACGAAAGCTACGCAGCGAGCGCGCTCGCGCGCTTGCGGTTATGCGACCAGGGGATGGACCGCCAGATACTCGTCGAAAGTCCCTGTGAAGTCCTCCATGGTTCCGTCCGGTTTCAGTTCGATGATGCGCTTCGCGAGACCCCCGATGAACTCCCGGTCGTGGGAGACGAAGATCAGCGTTCCGGGATACAGCTCGAGCGCCGTCTGCAGGGACTCGATGGTCTCCATGTCCATGTGGTTCGTGGGCTCGTCCATGATCAGTACGTTCGGCTTGGTGAGCATCAGCTTGCCGTAGATCATGCGGCCCTTCTCGCCACCCGACAGCACCTTTACCGACTTCTTCACTTCATCGCCGGAAAAGAGCAGCCGGCCGAGCGTGGCGCGCACGATCAGGTCATCGTCCGCCTTGCCCGTCCACCGCGACATCCACGTGAACAAGTCGAGCTTCTCGGCGAAGTCCGCTTGCGGGTCTTGCGGCATGTAACCGGGCTCGGCGTTCTCCACCCAGGTGACCTGGCCCGCGGTGGGCTTCAGTTCGCCGCTCAGGCAGCGCGTCAAGGTCGTTTTGCCCACGCCGTTTGCGCCGATGATGGCAATCCGCTCGCCGGCCCGGATGTTGAAGCTCACCTTCTTCAGAACCTCGACGTCCGAGCCCGGATATCGAAATGAGAGAGCGTCGACGGAGACCGCGGAGTGGAACAGTTTCTTGCGCTGCTCGAAGCGGATGTACGGGTTCTGCCGCGAAGAAGGTCGAACCTCTTCGAGCTTGATCTTCCCGAGCTCTCTGCGGCGCGAGGTCGCCTGGCGCGCCTTCGACGCGTTGGCCGAGAAGCGGCGCACGAATTCCTGCAGATCCGAGATGCGCTCCTGGGCCTTGGCATTCGCGGCGTCCACGCGCTGACGCGCCTGCAGCGAGGCCAGCATGAAGTCGTCGTAATTGCCCGGATAGACCTTCAGTTGCTGGTAATCCAGGTCCGCGATGTGCGTGCAGACCTGGTTCAGGAAGCGCCGGTCGTGGCTGATGATGATCATCGTGGCGTCATAATCGTTGAGCACGCCCTCGAGCCACCGGATCGAATGGATGTCGAGATTATTCGTCGGCTCATCGAGCAGCAGCACGTCCGGCTTCGAGAACAGAGCCTGCGCCAGCAGTACGCGCAGCTTCAATCCGGGCGCCACCTCGCGCATCGGCCGCTCGTGCAACGAGCCGGTGATGCCGATGTCGCTCAGGATGCTGCCGGCGCGCGCCTCGGCATCATAACCGCCGTACTCCCCGAATCTTACTTCGAGCTCCGCCGCCTTCATGTAATCCGCGTCCGTCGCGTTCGGGTCGGCGTAGATCCGATCCCGCTCCCGCATGGCGCGCCACATCTCGAGGTGGCCTTGCATCACCACATCGAGCACACGCTCGTCTTCGTAGGCGAATTGATTCTGCCTGAGGGTGCCGAGGCGTCTCCCGGGCTGCAGCACGACGTCGCCCGCGCTTTGCTCGAGCTCACCGCTCAGGATCTGCATGAGGGTCGATTTGCCGCAGCCGTTGGCGCCGATCAGGCCATAGCGATTGCCATCGGAGAATTTGGCGGTGACCTGCTCGAACAGCGGTTTGGCCCCGAATTGCATCGTGACGTTGAATGTGGAGAGCATATCTGTCCGTTCAAAGGTGCAGTCACGCCTCCGCCCGTACCCCTCTCGAACGGCAGACCGTTCGTACTGGGTCCGGGGGGCGACGACCTGTGCACAAGGGAGCGACGACCGTGATGTCATACCCCGTCCTGCCGGTTGACCGGCGGCCGTCACTTGCGAATGGGCCGGGGTGCCGCGCGGGAGTGGGTCGCAGCGGGGCGCGAAGTCTAGCCGATGGGCCATATGCACGCAACGACCTCGCCGCAACGACTGGAGCGGTCCATGCGCGAGGCGTGCACCGTCTACGTCGAGATGCGCCATCCGGAGTGGATGACGTCGGCCACCACGCTTACGCCGTCAGCGACCGGCTAGCGCATCCAGTAGCTCGCCCGTGCCACGTTCGCGTGAGCCGGCCTCGTCATGGCCGTCGAGGAATGCGCCCTGTTCTGTCACGATGAGCCGGGTCCGGTTCCCGTCTGATTGAGTTGATAGTTAACCATTTACTTGAACTATAACACCACAGACAGTCATGCGACCACTGCGGTGTCCGTTCAGTCCCCTTTCGCGGTGGCTATTCAGCCACGCCGCAGCTTGCCAGCAAGGAGCTCGCCATCCGCGGCGAGGCCTTCGAGAGCTATCCGGGTGACAGGACTTGAGCCGCGAAACCCACGTCCCGAAAGCGGCGAGCGGTGGACTGGGTCGAGCACCCGAACGGGCGGTGCCATTGACATTGACGTTCCGGACGTCAATCCTATTGACGCCATGCACGTCAATACACGAAACCCGCTGTTTTCCCGACGAGAAATAGGCCATGGCCGCGGTATCGACCCACAGGCTCGCAGGAAGGCCGAGCGGCGGCAGGCGGAGCGCGACCGTGACTCAGCCCTTGGCGAGTTCCCGGACGGCCGGTGCGTGCTTCGACAGTGGTCAGGCATGCTGATCGATGTAACGGAAATACAACATCAATGACGGAGCAACAGGAGGAGTTTGATTTTATCGTCAGTGGCGCTGGCTCCGCTGGGTGCGTCGTTGCGGCAAGATTGAGCGAATCCGGAAAATACACGGTTCTACTGTTGGAGGCTGGTCCCGAAGACAAGGCTTTTTGGATCGGCGTTCCATTGGGCTTTCCGAAGCTCTTCACTGACCCCGCAGTAAATTGGATGCTGGAGACCGAGCCGGTACCGGAGCTCAACGGGCGGCGCATCTACCAGCCACGCGGAAAAGTGCTGGGGGGGACGAGCTCGATCAACGGGATGGTCTACATCCGTGGGCATGCGCAGGATTACGATTTGTGGCGCCAACGGGGATGCGTCGGCTGGAGTTATGAAGATGTGCTGCCCTACTTCAAGATGGCCGAAGATCAGCAGCGCGGCGCCGACCCCTATCACGGTGTAGGCGGCCCGTTGACCGTATCCGATCAGCCTGTGCGCTGTGAGCTCACGAAGGCGATGGTCGAGGCCGCGCAGCAAGCGGGAATCCCATACACGCCAGATTTCAATGGCGCGCGGCAGGAAGGGGTGGGATTTTATCAAACCACCACCCGTAAGAACCGCCGCTTGAACACTGCGCGAGCCTATCTTCGACCTGCACGCCGTCGCAGGAATCTACGGATCGTAACCGGCGCCCACGCGACGCGCGTGCTGCTGGAGGAACGCCGCGCGACTGGCATCGAATATAGGACCCGCGCTGGACTCCTCACAGCCCGCGCGCGACGCGAGGTGATCCTGGCGGGTGGCGCCTTCGGCTCGCCGCATCTGCTGCAACTCTCGGGCATCGGGCCGGCGTTCCATCTTAGAGAATTCGGGATTGCCCCGAAGGTTGATCTTCCGCACGTCGGCGCCAATCTGATGGATCATTTTCAGGCTGCGATGACATTTCGTTGCACCAAGGCGATCACGGTCAACGATATGGTCAACAGCTGGCACAGGCGGATTGCAGCGGGTGTCGAGTATGTGCTCTTCAAGCGTGGGCCGTTGGCCACCAATGGTGTCCACGCGGGCATCTTTACGCGAGCCGATCCCGAGCACGAAAGACCCAACATCCAGATCAACACTACCGTGTGGTCGATTGGAGGCTTGAACAGCCGGGGCCCCATGCCTCATCCGTTTCCCGCTTTCACGATGGTGCCGGTGCTCCTCAACCCATGTGTCTCGGGAACCGTCCGGCTCAGATCCCCGGATCCGCTGGCCGCTCCGAAAATCAGCCAGAATTTCCTGTATGAGCGCAGGGACATCGAGACGATGATCGCCGCTGTTCGTATCGTCCGCAGTATCGTGCGCCAGCCAGCGTTGGCGCCTTATGTGGCGGGCGAAATCGCGCCCGGTGTCGAGGCACGGAGCGATGCGGAGATCGAGGGATACCTGCGTGCCAGCGGCACCGCCAATCTCCATCCGGTCGGCTCGTGCCGCATGGGTACGGACGATGCAGCCGTCGTCGATCCCAGATTGCGGGTGCGTGGCATTCATGGCCTGCGAGTCGCCGATGCGTCGATCATGCCCACATTGCCTGCTGGGAATACCAATGCACCCTCGATCATGATCGGCGAGAAAGCAAGCGCGATGATCCTCGAGGACGCGAGAGCGTCCTCGCCCTTAGGATTGGCCGCTGCTTCCTGCGAGCAAGCGGCGGGGACTTAATCAGGAAGCGACTAACCACTGACGCGGCGAACCAGGAATTCCGCCTGCAGCTTCACCTGGCGGGCCTGCGTGCCCCAGCGCTCCCCGAGCCAGCGAAACGACCGGGTACATGAGGATGATAACGAGACGGGGACGCGCATCGCACCTCTGCACGGCACGCAGGTCCGGTATCGCAATGGCGATCAGGAACTCATACAGGTTTGGGCGTCCCTGAAATTGCCCGGAACAGTGCCCGGCGGAACATCCGCGGGCCCACCGTCGGCTGCTCCTACTTGAATGTGACGCTGCCGGAGAGATTAAGGCTCTGGGAGTCGAGGTGCTCCCGGCGTATGAGTGGACGCTCACCGAGCCCGGTTGAGTTCGCGGCTCGCATGCTGCGCTGAATATTGGCCGTGTCCCCTTGGCCAGGCAGCGCCTGGCGCTCAGCAGCGTTCCCTGGACTGGTCGGGGTGAGGCGATTTGGGCTGTTCCTTCGGTCCCAGTCCGGCTCCGCGTGAGGTGAGTCGGGCTCAATGCTCCGAGAGCCTCCGGTGGGATAGCCCGAGCCTCGCAAGGAACAGCGCTCCGCGCCCGCTACGCCGGCCGCCCGTTCAGTCGTCGAGATTCCAGTTGCCGAGATGGCATCGACACCGCTGCCGCCCCCATGGGTCGTGGACGCGGAAGGTATGCAGGTCATCGGGCTGCCCGTGCGTGCCGGGATACCGGGTGCCCCACGGGTCATTGGGTCGGCCTCGCGCTCGCGGGCGCGGTGGGAGCGGCGCTCGGGATGGCCCAATGATCTGCCGAGGCGGTGGCGCTGCGCGTGCGCGGGAAAAGCCGCGAGATTCCCGGCGCAGTGCCCTCAGGTGTCGAGAGCGGCTGCCTAGCCGGTGTTGCTTTGGTGCTGTGCTGGCCGCTCTCTCAAGGTATCGAGCCACCCCGCCACGCCCCCGACCAGTGAGCCGACCACCGCGCCCGCAGCTGTGATGGTGCCCGCTGCCCCGAACACCGGTAGCGCGGTAAGGAGGGCGACGCCGGCCGAGGCTCCAAGCGAGACGTTCCTGATCAGAGGTACGAGTTTCATGGAGCGGCTCCTTCATTCCGCCAATGGCTGATCACGGCCCGGATATGAGACCACAATGGAAGGCAAAGTGGCGCCCATCCATCCGCAGCCCGAGCCGAGCTTGCGGTCCGCAATCCGGCTGCCCTCGCCGGGTCCCCTGACCCGGGTCCGCGCCTCTTCACGCAGCCACCCGTCTCAGATAGAATACCATATTATATATCTCGTTATGTAACTCCCATGCCAGCGGACATTTTGCGGGACCTGGGACCGATCTTCCTCGGCAGCCGCCTGAAGAGGCTGGCGGAACGCATGCAGGCCGGAGCTGCGCGAGTGCTCACGGATGCCGGGCTGACGGTGCAGCCCGCTCATATGCCACTGCTGAGCGCGCTCGACCGCGGGTCCTTGACGGTAGGGCAGCTGGCCGCAGCGGTGGGCACGAGTCAACCGGGCGTAACGCGCGCCGCCGGCCAGCTCGTGAGCCTCGGCCTCATCGAGGCATCGCAGGGGGCGGATCAGCGCCAGCGCACCCTCTCGCTCACCGCGGCCGGGCGGGCGGTGATGGCGCGGGTCAAGATGCTCGTCTGGCCGCGCGTCAAGGCGGCCGTCAATGAGATGTGCGACGGGCTCTCCGGACCCTTGCTCGAGCAGATCGCGGTGATCGAGACCGCCCTGGCCTGCAGGCCGCTGAACGAGCGTGTCGCCGGCTTCGCGCCCGAGCGACTCCTCATCCGGGAGTTCAGCGATGATCTTGCCGCCACCTTCCGTGAGATCAATGCGGAATGGATCAACTCCATGTTCAAGCTGGAGGGGAGCGACCTGGAGGTTCTGCAAGACCCGCGAGGGCGCATCATCGACTCCGGCGGCACGATACTTTTCGTAGAAGCTCCCGGACTCGGGATCGTCGGTACCTGCGCATTGCGCAAGACGGACGATGACGGCTTCGAGTTGACGAAGATGGGCGTCCGCGCCAGCGCGCGCGGCCTCAAGGCGGGCGAGTTCCTCCTGGCGGCGACCATCGATCGGGCAGCGACGATGCATGCGAAGACGCTCTACCTGTTGACCAATAGTCGGTGCGAGGCGGCGATTCATCTCTACGAGAAGCTGGGCTTCCGTCACGATGCCGAGATCATGGAAAAGTACGGCTCACGATATGAGCGCTGCGACGTCGCCATGCGGTATTGCGGGAAGCCGAACGGATGACCTCCATCGCGGCATCCCGGGCGCGGCGACCGATGTTGCGGAGGCGATCAGGAAGGCTATCCGGGAAGTCATCACGCGCCCGGAAGAAGATTCCCTGGCAGTGATTGACAACGCCATTTAACGCCTGCGGCCGCGATGCCGCCGATCTCACCACATCAGGTCATCAGGCACGTCATCAGAGGGAGTTGCATCGTGGGTGACACCGCATCCGATCACCGCGCCCTCATCGCGCTCGCGAATCCGAGCCGCGATCTCTGCTGGCACGAGCTCGTAGCCTCCGTTGCGGCGCACGATCGCGATTTCGCCACGGCTGAGCCGCTCACGTACCAAGTGATCCGCGGGGATGCTGCGAATCTTGTTGCCGTCGACAAAATTGTATCGTTCATCAGTCCGAGATCGCGGCAGGCAATTCTGTTGGATCAGTTGCTCGATCTGCGCGTGGCGGGCTCTTTTGTCCGCCTGCTCCTTCAGTTGACGGCTCAGCTCCTGATCGCGAGTCGCTTTGGCAAGCTGCGCCCGCTGTGAGGCGAGTTCAGCCTCGGTCGGCGTCGCGCGCTTTTCCTTCGGGAGTTGCTGCCGCCCCCGTTGTTGTTTCCGCAGTTGTCGTTCGGTTTCCTTGGCCTGCCTTTCGTTGACCAAGCCCGCCTGCAACAATTGATCGCGCAATGACATGCTCATGAAAATCACTCGGCGTCAGGAGAGCCGTACTTCAACCGCATCTATGCGGCCACTGCTTTTCGCAGCCGATTATGCCGTATTTTCTCAGCGCCGATCGTGCCAAGTGCTTGCGTTTGGGTGGCGGTCAGGATTCGGACCTGTCGCCCCTGGCTGCCGAGGAAGAGGTGCCCGTGAATGTCGCCGAAACATCCGGCGGCTCAAAGAGCTCGGGATGAGCCGGAGGCAACGGTTCAAACGAATTTGGAAGTGTGATACGGAAACCGCATGGAGTTCGCGCGGCACGAGGCCGATTCACCCACGCTTTGCCAGGCAGAAACCCCGCCGCACGCACGGATCATTCTGATCCGGACCAGCACACCGTGGAAGTCTGCAGCCTTCCCTGGACTATGGCCGGGGTGAGCCGCTACACGCTGTTCCTGCGATCCCGATTCGAATTCGCCTGAGGTGACCCTGGGATCCCCCCCCCCGCGCGCGCCGTCGAAGCGCGAGCGGTCACGCAGCGATTTCGGACGATCGCAATGGCGGGATGAGCAGGTCCGCGGGAATATGAAACCGCTGGCGGAGCTTACGCACCATGGTCATGCTCAGCTCGCGTTTCCCGGTCAGTACCTCGCTTACACGGCTGGCCGTTCCCAGGAGGGGTATGAGGTCGGTACGCCTCAGTCCGTGCTGATCCATCAAATAGGTGAGAAGGTCGGGGAGCGAGGGCACACGGCACGGCCATCGAGAGCGCTCATACGCTTCGGCCAGGCACGCCTGAGCCACCATCCGGGCCTGGTCCGCCGGATCGCTCGCGTTCATCAGCTTCTCGACCTGCGCGGGCGATGATGCTGCTTAAGCAGCACTCCAGGGCGCTCAGTAGCCTGCAGTGGATGCAGGCAATTCCGAGGTGACAGGATTCGAACCTGCGACACCTGCGTCCCGAAGGCATAGAGGCCAGACCGCCCCGGCGCCGAAAGCGGCTTCGGTGCCGATTGCCTAATTTCGGCGGCGTGGGTGTTTTATAGTCGGTCGGCTATAGTGAAAAATATAGCCGATCGGATATAATGAAGGATATCGCCGCTCGGCCATCGAGCCTTGCGGAAGCGAGACCTTCATGTGGGCACAATCAGCGGTCGAGGTCGGCAGAATCATCGCTGCCGCGCGCCGGCACCGCAAGCTTACGCAAGGTGAGCTTGCCCGCGCGATCGGTGCCAGCCAGGCCTGGGTGTCCGAGGTCGAGCGCGGCAAGGACAACGCGCAGATCGGGAAGGTGCTGCGGACACTCGCCTATCTGGGTGTCAAGCTGCAGACCGGAGTGACGCCGTGGGTGGAGGGAAAACTGTCGAAAGCAGGGCCGCCCACACCCAGCGTCTCGCTTGAATCCGTTCTCGAATCACTCATTGCTCCCCGCGGCAAGGGCAAACGATGATCCTTTTCGTGTGCCTGGAAGGACAGGTCGTCGCGAGACTCGAGGCACGGGGCTCCCGCGTTGCGCTCGAATACCTGGAGCCGTGGCTTTCGATGCCCGGCGCCTACCCGATCTCTCAGAGCCTGCCTGTTCGGCCGGTGCCCTTTGCTGGCGCCGCCGTACTCAACTATCTCTGGGGCCTGCTCCCTGACAACGCCCGCACTCTCGACTCCTGGGGAAGGCTGTTTCAGGTCTCTCCCCGAAACGCCATCTCGCTCCTTGCACATGTCGGGGAGGATTGCGCCGGCGCCGTGCAGTTCGTGCGCGAGGAGCGCCTGGACGACGTGCTCGACTCCTCCCGCAGGGCATCGGCAGTGCAATGGCTGGATGAAGCCGAACTCGCCCGGCGGATCCGCCATCTTGCCGCGGATGCCGGTGCGGTACGGGAGAGTCCCGCCGAGGGGCAGTTCTCTCTCTCCGGCGCGCAGGCGAAAACCGCTTTCTTTTACGATTCCAGCCGTGATCGGTATGGAATCCCGCGGGGGCGTACACCGACGACTCACATCTTCAAGCCGGTCGCGAACGATTTCGACGGCTTTGCCGACAACGAGCACTTCTGTCTCGAGCTCGCCCGCCGTGTGGGCCTGCCTTCTGCGCATACCCACTGGCGCTTGATCGGTGGGGTCCCCACTCTCATCGCAGAGCGTTACGACCGCGTGGCTCTCGAAGGCCGATGGGTGAGAATCCACCAAGAAGACTGCTGCCAGGCGCTTGGCATTCACCCCGCGTCCAAATACGAAAACGAAGGTGGTCCGGGCTTCCGGGACATCATGGCGCTCCTCGAGAGCGCGGATGATCCCACCGCCGATCGCACTCGACTCATGCGCACGGCCTGCTTCATCTACTTGATTGCCGCGACCGACTCTCATGCCAAGAATTATTCGCTCCTCCTGACTCGCGGCGCCGATCGCCCGAGCATGCGACTGGCTCCGCTTTACGATGTGGCGAGCGCATGGCCCTACCCGAGGCGCATCCCCGTGCAGAAAATGAAGTTCGCGATGCGGGTGGGTAACTACTACCACTTGAGGCAAATCCAACCGCGACACTTCGACGATCTCGCGCGAAGCTGCCGTTACCCACCGGAGGAGCTTCGAGGTTCGCTCATGGAGCTGTCGCAGGTCTTGCCCGATGAGGCCGCAGCGCTCGGCGCGAGCTTGCGCGGGCTCACGGCGGCACGCGAGACCCTGGGTATTCCGGTCGATGCCATCGCTAGGCAATGTCGACAGGTGCTCAGTCGTCTTGCCGCTGCGCCCGCGCGAGAGGCGGGGGCCCGATGAGTTGCAAGTCCACGACGAGCTGACCCTGAGGTCCACGGATATGCGCACTCGTCCGGCCGCCACTACCTTTGCCTACCCGCGAAAGGTGGAACCAAAACTGGAACCAATGGCTCCGGAACCCTGGAACCAATTGATCGGACTGACGAATCACAGCCACAATGGCAATCAAACGAGGCGCGAGCGGCTCGTAGACAATGCAGTGCTCACGGACCGGAAACAGGAGTG
>JAKBCR010000125.1 GCA_021807675.1 Pseudomonadota bacterium
ACGTGACGTGACGAGAAGAGAAGAGCCATGGCCACCGCCACCACGGTCGCGGACCGGCCGAACGGCCTTCGCAGGGCGCGATAGGCGGGCCAACTGACGTACGCCAGTGTCGCCGCCCACGCGATCGAGGCGAGGAACGGCGCGAGCACCCAGAGGCACAGATCTGTCAGGCTCGCGGCGAGCAAGCCAGGCAGCAGGCGGCGAGGAGACCGGGTGGTTGAGTGGGGCTCGAGCTCAAGCATGCGAAGATCCCGGAAGGGAGCGTATTCCGGCCCGGAGAAGGATCCGCACGCACTTTCCGACCGGTTCCTCGGCGCCTAGGTAAATCTTCGGATACACGATGGGATGGGAATGTACGAGACTGAACCATGGCAGTGACGAGAGCGGCGGCAAACATGACTCGGCGAAACGACAGACGATGTTTTGGCAGCGGAATCCTGATCGTTTCCCTCCTCCTCCTCCTCGGCGGCAGCACGCCCGCAGTGGGCCAGATTCGGATTGGAGTTGGAATTGCGTTACCCGGCCTCAGCATCGGGATCAACATTCCGGGCTATCCGGAGCTCGTTCCGATACCCGGCTACCCCGTCTATTACGCTCCGCGAGTGAACGCCAATCTCTTCTTTTACGATGGACTCTACTGGGTCCTCGTGGGAGACGACTGGTACTACAGCTCCTGGTACGATGGCCCCTGGTACCTTGCTCAGTCCCAGCTGGTGCCCGACTTCATATTGCGGATTCCGATCCTCTACTACCGCAGTCCGCCCCCGTACTTCCTTCATTGGAATAGGGCGGCGCCGCCCCGCTGGGGCGAGCACTGGGGACGCGCCTGGGAGGCGCACCGGCGCGGTTGGAATCACTGGGACCGTGCAGCGGTACCGCCGCGGGCACCGCTACCCGGCTATCAACGTCAATATCCGCGCGGCCGCTATCCTGGTGCCGACCAGCAGCGCACCCTCGAGAACCGCTTCTATCCGTACACGCCTCGAGATCCGAGAGACCGTAATCGCCTGGAGCAGACGCCTCAGTTTGGGCGGCGCGTGGCGCCTCAACAGCGGCCGCCTGCCCGCGCCGAGCGACGCCCACCGGATGTGAATCGCCCGGGCTGGTCAGCGCGCGGTCAACCCGCGCAGAGGCCCCAGCGCAAACCCCGCCAACCGGCTCGGGAGGAGCGTCGGAACGAGCCGCAGCCGCGAGGCGGTGGCGGTCGCGGGCATCGTCCACCCGATCGGCCGCCCACCTGAGGGCGGGGCTCAGGGCGTCATGCCGCGCCGTGGATTGCGGGTGGAGATCCAATCCATCAGCGCGAGCAGCACGCCCGAGACGACGAATGTCAATTGGATGACGACCATCCAGAGCAGCCGCACCGGATCGGGGGCTGAGGCAGGGTCGCCGAGGAGGAGGAAGGATCGCAGCAGAGTGATGGCGCTGATCGCCACGATGGAGGCGATGACTTTGAGCTTCAAATCGGCGAAGTCGATGGTGCCGAGCCAGCCGGGTCGATCCTCGTGCTCGCCGATGTGCAGCTGCGAGACGAAGCTCTCGTATCCGGCGAAGATCACGACGAGAAGAAGGTTTCCGGCGAGCGAGAGATCGATCAGCGAGAGGCTGAGCAGGATTGCCTGCTCGCCCGTGAGCGCCCAGAGATGGCTGAACTCATCGATAATCTCCCGGGCAAACGCCACGAGGATCGCGACCACCGCGAGCACCATCGCCGCGTAGAGAGGGGCGAGGAGCCACCGCGCTCCGAAGAGCAGTCGCTCGAAGCGAGTCTCCAGGTTCCGGGCCGTTTCCGCGGGCAAGCCGACCTCCGCATGCATCGTGACCGGGTGGCAGGCCCGCTTGGCCAAGTCTGGCGCGGCGTCATCCCGTGAGGGAGCGCCGCGCCCTTCCTGCAGGAGTGCAACTCATGCCGGCATGCCGCAGACGCGTCATTCCGCCGCGGCGACTCGCCTGGCGGCAGCAATCGCATTCTCCACCTGCGGAGATGCCTGTGCAATGGCCGTGCTCGTGCATTCCCGCGCGTTCTTCTCCTCCAATGGATGGAGCTCATCGAGCTGCCTGCAGGCGGCGTTGGCGGTCCACTCGATCGGTCTGGCTTGCCAGAACGACTCATGTCCGGCGTGAGCCCCGGGGTGCATCCTTTCCGCGTCATTTCACATGCCTTCACGAACCGGAGGGTGATTCCATCATGAGCGGCAGCCTGAGGGGGGAGGGGCTAGGGCCGGGCTAGGGCTGAACGGATACTCGGGTTCCCTCGGCAATCTCATTCGGCGGGTGTTCGATGACCTTCTCGCCGTCTTCGAGTCCTGAGAGGACCTCGACCGCCTCGTCATTCCGGTGCCCAATGCGAACGCGGTGAATTCGTGCGCGGCCTCGGTCGAGAACGAACGTGCACCAATCGGAGCCGCAGCGGAAGATAGCCGACAATGGAGCCTGGAGTATGTGTGGTGAGCTCCAGGTGATGATGCGCGCGATGACGCGGTATCCGTCTCCCAACGAGCGCGGCGGGTCGACGACGTCCAGGATCACATTCGTTCGCTTCTCTTCGACTCCGAGGGCCGATATCTTCGTGAAGGCATACGGCTCGACCAGCCGCACGCGCGCGCGCAGCGGACGATCTCCGCCCCACCCGAGAAGGAGCGCGGGCATACCGGGTGAGACCCGCACCGCTTGGGAGGAGAGCATCTCCATCACGACCTCGAGGTGGGCGAGGTCCCCGATGGTCAGGATCGGAGTTCCGGAAGGGATTACCCGTTCGCTTGGCTCCAGGACCCGGAGCACTCGTCCCGCGGCCGGTGCGTGAAGGGTCACAAGTGTCGCGCCCCCGGAGTGCGCTTCGGATACCGCGGCGAGCGCGGCGCGAGCTCCCCGCAATTCCGCCGCAGCGGACGTCGCGCGGTTGCGAGCCGCCGCGACTTCCATGCCAAGCGTGACTACGGCCGTGCGCGCTTGGTCGAGCGCCTGTGTGGAGGCCAAACCCTGGGCAACGAGTGCCTGCAGCCGAGCGTCTTCCCGGCGGGCTTGAGCCAGGTCCTCGACAGCGTGCTCCAACTGCGCTTGAGCGGCGCGCGCACCGGCCGCGGCGGCATCCACGCGTGAAGTAGCCTCTTCCCGCTCCCGCGTACTGAGAGGTACCGGGGCAAGTGTGGCTATGGCCTGTCCCTTGACGACTGTGTCTCCATCCCGAAGAATTACGCGAAGCAGCCGTCCGGCGACAGGCGCCGCCACCACGTAGCGGTCATGTGAGCGAGTCTCGGCCTGGTCTTCTTCCGTGACCTGCAGCGGACCGAAATGCACAGTTCCTACTTCGACCGCGACCGGTCCTGGCCGAAGCGCGATCACGGAGACAGCCACTGTCGCGGCGACAGCGATTGCAAGCAAGAGCGTTCCGCGCCTGAATCTCAATGGCTACTCCCGCGCTTTGAGGACGGCGATCAGATCGAGCCTGGCGATGCGGCCCGCGACGAGGCAGCCGGCAGCGGCGGCAGACCCAAGCGTCACGAGAGATGCGAACCCGAAGGTTGCACCGGTCAGAATGAACGGCAGGCGGAAGAGCTCCCGATCGAATGCCGGGACGAGCAGCCTGCAGATCAGGGCGCCCAGCGCGCACCCTGCTGGAATCGCCACGAGCGTCAGCAGCGCCTGCTCCCCGAGCAGAAGCTGTCCCACCTCCACACGCGTGAACCCCAGAACGCGCAGACTTGCCAGCTCGGTGCCGCGCTCGGAGAGAGCGATGCGTACGCTGTTGTAGACCACTCCGGCCACGAGAACGATGCCGAAGCCGGTCATGACGATCGTCATGAGAATGAAGCTGCGATTCATGATCGCCCGAATCGTCGCCAGCGTCGCTGAGCGGATCGATACGGCGGCCACGGCCGGTGTGTGCTTGAGCGAGGCGAAGAGAGCCGGCTCGCGGCTCTTGTCCACCTGCAGAAGCGCGCCCGAGATCGGTGCATCCTCGCCGAGGAGTCCCGCCAGCGCATCCGCATCCATATAGCCATTGATGCCGACCGGCTCGTCCGAGAGCCGAACGACCGCGGCGGTGAATTGCTGTCGGCGGCCATCGAGCTGCTCCACGAGGACATGATTGCCCTCGACCACCCCGAGGATCCGCGCGAGCTTTCGGGTCAGCACCAGGCCTCCAGGGGGCACTTCGATCCGTCGTCTGCGCGCATCGATGAGCTGTCGGAGCGTACCTGAGGGTGGCACTGCAAGAACCGACACGCGCTTCTCGCGGTGGCCCGCACGAATGAGAGCCGGCATTGCCCGGAAAGGCTCGACCCGCAGCACTCCGGGCAGTTCCCTCAGACTCGTGACCGCCCCTCGGGAGCGGGTCTCGTTGAAGGTCACCGTGACATCCTCGCGCTCCGCGGCGTCGAAGTGCACCGCCATCAAAGCATTGACCGCATCGAACATGAAGCGCCCGATGACCACGGTTGCGACGGCGGCTGCGATTCCGAGGACGGAAAGCGCGGCTCGCCAAGGACGCCGGGCGAGGTTCCTCAGAATGGCTTTCGTCACCGTATCCAGCCGACGGATGAGCCCCGCTCGATCGAGGACCCCTGCCCGGAAGCTTCGCGGCGGTTCCGGGCGCATCGCCGCGGCGGGCGGGAGCCGCACGGCCCGCCGAGCGGCCGTAAGCGATCCCCCGAGGGCGGCGGCGAGCGCGATGGCGGTGGCAAAGAGGATGAGAGAGAGGCCGAGACGGTACCGCAGGACAGGGAAGTGAAAGTACTGCTGATAAACCCCGATCAGTCCGGCACCGAAATATCCGCCCAGGGTGAGGCCGATGGTCAGCCCGAGAGCGACGATGAGCAGCGCAAACTCGAGGTAGTGCATCCCGATGCGCACATTGGAGTAGCCGAATGCCTTCAGGAGCGCGATCTGGCTGCGCTGGATCGTGATCAGCCTGACGAGCAGCGTATAGACAAGGAACACGGCAACCGCCAGGAAGATGGCGGGAATGTAGGTTGCATTCACTTCGATCTCGCCGAGCTCGTCGGTCAGGAACCGGTTGGACGGCTGTTCGGTGCGATCATAGGCTCTGAAGCCTCCATAAGGTGCGAGCAGGCGGTCGACGGCATCGATCACGTCCTTCGAGGAGGCGCCTCGCGCCAGCGAGAGACTGAGGTCGTTGAACGCCCCCTTCATATTGAAGGCGGTTGCGAGCCCCTCAGCGTTCATCCAAAGCACACCGAAGCGTCTGTTGTCCGGAACGACCATCCCCGGGCCGACTTCGTAGACGTACTCGGGCGAGAGGGCGAGTCCGACGATCCTGAGCACCTTCCAGCGCCCGTTCAGGACCGCTCCGATACGGCTTCCGAGGGAGAGCGAGTTGGCGCGGGCGAAGGTCTGGCTCGCCACGATCTCGTCATCGCTCCAAGGGGAGGGATACCGGCCCGCGGTCAGATACAGACGATTGAGGCTCTCTCCGCTCTGCGCCGCGCTCGGCAATGAGATCAGTCGCCCCGTGGCAGGCTCCGCGAGCTTCACCACACTGAGGACGACGTCCTCGGCCACTCGGGTCTGGACGGCTGCGACTCCGGGAATCAGGCGTAGAGTGGCGGCGAGAGAGTCCGGCGCGCGCTTCAGACCCGCGAATACGTCGGCAAATCGATACGTGGAGTAATAGTCGGCCCGCGCCCGCGCCAGTGACTGATATGTGCTCACCATCGTGACGAATGCACCGATGCCGACGCTGACGACGAGCGCCGTCGCGATCACCTGTCCGCGCAAGTGCCAGAGATCCCGGATCAGGGCTCGATGCAGGCGGCTCACCAGGAGATCGCCTCCGCGGACGCCTGGGTGGGATTGACATGTACTTCGGCGATGCTGCCGCTGCTCAACCGGACGACACGGTTTGCCATTGCGGCGATGGCCACGTTGTGGGTAATGAGGACGACGAGAGTCCCGAGATCCCGATTGGCCCGCTCGAGAACCTCGAGGACGCGTTTGCCGGTCGGATAGTCGAGCGAGCCGGTCGGCTCATCGCAGAAGAGCACATCCGGCCGCTTGGCGAGGGCACGCGCGATGGCAACGCGCTGCTGCTCGCCTCCCGAGAGCTGGGAGGGAAAATGATGGAGGCGGTCGCCGAGTCCCACGCGCTCGAGCACCTCGCGCGGTGATATTGCGTGTGCGGCGATTTCGGTGACGAGCTCGACGTTCTCGAGCGCGGTGAGGCTGGGCAGGAGGTTGAAGAACTGAAAAACGAAGCCGACGTGCTCCCGTCGATACCGTGTCAAGGCACGGTCATTTGCATTGGAGAGGATGTGATCCCGGTAGCGCACTTCGCCGCGGGTCGGAGTGTCCAGGCCGCCGAGAATATTGAGCAGGGTCGATTTGCCGCTGCCGGATGCACCGAGGATCACGACGAGCTCGCCCTCCTGCAGCTCCAGGTCGATGCCGCGCAGGGCGTGTACTTCGACTTCACCCAGGCGGTAGGTCTTGCTCACGCCTCGGACCTGCATGACTGGCTCGGGATTACACGAAACGCTCATTGCCCGCTGGGTCCTCCGCGATGCGGCTGGCAAGACCCGGGTCTTGATCGCAACCCATAAACCGTCGCGTGGCGGTCAGCGCAATCAGTTTGCCCTGGCCGGTGTCCGGTATCGATGAGTAAATTCCCCTATCGAGCCGCTGCGGTCCGCTCGAGAGAGCCAACTGGACGGGTCGTTGCCGAGGACAAGCCATGTAGGGAGATGTGCGGATTGGACCTTGGAGAACGCGGGGTTAGCTTCACATCCGGTCAGCGGGTTCGACCGGGACCGCCGAGGCTGCGAGTGGCTTGATGTCGCATCCGAAATTCATCCTGCTTGCAGCGGCCTTGCTGGGCCTCGCGGCGGGACTCGTGATGCGCGGTTTCGATGCCCAGGCCGCAAGTGATGTTGCATTCGCGGTGGTCACCGGCCTCGTGCTTCTGACCGCCGCTGTCTCGGTCGGCCGGAAATTGCTGCGCCGAGAGCTCGGTGTCGATGTGATCGCCGTTCTCGCGATGGCGGGCTCATTGCTGCTCGGGCAGTACCTCGCGGGGGCGATCATTGCCGTCATGCTCACCGGCGGATCCGCGCTCGAGCAATATGCGATCGCACGTGCCCGACGCGAATTGAGCGCGCTGATCTCCCGTGCGCCGCGCATCGCGCACCGGCGCCGGGCAGACGCGTTAATCGACGTCCCGGTGGACCAAATTTCGCCGGGAGACTCGCTGGTCGTGAAGCCCGGCGAGGTGGTTCCCGTGGACGGGATCATCAGCTCGGGCAGCGCGGTGCTGGATGAGTCGTCGTTGACCGGTGAATCGCGGCCCGTGATCCTCGAGGCTGGCATGCCGGCTCGCAGCGGTGGCAGCAATTCGGGCGGGCCGTTCGAGTTGCTCGTGACGGCGACGGCCTCCCAGAGCACTTATGCCGGGATCATCCGCCTGGTGCAGGCGGCGGAAGCATCGAAGGCGCCATTCGAGCGGCTCGCAGACCGCTACGCGCTTTTATTTCTCGTGTTGACCCTCGTGCTGGCGTCGCTCGCCTGGCTCCTCGAAGGAAGCTCGCTTCGGGCCCTGGCGGTCCTCGTTGTCGCGACACCGTGCCCGCTCATCCTGGCGGCGCCGGCCGCCATCATCGCGGGCATCTCGCGCGCGGCAAGACACGGGATCATCATCAAGGGTGGCGCGCCCCTCGAGACCCTCGCGCGCACCCGGGTACTGCTGCTCGATAAGACCGGAACGGCGACGTCCGCCCGTCCTGAAGTCATCGCGGTGGAGACATTTGGAGGAGTCTCTTCGGATGAGATCGTGCGCGGCGCAGCGTCGGTCGAGCAGCTCTCGGTCCATCCGTACGCGCCGGCTATTCTGGCGGAAGCTCGCAACAGGAAGCTTGCGCTCGTCTTCCCGGCGAACGTGCAGGAGCAGATGGGCACCGGGATTTGCGGCGAAGTGGACGGCCGCCGCGTTGCCGTTGGGCAGCGCGAATTCGTCGCGCCTGGTGCCCCCAGGACGCCCGAGCTGCGCTCCGTGGAATTGCGTACCGCCGCGGATGGCTCCGCCAGCGTCTTTGTCTCGATCGATGGCGCGCTCGTCGGCGCGCTGCTTCTACAAGATCCGATTCGTCCGGAAGCGCCGCGCACGCTGCGCTCGCTGCGAGCGATCGGCATAGAGCACATTCACCTCGTGACCGGGGACCATCCCGACGTCGCAGAGCTCGTCGGAGATGCGTTGGGTGTCGACAGAGTCTTCGCTGAGCGAGCACCGGAGGAAAAGGTGGACGTCGTTCGCCTCGTTCGCTCCGAGGGCGTGACTGCGATGGTTGGAGATGGCATCAACGATGCCCCCGCGCTGGCTCTTGCGGACGTTGGTATCGCGATGGGCGCACGCGGGGCGACCGCGGCATCAGAGGCCGCAGACGTGGTGCTGGTCTCGGATCGCTTTTACGGCATTGCAGACGCGATCCGGATAGCGCAGCGGACACGCCGTATTGCACTTGAGAGCGTGGTGGCGGGAATGTGCCTCTCGGTCGTGGCCATGGGGTTGGCTGCAGCCGGCTTCATTGCCCCGGTCGATGGCGCGCTGTTGCAGGAGGCAATCGACATAGTGGTCATTCTCAACGCCCTGCGCGCACTCGGTGGTCGAGCGCCTGGGATCTCGAGCTCGCCGGAAACGGCTGGCATGGCCGAGCGGCTCGCAACGAGCCACCGGGCGCTGCGGCCGAAAATCGGTGAGCTGCCGGCCCTGGCAGTGCATCTGGACGAGCTGCCCGCGGCCGAGGCGCGCTCGCGCCTCGAGGAGCTGCAGCAGATGCTCGAGAAGGAGTTGCTGCCGCACGAGGATGAGGAGCAGCGCGCCGCTTACCCGCTGATCGAGAAGCTGTTGGCAGGCGAGAACCCCACCGGTCCGCTGGTTCAGACGCACTACGAGATCCGCCGCCTCAGCCGCCTGCTCGGGCGTCTCGTCAGGCAGCTTCCGCCGTCCGGACCCGCGACGGAGGACCTGCGGGACATACGTCGCGTGCTTTACGGACTGCACGCGATACTGACACTTCATTTTGCCCAGGAGGACGAGCTCTACAGCTTGCTCAATGAGGCACCTTGAGGGGTGCGGGCCTGCCCGCCGGGCCGTCGCCTGATCCCCATGGCAGGCGCCCATTCCGCTCGCTCCGACTCCGCCGAACGGCAGGCTCTGTACCAGAAAATGCGTGGCGATGTCGTTCACCGTCACTGCGCCCGGGACGGTCTGATCGAGTATCCCGCGCAGCTCGCGCCGATCACCGCCGAAGTGGTCCGCAGCCAGTGGGCGTGCCTGCCGGGCGATCCGATGGAGAGGCTCTTCCAGCCGATCGTACGCGAGGACCGGCAGAATCGGTGCGCAGATCTCCTCCCGCGCCGACCATCGTGATCGCGGAGAAGGCTGCGGCGGAGCTGCTCGGGAGCGGATCCGCACCGGGCGGGGTCGCGTAACCGCCGCTCGGCTCTCAGGCCGCGAGCAGGCTGCGCACGAGATCGAGAAACGCCTCGGCCTGGACGGGCTTGCTGACGATCCGCAGATTCGGGTCATGCGCCAGATCCTTCACGGCCGAGGAGGTATCTCCCGTGATGAGGATCGTCTTCAGAGCGGCTCCCAGCTCCTTACGCAGGCGGGAGATGACCTGGACGCCGGTCTCGCCGGCGGCAAGGTGGAAGTCGGTGACGAGCAGGTCGACGCCCGGACTTTCGCGGATTCTTTCCAACGCCTCTGCCAGCGAGGCGGCGATCATGACTTCGTAGCCTTCCGTCCGCAGGAGCATGCGCGTGGCCTTACGGACATCAGGGTCGTCCTCGACGAGCAGAATGCTCGCATTGACGTCCCGCTGCTCATCGCCATCGGCAGGGACGGCCCGCTGGAGTTCGAGCGCGGGTGCTTCCGTGCACTGGCGGAGCCGCACGGAAAAGGCGGAGCCTTTGCCCGCCTGCGAGCGGATTCGCAGCTCGAGCGCGAGCAGCTTGATCAGGCGCCGCACGATGCTCAGTCCCAATCCGTAACCCTCGCGCGTGCTGTTGCTCGGCACGCCGATCTGATAGAACTCCTCGCCGATCAGTTGCATCTGGTCCGCCGCAATGCCGATGCCGGTATCGACGACCTCGATGTCGACCCATGGTGAATCGGTCACGGCGCGCAGCCGCACCGACCCTGCGCGTGTGTACTTGATGGCGTTCGACATCAGGTTGCGCAGGATCTGCTCGAGGAGAGCAGGGTCGGTGTGTACGTACGCCTCGCATGAGATGACTTGAAGCTCGAGGCCCTTGCTCCTGGCAATTCCGCGGAATTCCTGCTCCAGGCTCGCGAGCACCCGCGAGAGGGGGACGACCCTCGGCTCCGGCTCGATGGCGCCGGCCTCGAGCTTGCTGATGTCGAGAAGGGCATTGAGCAGATGCGACATACTGCCGATGGACTCGTCCTGCTGCCTGAGCGCATCCGCCATCTGCGGATCCGTCACCATGCGCCTCAGGGTGCCGTTGAGAAGCGAGACCGCCTGCAGGGGCTGGCGCAGATCGTGGCTCGCCGTGGCCAGGAACCGCCCTTTGGCCCGCTCGGCGCGCCGGGCTTCCTCCTTCGCCTCCCGAGCCAACTCGCTGGCGTGCGCCAGCTCGGCATTGCGCTCCTCGAGCCGACGATTGGCCCGCGCGGCGTCCTCCGCCCGTTGCTGAATCTCCCACTGCAGGCGCTGGCCCTTGCGAAAGCTCCGCAGGGCGATGATCAGTCCGGACAGCATCAGGAGCAGGACGAGCAGCGCGCTCGCCATGGCCGTGCGGTCCTCCGTGCGTTCCTGCGCGACCAGCGCTGCCATGCGCCGGACCCTGTGCCTGCTCTCCGTGTCGATCACCTCGTCGATCCGGACCTCGATCGTCCGCATGGCATCGAGGTCTGTGTTGGTCTCGACGATGCTCCGCGCCGCGGCGAAGCCCGACGTCCGATACACCTGGATGGTTCGCCGCAGCTCCTCGAGCGTCGCATCGATCGGCGTGCCGAGCCCGGCAATCTGCCGCTTCTCGTCGGGATCATCCGCTGTCAGCTCCTTGAGCTGCCGCAGGAGCGCTGGCGCGACCCGGACTGCAGTGTGGTACGGCTCGAGGTAGGCAGACTGGCCCGTCAGCAGATAGCCGCGCTGGCCGCGCTCGGCATCCTGGAGGGCGCCTCTGAGCGACTGCGCCGTGAGGATGACATCGAAGGCGTGCGAGACCAGCTGCTGACTGAGCGCCGCCCGTGGGGCTTCGCTTAGGACTCTATACCCTTGCAGCGCGATCAGACCGATGAAGGGCACGACGATGAGCGCCAGCGCCGTCCAGAGCCGCCAGCGCTCGGCCGAAGAGGACGACTTGCCTAGAGGCGTTACCGCGATCATCTGGACGCATCCCCCCGGGGCTCTGTTGCGGTAAGCGGTCGCTTGTAGTCCCAGGGCAGCGCGCGGTAAACGCAGCCCTCCACTGGGCAGCGGCTTGGAAGGAGAAAGAGGGTGAGCCAGCGGGACCGGGCTGAGAATACGCGCAAGTACCTACCCTGCCGATGCGCCCTACCGATGCAGCAGCAGCGAGAGCCGGCGCCGATAGTCCGACACGATAGCAGGCTGATCCTCCAGCAGCCGCAGCATTGAGATGATCTGCAGGCGCGCGGAATCGCGCCGCTCGCCGCGACCGCGGCCGACGATCTCGAGCAGCTGCTCGAGTGCCTGCGGCAGAAGCCGCTGCGCGATGTAGCCTTGTGCGAGCTGCGAGCGCGCCTCGAGGTCCGCGGGATTCGCGGCTATGCGCGCGAGGAGCGACTCCGCTCGCGGCAGTGACGCGGCGCCACGCAGGCTGGAGAGCCGCATCTCGAGAGCCTGCCAACGCGCGTCCTCTCGTGCGGCCTTGCCGATGGCGCTCAGAGCCGCTTGAGCCTCCGACAGTCGCTCGGGGCCTACGGGCGGGGGCATGCGCTCGAGCAGCAGCTCGGCGAGATCGAGGTGCGCTGCCTCATTGGCCGCATTCAGCTCGATCGCCGCGCGCAGGGCGGCTGCGGCAGCGTCGATCCATCCCTCGCTGACGAGGTGCGCTGCCCTGCGGCGTTGCCGCTCGGATGCGTCGGGGACCGACCGCTCGATGAAAGATCGCACCTGACTTTCCGGCAGCGCTCCGGTGAATCGGTCGACAGGCTCACCGTCGACGAACGCGATGACGTTCGGGATCCCGCGCACGGCGTACCGGGCGGCAATCCCCGGATTCGCGTCTGAGTCGACCTTGACCAGGCGGAAGCGGCCGCCATAGCTCAGCTCCAGACGCTCGAGCACCGGCCCGAGAGCCAGGCAAGGCCCGCACCACGGTGCCCAGAAGTCCACCAGCACCGCGGTCGCGTGCGATGCCTGAATCACCTCGGCCTCGAAGGCCGCCTCATCGATCTCGATCAATTGCAGCTCCCACGTCCGCAGTCATGATTGCATCATACGGCCGCTCGCCCCAAGCAGCCGCGAAGCCCTGGCTATTCTTCCGCGCGAATCGTTCCGGGAACGCCTGCGGGCAGCACGGCATCCGTACCGCTTGCCGACAGGCGCTTCATGAGCGGCACGACCGCGGCGGCAAGCAGCGCGCCGACGGTCGCCACCACGAAAAAGAGCATCGTCTCCACGGTGAGGATGATGATTGCCCACAGTCCCTTGCGCTCCTCGTGGCTGCCATTCCAGATGAGATGGCCGATTCTGGGCTCCAGTTGATGAACGGTGCAGGTGAAGCCATTCGGCGGGAGCCACTTGGCGAGCGCATCCGGCTCGAGGAATGCGCGATAGACCTTCTCTGGATGGGTCGCC
>JAKBCR010000126.1 GCA_021807675.1 Pseudomonadota bacterium
AGAGCAGCGCGAAGCCCGAGGCCTCTCAGGTGACCGAGGCCTCTCAGGTGACTGAGTCGAAGCACGCCCCGGAGGAGCGGCCGCTGCCCATGGAGCCTCCCCGCGAGCCGGCCGCGAGCCCGCTTGGCGGAGAGCCTGCCGCGCAGGAGACTCGAGACGCGGCCGTGCTCCCGGAAAAGCCCCAGCCACCCTCATCCGCGCCGGCGCCGGAGGCGCCGCAGACCAACATCGCGGAGCAGCAGCCGGAGAGCGCTTTCGAGATCGGGGCACCGCGCCCCCGCGCGAGTCTTGCGTGGAAACTCGGTGCCGGCGTCCTGGCACTCGCTCTGGCATTGCAGATCGTCAACCATTACCGGGACGCCTTGGCAGCCAACCCCGCGCTGAGGGGCCCTCTGAGCTCAGTGTATTCCGCACTGGGCGTAAAGCTTGCTCCGCAGTGGAACGTCCACGCGTATGACGTGCGCCAGCTGGGAGCATCCGTTTCCGCCGCGGCGGCCGGCGAGATCACCGTGCGCGCAAGTGTCAAGAACTCCGCGAATCACGCACAACCGCTGCCGCTCTTGCGCGTGACGCTGCAGGACAGGTTCGGCAACCGCATCGCTGCGCGCGATGTGCCGCCGGGCGATTACCTGCCTTCGTCCGTCCCGCCGAGCTCCCTCCTGGCGGCCGGCAGCCGCGTCGATGCCACCATGGTATTCATGGATCCGGGACCGCAGGCGGTGGGCTTCGAAATCGACGCGTGCCTGCGACAGCGCGGCGGCGAGGTGGCCTGTGCGCACGGGCCTTAGTCGCCGGGAAGACGCATGCTATGATTCGCCGCTTCAGAGAGGCAATTATGACAGAGAGAAAGAGGGGTCGGCAGCAGGACGCCTCTGGCGCCGGATTCCACGGGCGCACGATGAACGAACTGCTGCCGCAACGGCCGCTGCTCCCGTTGCGCAGCCACGCGGAGCGCGCGCTGAGCGACTACTTCACGAGTCTCAACGGCTCGCGGCCGGCGGATCTCTACGATCTCGTCCTGCGCGAGGTGGAGGAGCCCCTCTTTCGCGTGGTGCTCGACTACGCGGACGGCAACCAAAGCCGGGCGGCAGGGATCCTCGGTATCAATCGCGGCACCCTGCGCAAGAAGCTCAAGCAGCTCGGCCTCGCCCATTGAGTACGAATAATTTGAAGCGCTGGATCCGGGCTCCTGCGCGAACGAAGCGCGGCTTTGGGCAAAAAGCGTGGTTTTGGTCCAGAGCTCGCTCGGCGGAGCGAAGCAGTGCTTCGCGTAAAGCACCGCCTCGCCCTGCGGCGTCGGGGCACATTCCTGTGCCTGAGGCGCGCCCGTGCCGCATCGTGATTCTGGACCGACATGAATCAGCGCAAAATTGAAATGTTGCCCGTACGCCGGGCGTTGCTGTCCGTCTCCGACAAGACCGGCCTGGTGGAGCTCGCGCGCTCGCTCGTGGGCCGCGGCATCGAGATCCTCTCCACGGGAGGCACGGCCCGCCTGCTCGCGAGCAATGGCATCACCGTGCACGAAGTGTCGGGCTACACGGGGTTCCCCGAGATCATGGGCGGCCGTGTCAAGACGCTCCACCCGAAGATCCACGGTGGACTCCTGGGCCGGCGCGGCATCGACGATGCGGTAATGGAGCAGCACGGGATTCAGCCGATCGATCTTCTCGTCGTGAACCTCTATCCATTCGCGGAGACGGTTTCGCGGCCGGACTGCCACTACGCCGAGGCGATCGAGAACATCGACATCGGTGGGCCGGCGATGCTGCGGGCCGCAGCGAAAAACCACGAATCGGTGGCCGTGGCCGTGGATCCGGCGGATTACACCGAGTTGCTCGCGGAGCTGGCGGCACACGGCGGCTGCACGACCGCTGCGATGCGCTCCCGCCTCGCGGCCAAGGGATTTGCGCACACGGCACGGTACGACACCATGGTCGCGAGTTATCTCGCGGCCAATGCCACCCGGAGCGAGCCCCGTTTCCCCGCGACGCTGCCGCTCGTCTTCGACAAGGTACGGGATCTGCGCTACGGCGAAAACCCACACCAGCAGGCCGCGCTCTACCGTGCACCGACGGCTCGCGAGCCGGGCGTGGCGACGGCCCGGCTGCTGCAGGGCAAGGATCTCTCGTTCAACAACGTGGCCGACGCGGATACGGCAATCGAGTGCGTCCGCCAGTTCGAAGAGCCCGCGTGTGTCATCGTCAAGCACGCAAATCCCTGCGGCGTTGCGATCGCCGCCTCGGCCCACGAGGCCTATGACCGTGCGCATCGAACGGATCCAACCTCGGCGTTCGGCGGCATCATCGCGATCAACCGGGAGCTGGACGCGGCGCTCGCCGCCGCCATCCTGGAGCGGCAGTTCGTCGAGGTGCTGGCGGCCCCCGGCGTCGCGCCGGACGCGCTGAAGGCTCTCGCGAGCAAGCCCAACGTCCGGGTGCTCGCGGTCGGCGATCTCAACCTCGCGACGCCCAACGAGCTCGAATATCGCAGCGTCACCGGTGGACTGCTGTCGCAGACGCGAGATGTCGCCCGGGTGGAAGCCGCGGACCTGACAGTGGTCACCCGGCGCAAGCCGACGGACCGGGAAATTGCCGATCTTCTCTTCGCTTGGCGCGTCTGCAAGTTCGTGAAATCGAATGCCATCGTGATGGCGCACGATGGAACGACGGTCGGTGTGGGAGCGGGGCAGATGAGCCGCGTGTACTCCATCCGCCTCGCCGCCCAGAAGGCGTCCGATGAGAAGCTGGAGATCGCCGGAGCGGTGATGGCGTCCGACGCTTATTCCCCGTTCCGCGACAACATGGATGTGGCCGCCGGATACGGGATCCGGGCGGTGATCCAGCCCGGCGGCTCGAGGCGGGACGCGGAGGTCATCTCGGCCGCCGACGAGCACGGGATGGCAATGGTGCTCACGGGTGTCCGCCACTTCCGCCACTAAATATGAAGCGCTGGATCCGGCCATCCTGGCCGGCCCAGCGCGCCTCGAGCAAAAAGCGCGGTTTTTTGCTCGAGGCTCCGCCACCTGCGGCGGCGGGGTACCTCCCTGTACCTGGGTCAGTCCGTGCCACGCATGCGTCGCACCCTGGCCCGCCGAGCGAAGCAGTGCTTCGCTGAAAGCACCGCCTCGCCCTGCGGCGGCGGGGGACCTCCCTGTACCTGGTGACGGCTGGCAGCTTTGATCGGGATCAGACATACATGAAAGTCCTCATCGTCGGCTCCGGGGGCCGTGAGCACGCACTTGCCTGGAAATGCGCCGCCTCGTCTCGCGTCACCGAGGTCCTGGTGGCGCCCGGCAATGCGGGCACGGCCCGCGAGCCGAAGGTGCGCAATGTTTCGGTCCAGTCGACCGACATTGGCGGCCTCGTCCGGCTTGCCCGGACCGAGGCCGTCTCGCTCACCATCGTCGGGCCGGAAGCGCCCCTGGTCGGTGGCATTGTCGACGCCTTCCAGCAGGATGGCTTGCGCTGCTTCGGGCCCCGCCAGGCGCCGGCGCGGCTCGAGGGCTCCAAGGCCTTCGCCAAGGAATTCCTGCGCCGCCACAGGATTCCAACAGCGGCCTCGGTCACGGTCACCCGAGACAGCTTCGACCCGGAGGTCGTGCGGCGGCAACGGACGCCGATCGTCGTCAAGGCGAGCGGCCTCGCCGCGGGCAAGGGTGTGGTGATCGCGCAGACAGCCACCGAGGCCGTTGCAGCCGCAGAGGCGATGCTGGCCGGGCGACTGGGCGAGGCCGGCCACGAGGTGGTGATCGAGGAGTTCCTGGAAGGCGAGGAGGCGAGCTTCATCGTCATGGCGGACGGCTCGCACGTGCTCCCGCTCGCGACGTCGCAGGATCACAAGCGGCTGCAGGACGGTGATCGCGGCCCCAACACCGGGGGAATGGGCGCTTACTCGCCGGCGCCCGTGGTCACGCCGGCCATCCACGAGCGCATCATGCGCGAGGTGATCGAGCCCACGATCCGCGGCCTGGCCGCGGAAGGAATGGCATACACCGGGTTTCTATACGCCGGCATCATGGTCGCGCGCGATGGGACACCGAACGTTCTGGAATTCAATTGCCGGTTCGGAGATCCCGAGACGCAGCCCATTCTGATGCGACTACGGTCGGACCTGACGGTGCTCTGCGAGGCGGCGCTGGACGGCCTGCTGGACCAAGTCCAGGCCACGTGGGACGCGCGTGCAGCATTGGGCGTGGTGATGGCGGCAGAAGGATATCCGGACGCTCCCCGCATGGGGGATGCGGTCACCGGCCTCGAGGGTGCCGCGAAGCTCCCGGGGAAGATCTTCCATGCCGGGACGCGATTGAGCGGTGATCAGGTAGTGGTAAGCGGCGGTCGGGTCCTTTGTGCCACGGGGATGGGTACAACGGTGGCGGAGGCGCAGAAAGTCGCCTACGCGCTCGCCAATGTAGTGCACTACCGTGGGGCGGTATATCGCCGAGACATCGGCTTTCGCGCGCTCGCGGGGCATTTGTAAATCGGGCAGTCCCTCCCGAACTTTCGTGTCCAGGCCTGAACGGCCGCTTTATCACGAGCGCTTCGCAGTGCTTTCGCGGCGCCTATTACCGCGGCGAAGCGCATAATCCCCTCGCTGGTATGGTCGTTGCATCACCCGACCATGGAGACACGGGGAGGAGCACTGCTGATGACCGCAACCCACACTGGATCGGATCGTTTCGCGTCCTGGCTCGAGAGCGAGTACTGCGCCTCCGTGGCGGCAACCCTGCTCGCGCGCACCGAGTACTTCGAGCTGTTGGAGGACGCGATGATCTCGCCCGCGCGCCTGGCACGGGCGCTGAGCAGTTGGCGCGAGCACGCCAGCCAGACCGAAGTGCTCGGCGGGCTCGTAGGCACCGCCTAGTACTTGATACTACGCGCGCTTCTTCCTGGCGCGCGGCGCCACGCAGGGTCTGAAGCCGCAGATCGCTAAGTAACGACGATGCGCGCGCGTCCTATGTTCTGAATCAGCGCGTAGGCCGTGTGGGTATTCCCGTCCCGGTGCGAGGCGACGCGCAGAACGGGATAGTAAATCCCAGGCTGGGCGTACGCGTGCGTCGACGAGAGGGTGACGCATGGGTGCAGTCCGTCGAGGCTTTCGCGCAGCGCATAATCGCCGCGTCCTTCAAAGTCCCATTCCGCGGCCACCACGCGACCCGCTCCCTCGGGCATTTCCACGGTCGCGCTGAAGCGGACGGGCTCTCCGGCCTTCACCTCCGCGCGGATTCCACCGTTGACGCGCAGCTCGACGATCGGCTGAACGCCCCCTCGCTCGGACGCCCGTGGCGGAACCTCGAGCTGGGAGTCCACCACATCGTACCGTGTCTGCGCGGGCTTGACGCCCTCCTCCACCCATCGCGCGAGGTCGCGCAGCCCCTGCTGCAGCGCACCGCCGAGGCTCACCGCGTGGGCGCGCGCGAGCGGGTCTGGCGGATCGTCGTGCTGGGCGTGATCGATGAGCCAGAGCGCGAAGCGCTCCTCGAAGGCTGCCCCGATCGCGCCCCGGACCTGCGATCGGTACCAGTCGGCACACCAGGGCACGGCATCGATGTCCATCAGCGCCTGAACCAACAACATCTTGCCGTCGATGTGCCCGTTCAGCAGCGCCCCGACCGCCGAAAGCGCGAAGATCGGCCCGATGAGCACCTGCCGCTGCGGGTACAGCGGCCGGCCTGAGCCATCGCGGAACTGATTCCACCCGTATTCCGCGTCGTTCGGTGGCACCTGATGCCGGTGATAGGTCTGTAGTGCGAGCGGCCACGAATTGTCGATCCGCACCCGGTCGCCGGCGCGAATCCCCGCCACGAGCTGGGGATCGGAAGTGTTCGCGATGCCGATGCTGCGGCCCTGCGAGCGCGCGATGGCAGCGCTGCGGCCTGCGGCCGGACCGCTGAGCAGCACGAGATGCGCATCGACGATGGGGCGGCCCGGGACCTCGGCGAGCTCGAACCCGCCGCCTGGGCCCTCGTTTACCCGCGCGACGGTAGTCTCGAACTGGAAGCGCTCGGCGTGGATCGACGCGGTCGGATCGGCACCCAGGTAGCCGGGCTTGCTCCAGAAGTCCTCGAGATAAGTGGGATCGAGCGGGGGGATGGCGCCGGCGATGTCGGCGAAGTAGCCGCTGCCCAATGTTTCATGCGCGTACCAGCCGCGCGGCGGAAAGCCGATCGACGTCGCCTCCTTCAGCGCGGCCCGCTCCTCCTCGTTCAGCCCGGCATACATCTCGCCCCCGCCGCCCGGGTTGATGGCGTCCATGACGGCAGGGAATTTGTTCCGCCGCCGCAGGATGCGCAGTGCATGCATGCGCGCCGTCCAGAAGCTCGGCACGGCGCTGTTGCAGCCGAGGACATAGGGCATGAACCCATCCCAGACGCCACTCGTATGCTCCGCGCCGCCGATCGTCTGATAGGCGCCGCCGCTGCCCCCGTAGAGGTAGCCGAAAGGCCGATGCGGGCCATAAAGCTCGGCCGCCACTTTGCGCGAGTACTTGGCCGCGGCGGCATTGACCCGGTAGGCCGCAACCGTCGGATCGGGAACCCCGCGGCCAAAGGCGCCGCCGTTGTTGGTCTGGACGTAGTAGGCGCCGCTGTCGAGCGTATACCCGAGATTGCCGATCGACACGGCGAATGCGATGGGGAAGGGGCCGATGTCCGCACTGATCGCGAGCGGATAGGTGTTGTGGTGGAAACGCCCCTGGTAGCGTTCTGCCGGAGGGAAATAGAAGGAGAAGCGCGCCTGGGTCCCTCTGAATCCGCCATGCACGTAACGATGCGGGATCGGGTCCTCGCGCAGCTCGCTCGTCTCGATGTACGGATCGTTGAAGAGCGGGTCTATGGAATCACCCGTGACCCGTAGCGGCTCCACGTCTTGCGTCAGGAGGTCTTTGAGCATGCGTGAGCCTCTTTATAATCGATCCATTCTACTTCGTCGATCCCGCCTGCGGCCCCTCCCGAAGAAAAGCCGCGCGAGACCCTGGTGAGAGCCAGCTGTTGGCCAGCCCTCCCGGACCAACGTACCCTTCGGTTCCCAGACTGCTTCGTAAAGATCCAGCGCTGTACCAGACCCTGGCCTCATCGCGGTGCGGGAGCACGCGGGCACCACAGAGGGGGTCATGGCCATGATCGACCGGGCGGTGTTTCAGCAGCCCTTCGAGGTGCAGGGCCACCCGTTCCGCATCTCGGCTCATTCGTGCCTGGCATGCTATCCGGACGACGGACAGGATGCTGCAACGCTCGTCGAGAGGGCGGAGGCCGCATTGCGGCAGGCCAAGGAGAGCGGCGAGAAATATCTCCATTTCGAGCTGAAGATGCACAGCGACGTCACCGAGCGCCGGTTCGTTCCCCCTCACCCCTCGATGCGGCCCGCGGGATGGAAGGATTCCGCGCCGCGCCCCGCCAGCTCCTCGTACTGCCGGTACTTCTCCGTCACGACCTGTTGGGCTTGCGCGAGCAACGCCTCGGCCGCCTTCGGGTCGGTGTGGGTGAGCGACCGGTAGCGCAGCTCGTTGTAGGCGTAGTCCTTGAGCGGAATGGTCGGCCGCGGCGAATCCAGACGGAAGGGCCGCTCGCCCACCGTGCGCATGGCGGGGTTGTACCGAAAGAGCGGCCAGTAACCGCTCGCCGTCGCGAGATCCTGCTGCCGCAGCCCGAAGCGCAGGTCGAAGCCGTGAGCGATGCAGTGGCTGTAGGCGAGGATCAGCGACGGGCCGGGGTAGGCCTCCGCCTCCCGCAACGCGAGCAGCGTCTGTTGCGGATTGGCGCCCAGAGCCACCTGTGCGACGTAGACGTTGCCGTAGGCGAT
This sequence comes from Pseudomonadota bacterium, assembly GCA_021807675.1. GTDB lineage: Bacteria > Pseudomonadota > Gammaproteobacteria > Steroidobacterales > Steroidobacteraceae > 13-2-20CM-66-19. The sequence goes on from JAKBCR010000126.1 coordinate 7,797, forward strand.
GGTCTGCAGCGCGAGATCCTTGCGCGCCACGCGCTTGCCGGCCGCCGCGAACTTCGCCACCGCCCCGAGCGGCGTCGCCTTGGAAGACTGGCCGCCGGTGTTGGAGTAGACCTCGGTGTCGAGCACCAGGACATTGACGTCCCGGGCGCTCGCGAGCACGTGATCGAGGCCCCCATAGCCGATGTCGTAGGCCCAGCCGTCGCCGCCGACTATCCAGACGCTCCGGCGCACCAAGTGGTCGGCAACCGACAGCAGATCCCGCGCGGACTCGTCCGGCGCGGCCCGCAGCTTGCGCTTGAGCACTTCCACCCGCTCGCGCTGGGCGCGCAGCTGCGACTCGCGCTCCTGCGGCGCCTCGAGGATCGCGCGGGCGAGATCCTCGCCGACGTAGGGCGCGAGCGTGCGCAACAGCGTCATCGCCAGCCCCCGATGCTGATCCGCCGCCAGGCGGAAGCCGAGACCGAACTCTGCATTGTCCTCGAACAGGGAGTTCGACCAGGCGGGGCCGCGGCCGGCCGCATCCTTCGTCCAGGGCGTCACAGGCAGGTTGCCGCCGTAGATGGAGGAGCAGCCGGTGGCATTGGCGATCTGCAGCCGATCACCGAAGAGCTGCGAGAGGACCTTCAGATAGGGTGTCTCCCCGCACCCCGCGCAAGCGCCGGAGTACTCGAAGAGCGGCTGCAGGAACTGCACGCCGCGCACCGTCGCGAAGTCGACGCGCGTGCGATCGTTCACCGGCAGCGTCTCGAAGAAGGCGATGTCCGCCCGCGCCCGGCCGGCGAGCGCCGCCTTCTCGGCGAGATTGATGGCCTTCTTCCCGGGCTCAAGGGGACTGTGCGCAGGGCAGACCTCGACGCAGAGACCGCAGCCCGTGCAATCCTCCACGTAGACCTCGAGCCTGAACCGCACCTCGGGATTGCCGCGGGAGTTGACCGCCGGTGCCGCGTATCCCTCCGGGGCCGCACCCAGCGCGCTCTCGTGGAAGTACTTGGAGCGGATCACGCTGTGCGGGCATGCGAAGCCGCACTGCCCGCACTGGATGCAGAAGTCCGGTTCCCAGTGGGCCACCTGGTCGGAGAGGTTGCGCTTCTCGAATGCCGCCGTGCCCGACGGCCAGGTTCCGTCGGCGGGCAGCTGGCTCACGCGAATGTCATCGCCGCTGCCGAGTCCGCGTAACATTCTGGCAGTGACCTCGCGCACGAAGGCGGGCGCGTGTGCCGGGACGATCGGCGGCGCGTCGAACGAGCTCGTCGCCGCCGCGGGGTACTTAACCTCGAAAAGCTGCGCGAGGGCCTGCTCCACCGCCGCGAAATTCCGCTGCACGACCTCCGCTCCCTTGGCGCCGTAGGTCTTCTCGATCGATCCCTTGATCCGCCGGATCGCCTCCGCGCGCGGCAGCACGCCGGATATCGCGAAGAAGCAGGTCTGCAGCACCGTGTTGATCCGCCCCGCGAGGCCCGTATCGTGTGCGACCTTGGACGCATCGATCACGAAAAAGCGCAGTCGCTTCTCGATGATCCGCGCCTGCAGCGAGCGCGGCAGCCGATCCCACACCGCATCGGGTCCATGGGGCGTGTTGAGGAGGAACGCGCCGCCCGGGGTGGCGAGCTTGAGCACGTCGATCCGCTCGAGGAAGCTCGCCTGGTGGCAAGCGATGAAGTTGGCCGATTCGATCAGGTAAGGCGAGCGGATCGGCCGCGGGCCGAAGCGCAGGTGCGAGATCGTCTGCGCCCCCGATTTGTGCGAGTCGTAGACGAAGTAACCCTGCGCGTAAAGCGTCGGGTCCGCGGCGATGATCTTCACGCTGTTCTTGTTGGCGCCGACCGTGCCGTCGGCGCCGAGCCCGAAGAACACTGCGCGCACGACATCGTCGCGCTCGATCGAGAACGCCGCATCGACTGCGAGGCTGGTGTGCGCGAGGTCGTCCTCTATGCCGACCGTGAAGCCGTTCTTCGGCACGGGCTTCGCGAGCTCCTCGAACACCGCCTTCACCTGCGCCGGATTGAAGTTCTTCGAGCCGAGGCCATAGCGTCCGCCGCTCACCCGCGGCAGGACCTTGCGCTCCCCCCTCGCCACCGCCTGGGCGAGCGTCGTCACCACGTCGAGATAGAGCGGCTCACCCGGTGCGCCGGGCTCCTTGGTCTGCTCGAGCACCGCGATCGCACGGCATGACGGCGGGAGCGCCGCGAGGAAATGCTCGGCCGAGAACGGGCGGTACAAACGCACCTGCAGCACGCCGAGCGGCTCCCCGGTCCGCGCCCACAGATGGGCCGCCGTCTCGCGCGCAGTCTCCGCCCCCGAGCCCATCAGCACGATCACGCGCTCGGCATCCGGCGGACCGTCATACTCGAACAGCCGGTACGCGCGGCCGGTCAGCGCGGCGAAGCGGGCCAGGGCGGCCTCGAGGATCGCCGGCACCCGCGCGTAGTAGGGATTGACGGTCTCGCGCGCCTGAAAAAACGTGTCCGGGTTGTGGGCGGTGCCGCGGATGAAGGCATGCTCGGGATTGAGCGCGCGGTCGCGGTGCGCGCGCACCAGGTCCTGCCGGATCATCGCGCGGATCTGCGCATCGGACAGCAGCGCGATCTTGTTGATTTCGTGGGAGGTGCGGAAGCCGTCGAAGAAATGCAGGAACGGCACCCGCGACTCGAGCGTCACCGCCTGCGCAATGAGGGCGGCATCGTGTGCCTCCTGCACGGAGGCGGACGAGAGCAGCGCAAAGCCCGTGGTTCGGGTCGCCATCACGTCGGAATGATCCCCGAAGATCGACAGGGCCTGGGTCGCGACGGCGCGGGCGGCCACGTGGAATACCGTCGGCGTGAGCTCGCCGGCGATCTTGAACATGTTGGGGATCATCAACATCAGGCCCTGGGAGGCCGTGAAGGTCGTCGTCAGCGCCCCCGACTGCAAGGCGCCGTGCACCGCGCCCGCGGCGCCCCCCTCGCTCTGCATCTCCTGCACGACCGGGATGCCGCCCCAGATGTTGGTCACCCCTTGCGCCGTCCACTCGTCCGCGAGCTCCGCCATCGTCGAGGACGGGGTGATCGGAAAGATCGCGCAGACTTCGTTGACCCGGTAGGCCACGTGCGCGACCGCGGTGTTCCCGTCCATCGCCGCGGTAAGCGGCGTGTCGGCCTGTGGCAACTCGGATGAAGACGGCATCACATCTCCCGCGCCCGCGCGCCCCCGGGCTCCGGGACCATCTCGATCGCATGGCAGGGACAGCTCTCGAAGCAGACTGCGCAGCCCGTGCAGCGCTCGTAGAGAAAGCGATAGCGCCGGCCGGGGCCGAGCTTCTCGATCGCCTGCTCCGGACAGGCCGCATAACACTGGTCGCACTCGAAGCAGTTGCCGCAGGAGAGGCAGCGCTGCGCTTCGTAGCGCGCCTCCCCCGCGGTGAGCCCGGCGACGACCTCGGCGAAGCCGCGCACCCGCTCGGCCGCCGGCAGCTGCGCCTGCTGGCGAGGCTCGGCGTCACTGTAGATCGGCAGGTGCAGGCCTGCGAACGCGGCGATCGGATGCTTTGCGGGCGGCTGGAAGCGAGCGCCCCGCAGGTAGGCGTCGATGTGACGCGCGGCGCGCTTGCCGTGGCCGACCGAGACCGTCACGGTCCGCTCCCCGCGGATGGTGTCGCCGCCGGCAAAGACTCCGGGATGGCCGGTCATCATGTCCGGCCCTACGACGATCGCGCCGTCCTCGGCGAGCTCGATCCCCGGTATCCGGCGCAGGAAGCGGCTGTCGCTCTCCTGGCCGAGCGCGAGCACGATCGCATCGGCCTCGAGCGTCTCAAGACGGCCCGTCGGCTGCGGCCGGCCCTGCGCGTCGAGCTCCATCCGCTCGACGGTCAGCTCGGGGCCGGCGATCCCCATGATGCTCGTCAGCCACTTGATGCGGATTCCCTCGGCGATCGCCTCGTCGGCCTCAAAGGCGCGGGCCGGCATGTGGGCGCGGTCGCGCCGATAGACGATGAGCGTTTCCTCGGCCCCGAGGCGTCTGGCCGTGCGGGCGGCATCCATGGCGGTGTTGCCGCCGCCGTACACGATGACTCGGCGGCCGAGCTGCGGCGCCTCGCCGGTCGTGACTTGGTGCAGGAGCGATACGGCATCGAGCACCCGCGCAGCATCGCGCACGGGGATGTCGACGTGCTTGCCGACACCCGCGCCGATCGCGACAAACACCGCATCGAAGCGGCCGGCTTCCCGCTCGGCGAGCAAGTCCTCGACCCGATGCTCGAGGACGAGCCTGACACCCATCGCCTCGATCCGCGCCACCTCCTTCATCAGCTCCGCCCGCGGCAGCCGATACGCCGGAATGCCGAAATGCATCATGCCGCCGGGGAGAGGTCCGGCGTCGCGGACCTCGACCGCGTGGCCCCTGCGGGCGAGGTGATAGGCGGCGGCAAGGCCGCTCGGCCCGGCCCCGACGATGAGCACCCGTTTGCCGGAGGACGGCTCGACAGGAACCTGCCAGCCCTGCTCGCTCGCCAGATCGCCCAGGAAGCGCTCGATGGCATGTATGGAGACCGCGCTGTCGAGCTCGCGGCGGTTGCAGGCCGTCTCGCAGGGGTGATAGCACACCCGCCCATGCACCGCAGGCAGCGGATTGTCGGCCACCAGCTCGAGCCATGCCTCGCGGTAGCGTCCGGCACGGGCGTGGGCGAGCCAGGCCTGGATGTTCTCTCCAGCCGGACAGGCCTGATTGCACGGCGGCAGGAGGTCCACGTACACCGGGCGCCGCTCGCGGATGGGCCCAGTGCCAGGCTCCGCCACCAGATCGATGCGCGGCGTGAGATCGCTGACTTGCTGGGTCATGACGGTGTCATGTCGGCGTGCGTCTCCATCCAGCCGCGAGTCGTGTATGTTGTGCGGCGACCACGACGCAAGTGTGCGCACTGTCCGCTACCGCGTGCGCCCGGCGCAACGCCTCGTGCAGCAGCGAGGGCCCCTCGAACAGCGG
>JAKBCR010000407.1 GCA_021807675.1 Pseudomonadota bacterium
CTAAAGAAGCTCATGCCGATCCCCCAATCTCTGCGCGCCAGTCGCCAGCCATTGCGGTGAGGAGCTCATCACTCACCTCTTGATTCTCAATAATACGCATATATCATCACAGGTCAATGCGAATTTTGGCCGTTTCCTCGGCGCTGTTCGCCATTTATATGCATATTTATTGGGGAGTGCAGCGATGCCGAGATTGCCGTGGGACATGCAGGGTAAGGTGGTGCTCGTGACCGGCGGCAATGCCGGAATCGGCCTCGGCTTCTGCCGCGGGATCGCGCAAGCCGGGGGTGACCTCGTGATCTGGGGGCGCCGGCGCGAGAAGAACCTGGAGGCGGCCGCTCAGCTCAGGGCCTTCGGCAACAGAGTGCTCACGCAGGAGGTCGACGTCGCCGATGAGGCGTGCGTCGTCGCCGCCATGTCGGAAGCCATCGAGAAGATGGGGCGTGTCGACGGGGTGATCGCCAACGCGGGCATCATGAGCCACGTCGGCTCATTCCTTAACATGACGAGCGAGGCGTATCACGGCCTCCTCGCGATCAATCAGCACGGCGCTTTCCATGTCGCGCGCGAGGCTGCCCGCCACATGAAGGCGCGCTTCGATGCCGGGGACCCGGGCGGCTCCATCCTCTTCTGCGCGAGCCTGTCGGCGCTCACCGGTACGGTTGGCATGCAACATTACAATGCGGCGAAGGGCGCGCTCGCCTCGATGGCGCGAGGTATCGCGGTGGAGATGGGCCGCTATGCAGTTCGCTGCAACACCGTGTGCCCGGGCTACACGGCCACGGAGACGGTGAAAGACCCCGGCCCGGACGCGCCGCTTGGCAAACAAGTAAGGGAGCGCACGCCCATTGCGCGCTTCGGCACGCCCGAGGACTTCGAGGGCATCGCGGTCTACTTCATGAGCGACGCCTCGCGCTTTCACACCGGTGACCTCGTCAAGGTCGACGGCGGTTGGATGGCGAATGCCGGCAAGGCCAACCTCTCTCTGGGGCGACCCGCGTGAGTGCCACCCGGCCCGCAGAGCCCCAGATTTTCAGAGTCGACGGGTTCAAGAGCCCCTCCCTACCCGAGGAGCGCCGGCGCACGCTCGAATCCGGCGAGAGAGAGCCGCTCGAGATGTCAGTTTGCGGTGTGCTCGAAGCAGCCAAGGCCCGCACCGGGCTTGCTGATTTTGGACCCCGGGACTTCCAGGAGCGGCTCCGCCGCCTGCTGGCGGAAGTCCAAGCGAATGACAACATCTGGAAGGAGAGCAAACGGCAGTTCCTCGAGCAGTGCGTCACCGCCGCAGTCAATCGCCTGAAGAACCGCGACTTCCTCGAGCGCCATCCGCAAGTCGCCGATGTCGTGATCGACCGTCCCATTTTCGTCGTGGGGCTGCCCCGCTCGGGAACGACTCATCTCGAGAACCTCATCGCGGCGGACCGACGCCTGCGCTACCTTCCGGTCTACCTCGGCAGAGAGGCCGTCCCGGACCCGGGCGAAACCACCGGAGCCGATGGCCACGAGCCACGCTGGCAGCGCGCCAACGAACGCTGGCAGCGGCTGAAGGCCAATCCGATCATGGCGGCCATGCACGAGCATTCCCCCGACCATGCCTGCGGTGACAACGAGCTGCAGATCCCCGACTTCGCGAGCTACCAGTGGGAATGGATGGCCGACGTCCCGGGATGGCGCGACTACTATCTCGCCACCGATCAGACCCCTCACTACGAGTATGGACGCACGATGCTCAAGGCCATCGTGCTGCAGCAGCCGAATGACCGCCGCTGGATCCTGAAGGGCAACCAGCACAGTGAGCAGCTGCCCGTGCTCACTGGCGTCTATCCTGATGCGACCATCGTCATGACGCATCGCGATCCGCTCGCCATTCTGCAATCCGTGCTCACGATGCGCGGCCTGCAGGTGCTCGCCGGTCAGAAGAAGCCTGACATCCGCGGCCACGTCGCCTACTGGATCGACCGCGTAGAGCGGATGCTGCGGGCCTACATCCGGGACATGCATGTCGTTCCCGCTGCGCGGCGGGTGGATCTGCTGTTCCAGGAAGTGATGGCCGATGATGTCGGTACCGCGCGCCGAGTGCTCGAGGCCGCGGGTCTGCCCGCGACATCCGCGAGCGCCGAAGACCTGCAACACTACATGGAGCATCACCCGCGCGGCAGGGCCGGCCGGGTCGTTTACGATCTCGCCGGTGACTTCGACCTGGACATCGGCGCGCTGCGCGAGCGCTTCCGCTTCTACACCGGTCTGTTCCCGGTCCGCCACGAGGTTTGACGCACATGGCCGAGAAATCCGATCCGCTCAACGCCAGAATCATTCAAGCAGGCGATGGCCGGCAGGATGCGGTGCCGCTCGCGCACGGCATCCACATGTCCCGCGACATCTCCAACGCTTACCGCATCCTGACGGCGGAAGGCGATGTGCTGGTGAACACGGGCATCGTCTTCCATGCCGAGGAGAATCACCGCAGGCTGAGCGCCGTCAGCGGCAACCCGGTGAGGAAGATCATCTTCACCCAGAGCCACGACGACCACATCGGCGGCTGGCGATGGTTCAATACGCCGGAGACCGAAACCATTGCGCAGGCCCACTTCGACCATGTCCGCGGCTACTGGCGCGCGCTCGGGCCTGTCATGACGCGCCGCTCTCGCACGCTCTGGAGCCGGGACCAGAAACAAGAGATGACGGAGCGGCCCGAGCCGGTGATCACCACCTCGTTCATCGATCGCCACGACTTCGAGCTCGGCGGACGCCGGTTCGAGTTATACGCCACGCCGGGGGGCGAGACGCTCGACTCGCTCATCGTGTGGATGCCCAAAGAGCGCGTCGTATTCACGGGCAATCTGACCGGTCCGCTGTTCGGACACGTGCCGAACCTCTACACCCTGCGCGGCGATAAGATCCGCTACGTCCAGT
>JAKBCR010000408.1 GCA_021807675.1 Pseudomonadota bacterium
GACCGGGCCGTGATCGCCGATCCCGATGGCGGATATCTCGCGCGCTTCCACGATCCCGCGCGGGGCGATGTGATCCTGAATCCCTTCGATGCCCGATCCGCGAAGTGGGACCTCTTCGCCGAGCTTCGCAATCCTTACGACGTCGATGAGCTCGCGCAGGCCTTCATTCCGGATCGGGGGTCGGATCCCACCTGGACCACCTTCGCGCGCACGCTGTTCTCGGCGGTGACCGGCCAGGCGCAGGCCGTGGGCATCCGCGATGTCGGGGAACTGTACCGGCTGCTGGTCGCTGCCCCGAAGGCGGAGCTCCTGGCGCTCGTCGCCGGAACGCCGGCGGCGCCGTTTCTGGAGGAGGGGAGCGACAAGCTCTTCCAGGGCGCGCGCTCGACAGTGACGGCGGCGGTGAAGAGCCTGGATTTCGTGCGCCGCCAGGAGGGAGCGCCGGTTTCGGTGCGCGAGTGGATCAAGACCGGCCGCGGCGTGCTGTTCCTTCCATACCAGGCCGATCAGATCTCGGCGTTGAAGGCGCTGCTCTCGATCTGGCTGCGGCTTGCGATCTTCCAGACCCTCACCCTCGGGGAGGGTGATTACCGGCTCTGGTTCGCGGTGGACGAGCTCGATGCGCTGGGGGCCATCAATGGACTGCCGGATGCGCTCACGCGCCTGCGCAAGTGCGGTGGGCGCTGCGTGCTGGGATTGCAGTCGATCGCCCAGGCGAGCACGAATTACGGCAAGGGACCGGCGCAGACCATCATCGAGAACTGCGGCAACACGCTCATCCTGCGCTGTTCGGCCTCAGAAGGCGGTGGGACGGCGCAGTACGCCTCGCGCCTGATCGGGGAGCGGGAGGTGGTGCGCTTCGCGCGCTCGCAGAGCCGCTCGAGCGGCTCCACCTTCGGCAGCGGCCACGACACCAAAGGGCACAGCGAACAGACGACGACGGAGCTCGCAGTCATGGCCGCGGAGATCGAGCAGCTGCCGGATCGGACGGGGTTCCTGAAGTTCGCATCCCAACCGGGGTGGATGCGGGTGGGGTTTCCGGTCTACAAGATCGAAAAGAGCGCGGCGTCGTTCATGCCTGCTGCGGGGACTTGAACACGCCGTTGGTTGAGCACTCTTTATCGAGCGCTGGAATCCAATCCAGCGCCCGGCGCGCGACGTCGTCGATCGCGCCAGCGGCTATGTGAAGTCGATCGCCGAGCCCGGCTGCGTTCGATATGGAGAAGCCGTTCAAAGCGGCGACGGTCTTTCTGATGTCGCTTTCGTGCCTGTAGACGTGCACAAGTCCGGCAGTGTGCGCGATGCAGTTCCGAATGAACACGACGTGCTTGAGCATCGTCGCTTCTTCTGATCGGGGGCGTGGAAGTTTTGTGTTGATGTGCTCGAGGATGTGGACCGCCGGGTTCTTACCCTTCGGTGTCCCCGGCGCAGGCTCGACGAGCCGGCCATCAAATAACGTCATGCACCACTCGATCGACGTGACATACGCGACCACGCCGGCATAGCGGACACTCTGCGACAGGCCGATATCGAAGCGCAGCTCCGCGGACTCCACCAGTTGCCGGTGCGCGTTCGGCAGCAGATGAGCGTCCTCTGGGCCGAAGTCCAGTTCCTCCGCTTCTTGCCGTGCGCGCTCGATCTCGCGCCGGCGCTGCCAATTCAAGTTCCGCTCGGAGAATTCCAGAAAGTCGACGATTCCGGAGAGGAGCGTCGATACGTCCCAGCTGTAGATCGGCTCCTCGAGGAGCCGCTGAAGGTCGTCTGGCTTGAGAGGCATTACCGTGCTCGTCGTTTCCCGGGCAGTCACCAGAATCGCGCGGGTTCGGACCGAACGCCATGGATGGAACGAAAAATGGGGTACTGAGGTAGCGGGTACCCCCTCGATCGCGGCGCCACGGCCTTCCTATGCGGCCGCTTCTCGTCGCGCGGCCGGAAATTCCCGCAAAGACCGGAAAGTCACTCGCGTTCGGACGTAAGAGGGCGGGCTTGCCTTTCGTTTGATTGTGCCATGTCGTTCTCGCCGTCAAGGCCTGCGCGCGGGCCGAGGACGGCCCGTGCTCGCGGAGCGCCGCGGAGGACCGCGGCGGCCTTGACGGCTGCGCTGCGACATGGTGGTTTTTTCTCGGGCAATCCCGCCCCAGACAGCGGTGCCCGGCGGTGCTCTCACACCACCGGGCACCTGTCCACAGTCAACTTGCTAGGAGTTAGACCATGGCCAACACCCAGTCTACGCCGGCCACCGCGCCGGCACAGTCGTCCATTTCTCGCGATTTCGCCCCGATATCCGCTCCCGGGCACGACATACGCCGGTACACCGTGACCGCCAGCAGGCGAGACATGCGCGGCCCGGAGGGCCGCCCGGTCCCGGCTCCGATGCTGCACCTGGTGGGTGCCTGGATGAAGCGCGCCGGCTTCACCATCGGTCTGCCGGTGACGGTGCAGGTGAGCGACGGACGGCTCGTCATCGAGGTGGCAGAGCCCGAGCGCGTGCCACAGGCCGAAGCCCTCGCGAGGATCGCGCGGGTCGCCGACGGGGATCTCCTGAAGCGCGACCTGGATCGCTTCGTCGCGGAGCTGAGGCGAGGCAGGCGGCGGCGCCACCGCTGATCGCGATGGATTCGGTCTGCCGGCAGCGGCTGGGTCACTGCCGGCTTTCCCGGGGGCATCATAGTTGCCGAAAGTCCCGTAGGACGGTACAGTGGTACATGCCGAGACCGTTCTCATGATTGCGAGTTTCCGGGACGAGTGGCTGCGCGCATTCTTCATCGAGGATGCGCGCTCCAAGCGTATACCGCCGGATCTAGAGGGCAGGCTCTTCCGCAAGTTGCAGATGATCGACGACGCCACGAGCGATCGGGACCTGCGGGTGCCGCCCAGCA
>JAKBCR010000127.1 GCA_021807675.1 Pseudomonadota bacterium
GCCATCTACCCCAAGGAGGAGTGGCTCCAGGCCATCGGCGCGAAGGGGCCCTGGCCGGTATTCGGTCGTCCGCAGTACATCTACACGGACAACGGGGCGGAATTCCGCTCCGCCTCGTTTCGGATGGGCTGCAAGCGCCAGCACATCGAGAACGGCTATCGGCCCGCTCGCACGCCGCGATTCGGCGGCAGCATCGAGCGCCTGATCGGCACGTTCATGCGACGGATGCGTCTCATTCCCGGCAACACGTTTAACGAAATTCTCGGCAAGCGCAGCCCCTACCCGGCGCAGGATGCGATTCTGACCTTGCAGGACCTCGAGCTCTGGTTCACCAACGAAATCACTGCCTACCATCACGAGCGCCATCGCACCCTCGGTATGGCGCCTCTTGCCGCTTGGGAAGCCGCGTGGCGTACGCCGCAGGGGGTAGTGGTGCCGGCGCACCCGGCCGACCCGCAGACACTCTTTACGGATCTGCTGCCGCACGCACTTCGCGCGGTCAAGCCGGCCGGCATCGATTGGCACTGCCTGCGCTATCGCAGCGATGCCCTGGCGGCGTACGTCGACCCCGACACCAAGCGCATCGTTCGTTTCGATCCGCGCGACCTCTCCTCCATCTGGCTCGACCTGCCCGAGGGCGGACACTTGCAGGTGCCCTGGCTCAATGTCGCGTGGCCGCGCTTGTCGCTCTGGGAGTGGAACGAGATTCGCGCCCGGGATGGCCGACGCGCAAAGGGCGCCGATCCCGCGCTCGTGCGCCAGTGCCTTGCGGACAACGCTGCGCTGATCGCGGCACGGGCGGACAGAGGGGAGTTGCGGGCGCGCCGGCGCCGGGCCCGCGCCGAGCGCTGGCACCCGGAGGATGCGCGCCAGGGGGCGGTGCCGCCAACCCAACCGCCAGCGCGTCCTTCGCACCGCACGCGGGGCAAGCGCGGCGGAAAAGTTCGACGACAAGCGCCCCCGTTGCCGCCGCTGCCGTGCACGCAACTCGACGTGACACGCACCTCGGTGGAAAGTGCCGTGCCGTTTGAAGTGTTGGAGTAGTGCCATGGCCCAGAACGCAACCCCAACGCGAAGCAGGAAAACCCTCCAGCAGCGACCACTGGGAGTCAACGCACCCAAGCGCGAGCCGCCCGCCCGTCGACAGTCTCAGGGAGCTGCCAGAGGACCGATCCCGGCAGGCATTCGCTCGGCGCGGGTGATCGAGAAGGTCCGAGAAAATAACTGGTCGCACCTCGATCCGGTCATCCGCCCGATCGCGACGCAGGGGGATCTCACTCGAGCACGCCATATCCTCAAAGACCTGTACGTGAGTCACCCGCCGGCCCAGCACGTTGAGCGTCAGATCGAACAGCTGATCTGGCTTCCGCGGCGCATTCGCATGCCGGGGCTGTTCCTCTGCGGTGATTCGGGCATCGGCAAGACGCATGTGCTTCGCCGCATCGAACGGCGGCATCCCGAACGGGACGACCCGCTGACGAAGCTGCATATTCGTCCGGTGCTTTATGTGCAGGTACCAGCCGGTCCAGACTTCCGCACGCTCCGGCAAACAGTGATCGACGAAATCAACATTCCGTTTTTCAGACATCCCTCAAGGCCGTCGCAGGAATCGGTTCTGCGACGGGCGCTGGCCGCTGCCGGCACGGAGCTGATCGTGCTCGATGAGATCCACAACATCGTGCATACGGACGGGAAGCAACGGACGTGGTTGCTGGACTGGGTGCGCTGTTTCTCGAACGAGACGCAGCGACCGGTTGTGCTTGCCGGCACGGAGGAATTCGAATCGGTGATTCTGGCCGACCCGCAACTCTCGAGCCGGTATCCGACCGTACGGCTGGCAAGGTGGACGGCAGGTCCAGATCTTGCGGCGTTCCTTCAGGGCTACGAGCGTGCCTGTCCATTGCGCTTGGCCTCGCACCTCTCTGAATTGCCCCTCATGCGGGCGCTGCTCGATGAAACCGGCGGATTGACGGATACGATCATCCGCTGCCTGCAAGCTGCCGCGCTCGTGGCCATCCGCGAGGGCACCGAGCGCATCGTGCCGGAGTACTTGAGCTGGTGGCGCGATCCGCCGCTGCTTGCGCACTACGAGACGGGAGACGAAGAACAGAAAAGCGTCGCACTCGCGAAAGCTTGGCTCAAGGACGAGCGCCGCGCCGCGCCGCCGCCCTCGGCACCCGCCGGGCTGCGCTGGCGCAATCGCGCGAGCCTCTCGACGGACAGTCGGCCATGGACCGGATGATCCTCGCGCGCGCACCCCTTAGACCCCGGGCGCGACTGAATCTCACTCCACGCCTGCATCCCGGCGAGACCATCTCATCCTGGATGGAGCGGTACGCGGCGGCCTATGGCCTGACGCTGCGGGAGTTCCTGTGGTGGCTCGGCTACCCCCTGGGTTCTCGGTACGAGGGCCCATCGTTTGATCTCGATGTCGCACCGCCGCCTGACCTTGCGGAAGTGCTCGCTCCACACGCGGGCATCTACGGCGAGATCATTGACGCGTATCGTCTCATCGCGTCCACGGTGATTGCACCTTGGCACCGGCGGACGTTCTGCCCGCAGTGCTGGTCGGAGGAGGTGCCCTATCGACGCCGGGATTGGACCGACGGCTGGTCGCTCGTGTGTCCGGCTCATCGCCGGCTGCTGAGCGAAAAGCCGCCCCCGCGGTGTCCCGGTACCGATCGGTGGGAGGAATCGTGGTCGGAATTCTACCAGGACGCGGCTGCGTGGCGGGACCTCCGGCCCTCGTGGCAGACCACTCTATGGCGGCGGATCTGCGAAACCCTAGGCGTCGATCCGCATGCAGAGTTCCTCCGCGCATGGCCGTGGCTGGTAGCGCTCGACGACCCGCCCGCTGCAAGGTCTCACACCAGCGGGTTTGCAAACTGGAGGGGACGAGCTGTGGATGCCCCCGGCGCGCAGGATACTCGGTCGGTCGAGGCGCAGCTTGCGTATGGCGTCAAACGCGACCTTGCGCTCTATACCATGATTCGATTCCACGCGGGCTCGATCCTTCAAGCGCTCGATCCGGCCATTTTGTCGGTGGATTTGATCACCGAGGACCGCGCCGGTGACATTTGCAGCGTCACCGTGCCGCACGCGTCCTATCCGATCCGGCTCTTTGGGGCAGCGGTGGCGCGGCATCTGTGGGTCCGTCTCACCGAAGGTCGCTGGCGCTGTCGGCGATCCCCAATTCTCGAGCGGTACGTGGACAACGCGCGGCAGTGGAACGATGAGGACTGGTGGCTCGAACTGCGAATTTGCACCTGGCCCGCGCCGCTCGAAGCGGCCGGCCGTGATCTGCTGTGTAAGGGAGAACGATTCGTCTGGTCGCCGCCCTGGGGGCGCTGCCGGGAGTGTATTCGCGCTGCTGAACGAGCAGCGCGGGCAACCTTCAGCGTCGATCTTCCCCCGTATTGGAGGTGCCGTTTCACACAACGCGATGCCGGCTATTTTCCGCGGGCGTTGAGGAGCGCTATTCCTCCGGCAGAGTGGCCAGGAGATTGGCGGCCGCACTCGCCTGGACGGCCCCCGACTGGTAATAGCGCAGAAACGTCGCCAAGCTCCGGTGGCCGGTGAGCGCCATCGCGTCCTTCAGGGGAACGCTCTGCCGGCCCGCTTCGGTGACAAAACCCGAGCGCAAGGAGTGAGCGCCGAAGTCCCCGTCGACGCCGGCGAGCGCGGCGCGGCGCTTGACGATGAGCCAGACGGCTTGTCCGGTGAGCGGCCCGCCCGGACGGGTCTTGTGGATCCGCCGGAAGATGGGCCCTGAGGTGACTCCGGAGGCCGAAAGCCACGCGGTGAGCGCCGCGGCGGCGGCGCCGATGATGGGTTTGACGGCATCCGCCTGGGTGCCGGTGCCCGCCGGGTCGGTCTTCGAATGCCCGAGGCGAAAGAGGTAGGTTCGCTCGTCGATCCTCTCCAGCTGCTCCATCAGGGCGCCGGCGACCTCCGAGCGGCGCCGGCCGCCGGAGGCCCAGGCGAATAGCAGCAGCGCCCGGTCGCGGACGCCCTTCAACCCGTCCGTGCAGGTGGCGAGCAGGGCGGTGAGGGGATCTTTGGTGAGTGCCGTTTTCGCCGCGGGTCGCATCCCACGGGTGGCGTGACCGCGACGAATCCGCCGCACGAGCTCCTGCACCCCCGGATCGCGCACGGGATTGGCGAGCTCGCGCAGCTGGTGGGCCTTCGAGAGCACCGCGAGGCGATGCAGCACGGTGGCGAGCGCCGGGGCGCCGCGCTTGGCCTTGAAGCCGCCCGCAACGAGCGCCGCATCAATGGGGTCGGGTAAATCATGGATGAGCCCGCCGTCCGCTGGTCCCGCGCGGGGCACACCCCCCGTGCCGGGCGCAGCCCCCGAGCGCTGCACGTGATCGACGAGAAACTGCAGCACCACGGGCACCGCGACGGGAAGCGTCAGGGCCGCGCGGTAGCGCAGCTGAAACCACGCCGCCCAGTACCTCAAGGCGCTCGCGTAACTGCGTAGCGTGTTCGCCGATTCGCCTTCCTTGAGCAAGGCGGCGAACGAGGCCTGGGCCTCGGCGTGCAGCACCTGCGGGTCGAGGGCCTCCACGGTCGCGTGCAGCACGAGACTCCTGGGCCTCCGGGTGCGTCCCACAGGAGTGCGCCCCGCAGGGGCGGTTGCGCGGCGGCGGTGTTGTGCCATACTTATCGTAGAATATGAGAAATATATACCTTAGTGCAAGTGTTATTCACGATAACATTCTCTTATCGTGAGTAACGACTCAGAAGAGCAGAGCGCACAGTGACCACCGAGACCGAAACGCTAACCAAGGCATCACGGGATGCTGCGCTGATAGAGGAACCCGAACCGATCCTCCGCCGGGCGCGGCGGATCAGCGAGGACGACGTCCGGCAGGCGGCCGACGCGCTGCTCGTCGACGGCGACCGTCCGACCGTCGAGCGCGTGCGGGCGCGACTAGGTCGCGGATCGCCCAACACGATCGCACTCTTTCTCGATCGGTGGTGGAGTCAGCTCGGCGCCCGCTTGAGGGATCTCCCCGGACAGGAGCTCCCGAGCGTTCCAGAGCCGGTGGCGAACGCCCTCCTTAGCCTCTGGAATGAAGCGATCGAGCAGGCCCGGACGCTCCTTCGGGAGTCCCTTGCTGGAGAGCACGCGGACGTCGCGGCGCAGCGCACGGCCCTCGACGCACAGCGGGCCGACCTCGAGCGCGCCCAGGTCGAATTTGTTCGCGAGCGCGCCGCGCTCGAACAAACCGTCACCCTCGCACAACAGCAGCTTGCCGAGGCGAACGAGCGACATCGTGCCGATGTCGCTCGGCTCGACGAACTCCAGCGTGAAAGCGCTCGGCTCGCCGAGCAGCTGCAGATCGCCCGCCGGGAAGCCGCCGAGGGCGCCGCGCGATTCGATGCCGCGCGGCAAGGGTATGAGGTCGAGCGGCGAACTCTCCAGGAACGCCTCGATGGCACGGAACAGCATTGGATGAAGCAGGTGGATGAAGCTCGCCAGGCGCTGAGCGCCGAGCACAAACGACGCGAGACCACCGAGCGCCAGTACGCCGGCGAACTCACGCGGCTCCGAGAGGCCCTGCAGGTTGCGCACGCGGACCGTGCCCAACTGGAGATGCAGTTCGTTCAGACCCGCGAGGCACTCGTGGCCGCTCGAGCCGACTGCGAGCAACTTCGAGCCGCCGCCCAGAAGCAAGAGATACGCGCGGACGACGCCTTGAAGAGCCTTCAGTCGGCGCAGGGCCTCGCCGCAGAGCAATTTGAGGCGTTGCAGAAGCAGTTGCACGATGTCTTCTCGCGCTCCGGTCGACTCGAACCACCAGTCCGAAGACAACGACTGAGGGTTAGTAGCGACAAATCAGACTGCGGCGAAGAAGATCATAATTAAACCCGCCAGAGACCGGGTCGGAAACAGGGAGCACTGCACAGATGCGCATCGATCGCTTTCGGGTGTTAAATTTCAAAAGCTACTTTGATTCGGGCGAGATCAAGCTCAGCCCGGGTATAAACCTGGTCGTTGGTCGTAACAGTGCCGGAAAATCTGTTCTATTGGATGCGCTGGGCTTACGTTTTTTAGGTCGACCTCACCGAAGCCTCCGGTCTCTTCCCCATCGCGATGATCCAGAATCCCCTCTATCGAGAGTCGAGATCACCGGTTCCTGTGACGGCGCGGAGCTGAAACGAACTTTCCTCAAAGGCGGAGGCCGATTTCATTACCCGTGGCCCAAGGGGCGCCCGAAGAACGAGCAGAACGCGCGTGCCCTGATTGAGGAGATCTTTTCTGCGCGGCCTGCGACCCTGCGCCTGCAAGCGCAGGCTGGCTTGAACGGCCCGGCGGCCGTTCAGGGAAGTGGTGGACTCCCGCTCTCTTGGGCAGGAGCCCCCGCTGAAAGCGACTTCGAAGTAAATGCATTTGATCTTTCCCCCGACGCAGAACGTCGCGCCGTTGGCGCAGTAGGATTTACGGCGTCTGGGCACGACCTAGGCGTTCTTGCGACGCACACCTTGTTGCCACGCCTGTTTCGATTTCAAGCAGAGCGACTAAATGTCGGAACGTGCCACCACGGAATCAGCACGATATTGGCGCCTAACGCCCAAAATCTCCCCGAAGTTCTGTCTAATCTTCAGGCGAATCGCGACCTCTTTGACGACTACATCCGTCGCGTCCGAGAAGTATTCCCTATAGTGGAATCAATTGCTGTGCGCTCGGCCGCCAACAATCAGGTGGAGATCCGCGTGTGGCAACTCCCCCAAGCGTCCCGCCGGGACGACTTGGCGTTTCCCCTCAATGAATGTGGGACAGGAATTGGGCAGGTACTGGCCATACTGTATGTAGCCATGGCCTCCGAGGACCCCCAAATTATCCTCGTAGACGAACCGAACAGCTTCCTACACCCAGGTGCCGCACGCGCACTCATTCGCGTACTACGGCAAATTCCACAGCATCAATACGTCATAGCGACGCACGCGCCAGAGGTCATATCCGAGGCGGGGGATTGCCCGGTCATCCAGGTGCAGTGGGGTGGTGGGGAATCGCGATGCGAAGTCTTTACCGCAAAGACTACCGAAGTCAGTCGCCGGCTCTTGCTGGATGTGGGGGCGCGGCTCAGTGATGTCTTCGGGTTCGATGAGATACTTTGGGTCGAGGGTCCCAGTGACCAGGCCTGCATAAATGCGATTTTGAAGGTCCGATTTCCCCCACGACCCGGTTTGGCCGTTCTGCCGGTGAGAGACACCGGAAATTTCGATCGTCGCCGCGCACGAGATGTCGTTGCAATCTATCGCCAGGCGTCGATGGCCTCGGCTTTGCTACCACCAACGATCGGGTTCCTATTGGATAGAGAAAAGCGGACGGACCGAGACATGGATCAGATCATGAATGAAACCGATCGGGCGGTTTCCTTCTTGCAGCGCGCAATGATCGAAAATTACCTCATGAGTCCACCTGCCATTGCCGATGTTCTGGCGACCGCTGGTGACGTTGGTCAACACCAGAGAGTTGAAGATATTGAATACTGGATACGTTCAAACGGAAATGCTCGAGAGTATCGAGCGCCGGAATTCGAGCCATTTGCCGATGGATGGCTTTCGCGCGTTGACGGTGCGAGACTTCTGAGAGACCTGTTCTTGGAGTGTACCAACAACACAATAGAATTTCGCAAGACAGAGCATTGTGAGGCGCTCGTCTCGTCCATTGTTTCAAAACAGCCTCAGTTTCTAGAACCCCTTGTCGACCTCTTGGAGTCTAAGCTCCGATACAGACGTCTGGCGGCAGGGGGAACGTCGGTTCAGATCGCTGATTCATCTGGGGAGTCGGGCACTACCAATGTCGACACGAGCATTCCCGACAAATACGCCATCACGACACCAGATAAGTGACGCATGTCCGGTTCGATCTATTTCTCCGGTGGACTTGACACTCCATCCGAGAGTAGACGACGATTTGTCCATGAGGCGTCGGGACGCGTAATAGAAGAACTTTTTTACGAACTCTCCGTCAATCGTGCAATCACCGTAGTGTACGTGTGAGCCAACCACGCAACCACCCGATTGCTTTGGGTCGTCGGTTCATCGCCTGTGGTGAGAGGGATGATCCAGAGCGGGCTGAGGAAATTGCGCAGCTTCTTGTCGAGGATAGTTCGCTGTCTTGGGACGAGCTGCTCAGGAGGCGCCGTGTCGTAGTCCTCGCCGAGGCCGGCAGTGGGAAGACAACCGAGCTCGAAGAGCAGGCACGGCGCGTCCAGGAACGTGGTGACGTCGCTTTTCTCAGTACAGTGCAGAATGTCGGCGTGAAGGGCCTCGAATCCGCACTGCGATCCCGCGCGGTCGAGCTGTCGGTCTGGCGCAACTCCGACCAGCCTGCGTGGCTCTTTCTCGACTCGGTCGATGAGGCCAAGGGTGCCAAAATCCGACTCGCCGAGGCATTGCGTGAAGTGGCTGTCGGCATCAGCGGCAATGAAGGGCGTGTCCACATCGTGCTTTCGGGGCGCCACAGTGATTGGGAATTTCGCCGCGACTTGATGGATCTCGAGCGG
Source organism: Pseudomonadota bacterium (assembly GCA_021807675.1). Lineage (GTDB taxonomy): Bacteria > Pseudomonadota > Gammaproteobacteria > Steroidobacterales > Steroidobacteraceae > 13-2-20CM-66-19. Next base: position 8,523 of record JAKBCR010000127.1, read on the forward strand.
CTGCTGCCCCTTCCACCGCCCGATGAAGCCATCTCGCCGATCAGTCCGGCCGAACTGCTCGTCCATTACGTTCGACACGAGGAGCAAGAGAAGCCCCCTCCGGCCGAAGCACCGTTAATCGTGACCATGGCGCCGCTGACGCGTGAGCAAGTCAAGACGTTCGCTCGCGAGCAGGGGATAACCGACGCGGAGGCCTTTCTCAAGGCGACAGAGCGAGCCGACCTGTGGCGCTTTGCGCGCCGACCACTTGATCTGCAATGGCTGGTGGATTACTGGCGTGCCAAGGGCGCTTTCGGCTCGTTCGCGCAAATGCTGGAGTTAAGCCTCCGAATGCGTTTGCAGGAGAGCGATACACACCGCGGACACTCCGATCCGCTCGATCCGCAGCGGGCCTATCATGCCCTCACGCGCATCGGGGCGGCGCTCGTGTTGGGAAGAATCAAATATGTTCTGGTGCCGGACAGTTCCATTGACTTCAGCGACGGGCGCACGGGACTTCCGCTTGCCAGGGTTCTGCTCGAATGGTCCGCTCGTGATCTCACTTATCTCATCAACCGTGCAGTGTTTGAGCCAGTTGTGGCCGGTCTGGCCGGTTTGCACCAGGACAATGAAGGCGAAGTCCGCAGCTATCTCGCGGCCCGCTGGCTTAAGTATCTGATCGAAGAGAACTGCCCGCGGCCGGCCGTCAATGATTTGCTCTTCGCGACGACCTATGGGCTTGATTTGGTCATCCCGAGTATGCGCCAGACTGCCGCCTGGCTCGCATTATGGGACCTCGAGATTGCCCAGGAGATTCTCCGCCGGGATCCGCAGCTCCTGATGCAGGCCGGCGATCCGGCGAGCCTGCCGCTCGGCATACGCGAAGCGTTGCTGCGCGCTGTGATTGGGCGTGTCGAAACGGATGAGCAGGGGGTGACCGCCAGCCTGCGCCATATGCAACGTTTTGCGCGCCCCGACATGGTTCCGGTGATTCGCGATCTGTGGACTGCATATGGCTCTGCGGCCCCCGTTCGCAGACTGCTCTTGGAACTCATCTGGCTCGGCGTGCTCGCCGAATGCGGGGATCTGGCCGAACAGGCGTCCTTCAATTCCGAGATCGACCACCGCACCCAGTTATGGGCCGGCCGTGCTCTGCTCGCGACGGCCGGCAAGGCGACGCGGCAGAAGTACGCGCAGTGGGTTTTGGCGCACGCGCGATCACTCGCGCAAGCGGCCATCTGGGAAGCGCTCGAGGAGCTTTTTCCAAACGAGATCAGCGTAACCGAATTGCTGAAACTTCTCGATACACTGGATCTCGCGGGCATCGAATCGCGTCTAGATCGTTTTGCAGGAACACTGGCTCACCGACTGCAGGAGCTCCCCTCCCTTGAGCAGCTTCTCGCGGGATTGCTCGCGCGGGTGGATTCGGCAGAAGACGCCGATGATGAGCCCAATGACAGCTTGATCACCGGAATTGAAGAGGTGAGTGAGCGTATGCTCACCCTGCTGCATCCGACGGAGGCCTCCCCATTGGTGCTGGAAGGTGTGCTGCAGGCGAGCCTCTATCGGCGTTATCGGAGAAGGCCGAACGAGGCGCTTGTAAGGCACATCAGTGCGAGCCCCGAACGTCGGCGGGCCATGTTCTGGCACGCGGCAGCTGCCATGCCAAGTCGCGATGTCCTCAAAGGCGGGCCGGCCACCGAGTGGTGGCAATTCCGTGTACTCGAGTTTGTGCCCCCGCTCGAACGAACCGATCTCAACTGGCTCCTGGCCGATGCGAACGACCGCCCAAGCGGGCACCAGCGCCGCCTCGCGGCCGATACGGTGATGGCACTGCGGCAGCGCTTCGAACTCGGCGATGAGACCGTGGAACAGCTACGGAGGATCGGAGCCGCGCACCCCGAAGTGCTCGCGGTACTCACGGGGTGGCTGACCCCTCCCACGCTCTCGCCCGAGGTACGTGCTTCACGGGAAAGGCTCGCTCGTCTCGAGGAGCGTAATAGTATCCAGCAGGCTCAGACCGAACAATCTTGGGTCACATTCGCTCAAAAGATCCGAGCGGACCCCGGACAGCTGCGCGAGATCAAGCCGCCGACCGACAAGTCTCTGGATGCTCGTCTCTACCATCTGTGGCATCTGCTGCGCAGCATCGGCCACAATCAGAACCGTTTTGCCTTCGACAGTCTCGACGCGCTCGTGCCCGTGATCGGACGCGAGGCGATCGAGCCGCTGCGGGAGGCCTTTGTACGCTTTTGGCGCCATTGGACGCCGACCCTTCACAGCGAGCGCCCTGTCGAACAGCGCAACGTCATTGCGAACTTCGATTGCATCGGCCTCGCCGGCATAAGCCTCGAGGCAGCTGCATCGTCGTGCTGGCCGCGTGACTTGACGGAATCGGAGGCTGTGCGAGCAGCCGGCTACGCAACCTTGGAACTCAACGGCTTTCCCGCCTGGATCACGCCGCTTGCGGCGCAATGGCAGAACGCCGTCCGTGCCGTGCTCGTCCGTGAGCTGACTGCGGAATTGGAAACGGCGGTTCCTACGGACGGTGGGGGCGTGTTGCAGGATGTAAGACATGCTGCGGTCGCGGTCCAGAAGCTCGTTGCACCGTATCTCTTTGACCTCATCAAGCGCCAGAGCAATCTGCCTCATAGGGTTTTGGATCAGATTCTATACACCTTGACCCAAGGACTTGAGGATTCCGCGGAGCTGGCCCGATATCTGGTTGAACGGATCGCGGCGGAAAGCGACGCGAAACATCTCGCCACGTACTTCGAATGTGCGTTTCAACTGAGCCCGGGACGGACTTTCACAGCGCTGAAGCAAGTCCTCGGCCATCACAATAAGATTGAACAGAAACAGTTGATGGAAGTTATCTTGCCGCGCATCTGCGGAGGCCGATATGGAGAAAACGTCGCGGCTCTCCAACGGGCGCCATTTAAAATATTGCTCAAGCTGATCAAGCTCGCCTATCGGACGATTCGCATGGAAGACGACAACGAGCGCAGAGATGGGGCCGTCTATCTACCAAACGTGAGGGCCGATGCGGAAGGGGCGCGTTCGGTACTATCCCGAGTACTCGTCGAGACACCGGGCCAAGCGACCTTTCAGGCCCTTCTCAAATTCCGTTCAGACAGAGACATTCCCATTCCCTCCGACCGACTCACTGCATTGGCCCGACAACGCGCCGCAGAGGACTCGGAATTTGCCCCATGGGTTGCCGAGGATATTGCTGCCTTTGAGAAGGATCACCTGTTCGCCCCTCGAAATCCGTTCGACTTGCAGCGGCTAGTGCGGCGGCGCCTAACCGGTATGCAGCATGATCTGGCGAATGCGGACTTCCCTCAAGGGAAAACGTTGGCTCGACAGCCGAGTGAGCGGGATGTGCAAATCTGGATAGCGCACTACCTCGACACGCGAGGGAAGCGGAGCTATTCAGTGGAGCGCGAGTCTCATGTCGCGGACGAGAAAGAACCTGACATTCGGTTTCGCGCAAAATCCTCCGATGCCAGCGTTCCCATGGAAATCAAGGTTGCTGAGCGCTGGACGCTCGCCGAACTTGAAGAAGCCCTGACTACTCAGCTCGTGAGGCGCTACCTGCGCGATCAGCACAATCGTTGGGGAATTTTGCTGCTGGTCCATCAGAAGCCGTACCGTTGGCGCAAGAACGGCTTCCTCAGCTTCGATCAAGTCGTGACGCATTTGCGGAATGTCGCTTGCAGTATTGCCTCAGCGGCGCCGGCGTCTCCTCAGCCGAACGTGGAGCTGCTTGACGTGTCCGCTGTGGCGACTCGCGGACGGAGAAAGCGCGCGAAGAAGATGCCGTGTTCCGAGTCTGCCACCGGGCGGCGGAAGGAGACCTCGACGACAAAGCGGAAGGCGAACCATGAGACCCGAAGGACGCGGATGCGTCAAAGACGGCGGCAATAATTGGGGCCGACGCGGTAAGTCATTTGTGTCACCCAGGCCCAAAAGACGAATCATTGATGTCACCCAGGAGCCCGCGGGTGACGTCAATGATCAGTCTGGGCCAGGCTGATCGCGATCCGCAT
>JAKBCR010000128.1 GCA_021807675.1 Pseudomonadota bacterium
GAGCAGCACGTCCGGGTGGCTGCTCTTGATGCGCAGATACTGCTGCATGACCGGAGTGTGGTTAGGTCCTTGATTTTCCATGGCGGGCTGAGCTGTTCGGCGCTCCGCCGAACGGCTCGGCGGAGCGTCTCGCGAAGGTTGATCCGGAAAATTATTCATTTACAAACAAATACTTACGGTGCATGTAATGGCAGCTAAAATCAAAACCACCCGCTCGGCGGCACATGTGATTTCTAGCGAGAAAGTAGCGAGTTTTGCGGAACAGGACGGCAAAACATCGATCTCGCTAAGGCGAAAGGCCGAGCTGCCGATATTTCCCCCGATGGACGACGTCACTGACATCCCCCAACGCTTGACTTTCCGCGAGCCGACAGACATCGCGCACCTCCCGGTCCCGACCGACGTACCTGCGCTAGAAATTTGGCACGCGACCGAGACCTACTTCGGTGTCCGCATTATGAAGCAACGCGCCAATGGTCGGGTGACGCGAAAGTACATCGTGCGATACCGGGACGGCGGGCGGTGGAAGAAGCGCACGATCGGCGACGTCGGCGCCGACACTATGGGCGTGCTCGCCCCCGTGAGGCTGTCCTTTGGGGAGGCGCGATACAGAGCTTTTCGCATCAAGCGAGCCGGCGCGTTGCGCGACGACGGTGATACCGTTCCGACGCTACTTGAGGCGTACCGCGACTACCGCGCGCTTCGCGAGGCCGAATGGTCCGCATCTACGAAGGAGAACTACGAGAAGGACCTGAAGCACCTTGAACCGTGGCACCACCGGGACCTCGACCGAATCAGTAAGCGCGACGCAAACGCTCTTTACAAGGCTATCCGCGAGGGCGTATGCGAGCGCCATGGGAAAGACCCGAAAACGGATGTAACGACAGGCGTTGTCACCGCGACGAGCGCGATGCGACTCGCGCGCATTCTGTTCAATCGCGCGCTCAAGAATGGCCACATAACCAGCAATCCGCTCGCTGATTTGATGGACGCAGGAAAGTTCCGTCGTCCAGAGCGCCGCACGCCTGCGATTCATGCCGATCAGCTCTCGAAGTTTTGGACCTGGCTGCATTCGCACAGCACTGCCACGCATCCGGCGGTTCGAGACTATCTGATGATCATGCTATTCACCGGCATGCGAAGGAGCGTGGTTTCCTCGCTGCGCTGGGAGAACTTGAGCCTAGCGCCCGGCAATGAACACTATCGTCTTCTCCCAGACCAGCGGGGGAACAAGACACGACAGCTCGTACCGATGCCACTTCCAACGTACTTGGTCGAAAACGTGTTCAAGCCGCGCTTCCAGGACCCAACACGGCATCCCGAATGGATACTGCCCAGTCCGAAGAAGCCGGGCAGACCCCTCGTCTCGGTCAAGGGATCACTGGCCTCGATGAGGGCCGCGACGGGAATTCGCGCGACAGTCCACTCGCTGCGGGCTACGCTGGCGACGCTCGTTAATGCGGTCACCGGCAATGCGTTGCTCACCCGACGTGTCCTCACGCATTCTGTTGAGAGCTCCCTCGACCGCGAAACCACGATGAGCGGCTATGTGCGCCACCACGAGGATGATTTGCGCGTCGCGATGAACAGAACGGTGGAGCGAGTCTTTGAGATCGTCGAATCCACTGCTGACTCAATCACCAGCTCCCCAGGGGCTCGCCACGAGTAGGACGGGACCCTGGGGCTGCTGACGCACGAGTGGCAGCGCGAAAAGGATCCGTGCTCAAGTCCTGCGAAGGCGGATCCACGAGGCCGATGAAGCCATTACGGGCGATATCGACTCGCAGACCGAGTCGATTGGCCAAGTCAACAAGCCATTCCAGCTCTCGCCCAAACTCCGCGGACCTCCTGCAACGCGCGTGCAGCTCTGCAACGCATTCGGGGCATTGCCTCTCCGGGTACTGCACCGAGTCAACGTCCAGGTCGATCGCATGCAACCTGCTGCACCGCGGACAGAGTTGCGACACCTGCAATTGCAGGATGGCGTCGCGCGCATGATCAGAGCCGCACGCGCAAAGCTTGATGGGAACATCGGCGGACTGCACCGAGCCGCAACCGCCGCAGATAAGGACATGCTGAATCATCTCCATATAACATCTCCACACGAGCGCCCCAAACGGAGGAAACTCCTCCGATCACGCGCGGGGCATGAGACGTGACAACTTGTCTGCTCACTCATGCGGAATCCACAAATATATTATCTCGCACTTCCTTGATGTGAGCTTGACTCAAATCCGTCAATTAAACGCAGAAATGCCAGGCAGAGCGCGTCCAGGCGCGCAAGTGCTCCCGCGATACCCTTCTATACCGCCCGTTTGCGGGGTGCGGCTGGACGCCTGGATAAAATGAGGCGCTTCTCTCCGTATGGGTCCCGGGCGGCGCGTGGTGCGTTAGCCCGTCGTGACCTGCGGAGATTCCGATGTCCATGTCAGAAGCGGGCGTGCCGAACGTTGTCCCAGAACGCAATCCACAGTCTCAGGCTCCGCGGTCGGTGTCCGGTGGGGCCCGCACCGCGCCGACGGACAGCGCCGCAAGTCGTTCACTATACAGCGTCGTGGTGGCCGAACTCGTGCCACCTCGGGCGGCGCACGGTGCGCAGGCCTTCCAGCCGAGGAGCGAGTCCAACATGCGAGAACAGTTGATTGAAACAGGAGCCGGTGGGACGGGTCACACCCCTGCAGCCTGGCGGCAGCTCGGGGCGCGCCCCAGGAAGTGCCAGCGCGCAAGCCAGATTGATCTTTATTCACGCAGGCCACCACGAATCTCAAGCGGCCACATTTTGACCACAGAAGCCAAAGCGGCACGCCGGGGAGGTGTGAAGTGAAGGCACGGCTCTGTAGATGGGTCAAGGCGCGGCTCGACGAACCCGAATATGCGGCACTGGTCGCCCGGGCCAGCGTGGCGGGCCAGTCCGTCAGCTCCTACGTCCGCAGGATCATCGTCGCCGAACGAAGCGACTTCGATGCCGCCGAGGCGATGCACGCCCTGGAGGAGCGCTTGCGCCGCGACAGTGGGGCCTTGTCCGTGGCCCTCGAGCCACTTGTCGTGGAAGCCGTCCTCCTTGGTCGCGAAGTCCTAGCGAGTCGTGACGCTCAAGCGCTCTCGCGCGTGCGGGCGCAGCTCGACTCGCGCTTTCCAGGGAGGAGGCCATGTTGACCAAACGCGACCCGTTTCTGGACGCGATCATGATCGTCGCCGATCGAGTGGCGGTTTTCGTTTGTCTCACGGCGGTCGGCTCGCTTTTGATGTGGGGCGTTGTTTGCCGCATCGCGCTCCGTACGTCGGATGGAGTGGCATTCCAGCTGGCTATCGAGGTGCTAACGGGGCGGGCCGGCCGCGTGGCGGAAACCCTGTTCGCGTTGACGTTCATCCTTGCGGCCTTCGGCACGTCGCTCCTGTCCTTCGCACTCTTCGCACTGTGGCGCCGCCGTGCCCGGGTGAGTGCCGGCCATCTGCGTGGCCCACAACAGGGAGTGTAGAACATGTTTCGCTTGCGAAACGTGATCGGCGCTCGCAATCCGGTGGAAGCAATTACTCTGGGTGGCTATCCGCTATCCCGGCAGGCGGAGACTCAGCACATTCTCGCCTGCGGCAGCACGGGTACGGGGAAGACTACGCTGATGGAAGAGGCGATCGATACCGCAAGAGCGCGCGGTGACCGCCTCGTTGTGTGTGACCCCTCGGGGCTCTTCTTGAGTCGATTCGGCCGAACCGGCGATATCCTGATGAACCCCTTCGATGTGCGGGCACCCGGTTGGTGCGTCTTCAATGAGCTCCACACCGACTACGATGCGGACCGGCTCGCGCGCTCAATCGTTCCAGACGGCCATGGCGAGGCCGCCGCATGGAATCATTACGCGCGTGTGTTGTTCGCGACCGTCCTTCGGTTACTGATCCGGCGCGGGGAAGCGACAACCGAAGCCTTGATCCGAGTATGCACCGCGACCCCGGCCAGCGAACTCCGCGAATTGCTCGCGGGCACGCCCGCGGTTGCATTGTTCGATCAGGATGCATCAAGGGCACTGGCGAGCACCCGTTTCATCCTCGCCTCATATCTCTCGCCGCATGCTTTCGTGCCGCCGGGGCCATTCAGCATTCGTCGCTGGACGCGCGAGCACACGGGCTCGCTGTTCCTCACCTGGCGCGCCGACATGCAAACGTCTATCGCGCCGCTTCTGGCCTCGTGGCTCGGTATCGTTGCAAACGAAGTTTTATCACTGACGCCAGACCGAAGCCGTAGGCTCTGGCTCGTCATCGACGAGCTCGCGGCCCTTGGGCCGATTCCGGCTCTGATTGATGCGCTCACGCTCGGGCGGAAGTGCGGATTGTGCGTCGTCGCGGGATTGCAGAGCACGTCTCAGCTCGATCATCTGTACGGTCGAGAGACCGCTATCACGCTGCGGAGTTGTTTTCGAACCCTCGTGGTTCTGGGCATCGCGAGAAGCGATCCGGATACCGCCGAGACGCTCTCGAGGGCGCTCGGCGAGCGTGAAGTTATGCGCGCGGAGGAGTCGCGCGGTCTGGGAGATCATGGATACAGCCGCACGACGACGGCGCGCCGCATGACGGAGCGCGTATTGCTGCCGTCAGAGATCGCAGGCCTCGCTGACCTCAAGGGCTACCTCGCCGTGCCAGGAGGCTCGCGTATCGTGGCGATTGAATTAACTCCAGTCGATCGACCCCAAGTCCTCGAGCCTTTGCTGGAGAGCTCAGCGTGCTAACCATGGCCCGGTTGACGAATGCGGAAGACTCGGTTGAGTATTACGAGGCAGACGATTATTACTGCTCGGGAGACGCGGGGCGTGCGCCAAGCGTGTGGTTCGGGCGCGGCGCTGAAGAACTCGGGTTAACCGGAGAGATCGATCGAACCGTCTTCCGCAGTCTTCTTCACGGCGAGCTTCCAGACGGAACCACTCTCTCCGATCCCGGCCACGCAGAGCGGCGGCCGGGATGGGATTGTACGCTTAGCGCCCCGAAGTCTGTATCGATGCAAGCGCTTATCGCGGGCGACAAGCGCCTCGTGGAGGCGCACGAGGAAGCGGTCAGCGCCGCATTGCGCTTCGTGGAGTCTCGGATCGCGGGATATCGAGAGACGGCGGATGGGATTACCTCGCGGGCCGACGCGAAAGGCATCGTCGTCGCGCGGATACGTCACGAGCTGTCTCGCAACGCCGATCCGCAGCTTCACACTCACGCGGTCCTTCTGAACGTGGCGCTCACGTCGAAGGGCGGGTGGCGCTGTTTCGATGCCAGGCGACTCTACCGACAGCAGAAGCTCGTGGGGGCCGTGTACCGTGCGGAACTCGCGAAGCGCGTCGTGGAGCTCGGCTTCGACATCCGCATCGAGAACGCCGACGGACGTTTCGAGCTCGCGCACATTACGCGGGAACAGATTACGGCATTCAGCACCAGGTGGCAGGCCATCGCTCGCGAGCTCGAGAAGGAAGGCCGGGATGTGGGCGCCTCTAGTCCGAGAGAGCGTGAGATCGCTAACCTTGCCAGCCGTCCCGCAAAGGTGGCGGTTGACCGTACGGCGGTGTGGCAGCAGTGGGATCAGAGGGCTCGGGATCAGGCGGTCGATTTCACGCCGCGTGCCCCGTCTATCGTATCGAACGCACAGCGACAGACAGCCCTCTCTGAGGGCGTCTCGTTCGCAATCGCACACACGACCGAGCGCTCGGCCGTCGTTAAGGATCACCAGCTTCTCGCCGCAGCGCTGGGACGCGTGGGAGCGTTAGGTGGCGCCGAGGCGATTTCTGGCATCGAGCGTGAAATCACCGCTCGCCTCTCGACGGGTGAGCTCATAAGCGACGGATCACGGTACACAAGCGCGGAAGCGGTTCGAGTCGAAGAGGAGATTTTGGCGTTTGAGAGAGACGGGCGGGGCCGGGTTCAATCGATCGTTCCGCAGCTCTGGTTCGCAGAATTGGACGCCTGTCCGCTGAATCCGGGCCAGCGACAGACGGCGCGTACGATTCTCACGACGAAAAACAGGGTGATCGGCGTTAATGGGTGGGCCGGTACCGGCAAAACCACCCTTCTCGCGTACGTGCGCGAGATTGCCGAGGAGAGAGGGTACACAGTGATAGGACTCGCGCCATCAGCAGTCGCGGCCCGTCAACTTGGCAGCTCGGGCATCGAATCGGAGACTATCGCGGCCTTCCTTGCGCGCGAAGCGACGCCTGACCGGAATACCCTGGTGGTTGTGGATGAAGCGGGCATGGTTGGTGCCCGGGATATGCACGCGGTGTTGAAAGCTGTGGAACGGGGCGAAGCACGCGTGGTGCTCGTTGGTGATGAGCTTCAGCTTAAGGCGGTCGCGGCCGGCGCACCATTCGCACAGCTACAGAAAAATGAGATGGAGACCGAGCATCTCACGGAAATTCTTCGTCAGAAAAACCCAATTCTCGGTGAGGCCGTGTCACATTCCACTCGGCGTGACGTGCGGAGTGCCATTGCCAAGCTTCGGGGTACGACAGCGGAAATAGCATCTGCAGAGAAGCGGTGGGCTGCTATCGCGCGACAGTACGTTCGACTAACACCCGCGGAGCGCGCAGAGACCGTGATCATTTCTGGCACAAACTCCGCACGCGACGGGATCAATGCCGTCGTGCGAACGATGCTCGGACTGAGCGGTAAGGGACACGAGGTTGAAGCGCTCAGGCCGATGAACCTCACGCTGGCGGAGCGGCGCTCGACCGCATCGTACGCGGTCGGAGACGTGATCGAACCAATCAAGGCGTACAAGCTTACTGCGATAGACACAAGGGCGAAATCTGGGGAGAGCGTTTCGCCAGAGCAAGCCGAGGACCGCGTGAAGTGGGCCAATGGCGCGCAAGCGGTGGTCAAAGCCATCAGAGATGGGAAGGTGGAACTCGAGCTGGCAGACGGGCGCCACGCACTATGGCTCCCATCGGGGGCAAGTCACGTGAGCGCGTTCCGCAGGGTAAAACTCGAGCTCACGCAGGGTGATCTTTTGCGGGTCACCGCCAATGATTACCGGCGCAACGTCCTCAATGGAGACGTCCTCACCGTTACCGCCATCGACAAGGACGCAGGTCGCGTCGATTTGATGACCGCGAGCGGCGCGGCGGTGGCGATCCACACGTGCCAAGCCCTGCACATCGAACATGGATATGCCTCGACCGTTCATTCGGCGCAGGGCCGCACGGTCGATCGGGTGATCTTCGACGCATGCACACGCTCTGCGTCGGCACACGAATCACTCTTCTATACGGGCATCAGCCGGGCGCGCCACGAGGCATGGATCTACACCGACGACCGTGAGGCACTTCCGGATGCAATGAGCCGCGCCGACGAAAAGGAGAAGGCGCTCGATGTCGTGGAGGCGCGGAAAAATGTGGTAACGGAACGTGCGGCATGAAGACTGGCCTGGCGAGTGGACGATTGAAGATGCCGGTGCGTCAGTACTCTAAAGATGAGTGAGCCATGATAAACACAACAATAAGAGGGTTTGCTGATGAATGACCATTCTGGAATCGACACGAGCCAACGAGAGATTTTGCTCAAGTTCCTCTCGGGGATCATCAGAGAGATTGACGAAGACGTGCAATGCCTGAGTAGGGTGCGCGGGCCGGGATGCATACAAGACCTACCGAGGAAGCGACTTATCGAACTGGCTCTGGCACATTACGAAATGCATCTTGCGATGTCCAAGGTCAAAGCGGCTTGGGAGGGCGCTGCCACGGACGAGCGTGGAGCGCTGTAGGAGAATTCTGCAGCTCGCGCTCACGATCCCTGTCTTTTGAGGTCTTGCAAAAGGTCCCGCGATTTGGCGGGACCTTTTTTACACCGAAATGCAGAAGGCTTCCTGGGAAGTTGTGACCGAAGTCAGTTCGGGGAGGAGGCACCGTGCACGGACAGAATATCGAGCAATTTCGCCCGGCAAGCCAATGCATTTCAGTGCGAAGCGGCAAATGCATTCCTGGAGAACAAACAGGCAGAAGGTGTGGACGAAGGCGGCTTGCCTGTCCGTCTAATGTTACCACGCGGGTCTCGCGGCCAAGGCCCTCCGTTGCTCGGCCAAGGATCGGCCTCCTCTACTCGGCGAGTCGTCGAAGACGACGAGCCCTGACCGCTGCGCTGCCGCGTGTCTGCTCTGCGTGACCGGCAATCCCGCCGGACACGGAGATGATCATGAACAATACACTCTATGTTCGCGACAAGCGCGGCGAGTTCGTTAGGGCTGATGGCGATGCTGTAGTCGCCGCCGCCAAGGCGCATCTGAGTCGCCGCTTGCGGCGAGGGACGGTCCTCTCGAACCCTCAAATTGTGAGAGATTTCCTGAGCGCACGGCTTGGCGGCCGTGACGTCGAGTACTTCTGCGTCATCACGCTCGATGTACGGCATGGCATGATCGGTTACACCGAGCTATGCCGAGGCACAATTGACAGTGCCGCCGTATACCCGCGAGAGGTCGTGAAGCTGGCGCTCGACAAAGGAGCTGCAAGCGTGATCCTGGCTCATAACCATCCGAGTGGTGTGGCGGAGCCGTCGTGCGCAGACGAATTGATCACAAAGCGACTGAGCGCCGCGCTCGCGCTAGTCGATATCCGATTGCTCGATCACATCGTTGCGGGGTCGACGACGGTTAGCCTCGCCGAGCGCGGCATCCTATAAGAGGGGCGGGTGGCTCGGTTGCCTGCGCAGCCAGGTGACCGAGTCGCCGCGCGCTCTTTTCGGATTGGCGCTGGCAGCAATGCACCATGGTCAATCGCGGTCCCGCACCCTGAATAGTGGCGTCGCACAGCCGGCCACCGGAAATCTCCCAGGGAAAGGCGGATACACTTTTGTGTATCCAATGGATATACTCGGGCCATGGTATTGAGAACCAAGAGCGTCGGGCTGAGGCTGCGCCTTGAACGCGAACTGCGCCAGGAATTCATGGAAACGTGCCGCGCAGATGGGCAGGCCGCCGCTCAGGTGCTTCGGGCGTTCATGCGAGACTATGTCCAGCGAAAGAGGGCGGCAGTTCAAGGAGAACTCTTCGGTTCACTGGGCGGCGGTGAAGGCGCTGCTGGGTAAAAATTCGTAATAACTCAAGGGGAAGCCACGTGGAAAAGAAGATTCCGCGGCTACGACTGGTGTCGTCGCAGCCGTCTACAGCTGCACCCAAAATCCATGCGGAGTGGCCGCGCACAATCGATTTGTTTTGCGGGGCAGGCGGCATCACTGAAGGGTTTCGCCAGGCGGGCTATGCCTGCCTATACGGCAATGATGTCATGCCAGAGGCGGTCGAAACATTCAAACTGAATCACCCGGGCGCCATCGCAGACTGCCGCCCGATTGAGAAGGTGGATCCCGCGGAAATCCGCGCGCAGATCGGCCTGCAGGCCGGTGAGTTGGACGTGCTTGTAGGCGGCCCACCGTGTCAGGGCTTCTCCATCAATGCGCCCGAGCGCTTCTTGAATGATCCACGGAATAAGCTGTTCCGGCATTACGAACGCTTCTTGGAAGAATTTCAGCCCAAGACCTTCCTTTTTGAGAACGTGCCTGGTCTTCTGTCGCTCGGCGACGGCAAGGTATTCCGTCAGATCATCAACATCTTCACTGCTCTGGGTTACAGCGTCACGGCCAAGATTCTGTTCGCGGCACATTACGGTGTGCCGCAAGAACGCTGGCGGCTGATTCTCTTGGGGTCACGCATGAGCGAAGTGGCGCATCCGGAACCAACACACTTCGCCGGCGGGCGCGCGAACTTCCGGGGCGGCAGCACAATGACATTTCAGCTCGATGATTCTGACAGAGAGCGCTTGCGAGCCGCAGTGACCGTGCGTCAGGCTATCGGAGATCTGCCGCGCCTCGAAATGGGTGAGGGAGCGGAAGTCATCCATTACGATAACGGCGGCAGTGCTGATAGCGGTTATGCCAAGTTAATGCGTAACCCCGCGGGCATGACGTTCAACCACTACGCGGCCAAGCTCTCGAAGCAGAATGCCGACCGCATGAAGTACGTAAAACCGGGCGGATCCTGGCGCGATATTCCGTACAAGCTTCTGCCCAAGGGAATGCAGCGAGCCCGCCGTTCCGATCACACCAAGCGTTATGGCCGTCTTCACCCAGATGGCTTAGCCTGCACGGTGCTGACCAAGTGCGATCCGCACTGGGGCACAGTGTTTCTGCCGGATCAGAATCGGGCACTGACGGTGCGCGAGGCCGCCCGATTCCAATCATTCCCAGATACCTACAAGTTTCTCGGCTCCCGCGTATCGCAGTATGAACAGGTAGGTAATGCTGTACCTGTCCTAATGGCAAGAGCCATTGCAGGACAGCTCCGCACGCACCTCGAGGAACGCACGCCGGGCACAAAGTCTGTGCGACGCCAGACAAAGGAACTCGCCTTTGGCTAGCCGCATCATCGAATTCTTCGGATATGCGCCAACTGACGATTCTGCCCTGGCGCGCCGGGCCCGGACCGATATGCGCTGTCCGTTCATACGAGACAACTGCCAGAAGACCTTGAGTGATAAGACTATCAGCGGGGTGTGCACGCTGCAGCCGATGACTTCGGGACCCGTCATCTGCTGTCCCTACCGGCTCTACGCAGACGAATACAGGATTCTGCACGACGTGGCTGAGACGGCATTTCGCGGTCGCGTGGAGTTGGTCCCAGGAAATCTAGCCAAGATGCACGATGTCCCGCCGGGCAAGATTAAGGTGGCAGTCTTCGGTAAACGGTGGGGAAAGGAACTTCGTCTGCCTAACCGCGGTCGTGCGGGAGGCTATTTCGTGGATTGGGTCCTTGCCCGCTTGAACGACAAGGATGTTCTGGAAGAATTTGTTGCTGTCGAAGTTCAGTCGATCGATACAACTGGAAACTATCAGGCGGAGCGGGATGCCTACCTCAGGGGCAAGACCTACTCCGGAAGCAGTACGGCTGGATTCAACTGGGAGAACGTTAACAAGCGAATTCTTCCTCAGCTCATCTACAAAGGACATGTGCTTAGGCGCGAGCGGTTGTGCAAACAGGGATTATTTTTTGTCTGCCCAAGGCCGGTCTATGACAAGATAAAGGAGCGACTGGGCGGAAACCTGATGGCGTATGATTCTCAGCCGGGAGCCCTTTCTTTCCTCTGGTACGACATCGGAGCCTCGGTGCAAGAAGGGAAGTTGCGCGAGCTGGAAAAGAAGGGCGAATTTGTTACCACCGTTGATCAAGTTGCCACGGCCTTCACGTCACCGAGTAACCTTCCAGCACGCAACGTCTATGAGGAGGCAATCCGAGCGGCGTTGTAACCGAAGCGAGAACATGCGGCGCATCCGGAGTAAGGATACGCGTCCGGAATTGGCTGTTCGGAAGTTTTTACGAGAACTGGGCTTTTCCGGTTATCGGCTACACCGCAAGGAATTGCCGGGCAAGCCGGATGTGGTTTACGTAGGGCGGCGCAAGGCAATTTTTATCCACGGCTGTTTTTGGCACGGACACGGCTGCAAGGTTGGTTCACGCAGGCCAAAATCGAACTCCGATTACTGGCTGCCGAAGATTGAGCGTAACATTCAGCGGGATGCCGCGCATGGAGTGGCGCTGAAGAAACTCGGGTGGCAGCAACTGATCGTGTGGGAGTGTGAGCTGAAGGAGTTGGAAAAGCTGAGGCCGCGTATTACAGCGTTTCTCGAGGAAGAGCAAAGATGAGGCAGGCCGGGTCAGAGGTACTTGCAGGGCTTCAGCAATATGCTAGGGGCGAGTCTCACTCTATCCGCTCCAATGAACTCGCACGGAAGATTGGATTGCCGACAAAGGTTGTGTCGAACGCTCTGAATTCGTTAGTGTTTGGTGAAAAGAGTGTGCATCGGGAAAAGCAGGTTGGTGCATATTGGTTCCGGTATTGGTGGGCTGAGGAGTGACTGGAGGACTGCCGCCGGGCGCGGATCAGGCCGCG
Organism: Pseudomonadota bacterium; assembly: GCA_021807675.1. Lineage (GTDB taxonomy): Bacteria > Pseudomonadota > Gammaproteobacteria > Steroidobacterales > Steroidobacteraceae > 13-2-20CM-66-19. The sequence goes on from JAKBCR010000128.1 coordinate 11,901, forward strand.
GTCGGTCTTGAGAACTGTGCATTGCTCGAGCATGCGTCTGCCACGTTGGGACAATAGACACATGCTCGGCTAGGGCGGAGGCTTTACCAGGAGTGTCCTGCCCGCGTGTGTTACCCGAACGGCTCCTTTGCTGGCGAGTCGTGACTGATTGGTCGAAGGGTTATGGAGAATTGCTGCGCTATCACTTGCGGTTGCGACACGCCTAAGTGAATTCGGTGCCCAGGAACTGCTGATGGCGCGGCTCCGCCACGTGACCTCGCGTGGAGGGCATGCTTGGGCTGATACGCGTACCTCGGACGACCAATAGGCGGCTAGAACGGCCCGGCGGCCCCTTCGTTGCGGGCGAGGCTGGTCTCGTCATATACGACCGCATGAGGGTCCTAGGAAGGTTCGCAGAGTCGAGCCTGGAGACAGGAGAGAAGTTTCTTGTAGCGAAAAAGTGGCGAGTGCGATTTAACAGATCCTGGCGTCATGCGAAATCATGGCTAAATCGGAGCACTTGGGAGCGGCTATTAATCTTGGCGCGCTTACTGCTGCATCATCGGCGTGTGGGCATTGGCTAAATCATTCAAAGCAGTGCTGTCCAAACCGGGTGGCGCCGAGCAGCGCAGATTAACTCGGCGTCTGCGCAAG
>JAKBCR010000129.1 GCA_021807675.1 Pseudomonadota bacterium
TCATGATATCGGGGTCGACATCGATCGATGGGCAACTCCTGACTTTCGGAACACTCAGGCGGCCGCGGCGCTGCAGCCGCCTCTGCCGATCGGTTTCCTGACCGAGGCTCAAGCAAAGGGCGGTCCGCGCGGGCCTCTCCTGCCGAGCCCTCCCCGATCAGGCTCAGCTGATCCCGTCTCGTTACATGGCCGCGTGCGTCACCACCGCACGCCTTCGTTCTTGGGTTTCCAGGCGATCGGCCGCTCGTAGGAGGGATCCTCCTTGCTCCAGAGTCCTTTGAGGAAGCCTTTGATGGCCTCGGAGTGGATCCAACTGGCATCGCCGTCCAGGGTCGCCTCGATCGTGCAGCGGCGGATGACGATCAACCACTTGCCATCGCGCCGCTCGAGCTGATCGAGGTAGCGCCCGAAGCCGAGCGATGTCCTCTTGCCATCCTTCCAGAACAGGGCGCCTATCACGTAGGACTCGCAATAGGCGGTCTCGCCGGCGATCTCGCAGAGATGGTTGGTGATGTTGTGGCTGGTGGAGATGAAGGCCCCGCGATGGCCGGCATTCGCGCTCTCGGGATATTCCGGAGCACGCGTCACCACGGCGCCATGCTCGTCGACGCCGTCCGGAGCCCAACAGCCGGCGATCATCTCGACGTCCTGGCGATCGCGCGCGCGGCTCTCTCGTTGGATGCAATCGAGGATCTCCTGCCGGTCCTTCAAGTGGCGAACGGTGGCCTTCAACTCAGCCATCTCCTGCTCGGTCGTCATGTCGTAAGCCCTCCGGATGAATGTCAGTGAGCTCAAGCGCGCTCTGCGCGAAAAGCGCCACGAGGCGCGCATCGCATTACGGTTGTGATCGACAGCCCGTCGCGAGGAAGATCGGGTAGTGGCGTTGCCTGCCGTCCCTTTCTTTTTCGATCGTGTGGGCCGTCCGGATGCCGATCGCGCCAAATCCGGCTGCGCGCAGCCAACCTGTGATGATTTCACGGTCGAATCCGTGATGCGCCACCCCGGGCACGTCGGGCCCATGGAAGCTGCCGTCCTCGGCATCCAGATCCGCCAAGGCCACCCAGCCGCCGGGGGCCAGCATCGAATGGAACGCGCTCACGAGCGCAGCTACATCCGGAATATGGTGGAGCGCCATGCTGCTGAAGATCAGATCGAAACGCTCCTCGGGCGGCGGGCTACTCGTCAGGTCGAGCACCTGCGTGGTGATCCTCTCCAGGCCGGCGGCGCGCGCCTTCTCGCTGAGCACGTTCAACATTCCTGGCGACAAATCGGTTTCGAGCAGATGACCCAGATGCGGCAGCAGCCGCAGCCCCACGAGTCCGGTCCCGCATCCGTATTCGAGTGCATGCCAATGGGGCTTCAATGGCACCGCCGCGATGATGGCATCGGCCACCGCCTTGGCCATGTTGCTGCGCATCGGCGAATCGTCCCACTGGGCGGCGATGGCATCGAATCGCGAGCGGTTCTGGTTCTGCAAGCGGGTCACGGCCGGGACGATACATTCCGAAAGGAACGAGAGCAAAGAGGGCGGGTCCGAATGCGGACACCGAGCCAGTCCGGTTCAAGCCGGGGTGGGTCAGGACCTGCCGCAAGGTGCCAGATGCCCTCGCCACGTGTCGATTGTACACCAATGCCGAATCGCTCTACACTTTGGAGGCACCCCGGACGTCGTGTGAGCCTGTCAATGTCTGCAAACCCGATTTCGATGAAAAAGAAGCGCTATCGCGTCGTTCAATGGGCTACGGGAAATGTTGGCTCACGCGCCCTGCGGCATGCGATCCAGCATCCGGATCTCGAAGTGGTCGGTGTGTGGGTGCACGGCGCGCAGAAGGCAGGGCGTGATGCGGGTGAGCTTGCGGGTGTCGCGCCGATCGGCGTCGCCGCCACCAACAGCATGGAGGAGGTGCTGAAGCTCAAGCCCGACTGCGTCCTCTACATGCCCCACGTGTGCAACTACGACGAGATCTGCCGGATTCTCGAGTCGGGCTCGAACGTCGTCACGACGCGCATGGAGCTGCAGAACCCCGCGGCCCTCGATCCGGCGATTTGCGCGCGGATTGAGGCCGCATGCCAGCGCGGGAAGAGCTCGATCCACGCTTCGGGCTCCAGTCCCGGCTTCATAACGGAAGCGATGCCGATCGTGCTCGCCTCGATTCAGCGGCGGCTCGACAACCTCAGCATCCATGAATTCGCCGATTGCTCATCCCGCAACTCTCCGGAGATGCTGTTCGAGATGATGGGCTTCGGCCGCCGGCCGGGAGCGGCGAGTCAAGCGCAGCTCGATCATGCGAAGCTGTCTTTCGCGCCGTCCCTGCAGTTGATCGCCAGCGCGCTCGGAGTGCCGATCGAGGACTGGCAGGTGCGCGGAGCTCAAGGGCTCGCACGGAGGGATGTCCATATCGCCGCGGGGACCGTTCCGGCGGGCACCGTTGCCGCGATGAGGACGACGGTCACCGGCCTGCGCCAGGGTAAGCCGTTGATGAGCTTCTGCAGCACCTGGTTCGTGTCGGATGATGTCACCACGAGCGACGGGCAGGAGTGGGAGTTCCGCTCGCCATCGGGCTGGCACGTGGTGCTCCTGGGAGACTGCCCGCTCAATGTCGAGATCTCATTCCCGGTGGCACCCGAAAACTACGCGGATATGACGCCCGGACTGACGGCGAACCGCCCCGTCAACGCGGTTCCCTTCGTCTGCGATGCGCCCCCTGGAATCCGGACCACTGTCGATTTGCCGCAGATCATCGCCAGGCTCGGATCGGGCCGGTAGGGTGGGCAGCACGACGGCTGATATGCCGATCTGACGAGAGGATGACGCGCGCTCCAGGGCCCGATTTCGTACGGTCAAGGCCCGGTTCGAGCAGCAGCACCGTCAGGCCTGTGGGCCGGCAGCACGAGATTCGGCCGCGATCGGGGCCCGCATGACGGAAAATACGGATTCCCGACCGACATCCTCATGGTAGCTTGTGCGCGGCTGCTCGCGAGTCCAGGGTGCTGCCGTGCAAGCGCGGGGACCGTGGTGGGAGGTGGTCAAAAGTGTTGGCTTTCGCGCTGTGGTTCCTCGTCTGTGCGCTGGTCGTCATAGCGCTGTTCGTGTGGCTCTACGAGCGGAACACCTGACGGCACCTCCGGCTGCCTTCCTGCGTGTCACCCTCTATCCTGGCAGAGCACAGGCGCGAGTTCCGGGCGGATGGTTTGATGACAGGGTTCCGCTGCAGGTTGTTCGGCGGACAACCGTGGCGCATCTCCTGGTGCTGCCGTCGTGAGTCCTGGGGCTGGTTGCTCGGGGTGGGCGTTCAGGAGACAGGCGCAGGCGAGATGCTCCTGCTCCCGGCCCGGCGCGACAGCGCCAGAACCGTGGCCGAGAGGATCACCACCAGTCGTACCGTCCCGTCGAGATAGGGCGGCAGCGGGACCTTCTGCGCAGCCTCCAGGTAGAGGAGCACGGTGAGCAGTCCGCGGGGAGCGATCCAGTTGATGGCTGCGGCGAACTGCGGCGCAATCGCGCGCAGCAGCGCGTGCCGCACACCATACACGATCAACAGAATCACTGCGCAGGCGGCCCACGAACGCGCGACGGCGAAGTCCGACAGGTTGGTGGAGTAGCCGAGCAGGAAGAAAAAGAAGCCGCGCACGGCAAAGGTCAATTCCTGCACCAGTACCTTGAATTCCCCGACCGTGGCCGGTGAGATCTTCTCCGCTACGCCGCGCAGCGGGCGTATGCGATCGAGCGCCTCCTTGTTGTTCAGCATCAATCCGAACAGCAGGACCATGATCAGCGGTGAGAGGTGCAGCAGCTGGCCGCAGGCGTACAGCGCGAACAGGCCCGCGAGCAGCGGGATGTAGCGCACGTGGGCTTTGGCGCGTGTAGACACCAGAACCAGCGCCAGGGCGAATACGATCGCCAGGATGAGCGAGAGCATACCGCCGCCGGCGAGGTCGGTCAGAAATCCCTGCAAAGTACCGCCCGAGTTGACGAGCGCGATGAAAACCAGGATCCCGAGAATGTCGGACACGGAACTTTCGTAGACGACGAACTCCCGCGCGTGCGGTTCGAGGAATTGGCTCGCCGGAATCGCGATGGTGCTGCTCATCACCGCGAAGGGGGTCGCGAGGATCGCCGCCTGCAGATATCCCAAATCGAGCGCATGGGTCGCGATCAGGACGAAGGCGGTGGCGCACAGAAGGAACGCGGCGAAGGCCATTGCGGTCGCCTTCGCGGCGAGCTTGATGCGCTCGCGCCGCAGCTCGATGTCGAGCGCTCCCTCGAGCACGATGAGCACGACACCGATGGCACCGGCGATCGGTACCATCGTCTTCAGCTCCGTGGCCACGAGGCCCTGCGAGAGAAGCAGCGGTTGCGCCAGCAGGCCGAGGGCGATCATCACGATCACCAAGGGCACTCCCGTGCGCCGCTCGAAGCGCTCCACCGCGAATGCCGCCAGCAGGAAGGCCGAGGCGATCAGGATCTCGACGTAAATAACCCGATACCTCCGATGTGCCGGTACTCGTGCGCGCCATACCGCAGCGCGAGCCGACGGGCAGTTTAGCAACGGGGGGCGGTGAGGACAACTCGCGAGGCAGGTCGATAGTGTGCCCGCCCCCTGGCTTTGACCTGTCGAAATGCGCGCGGAGCTGTTGCCCCGGAAGGGGCGCGAAACGTCTTCGAAGATGGAAGCATTTGCCGGAATTCGTAGTACCATGCCCGAGAGCTGCGGCTACGCCTGCGCGTGCAGATTTGCTCGGCGGCCCCCCGAGGGGACCCGGCACAGCGGGACCGGGCGCCGGAAGCCGTGTGAGATCCGGTGTTGCCGATTTCAACCGATCGGGGCAACCCGGAAACTGGGGCGGTGCCTGCGGTGTGGGGTCTTCGCGGCATGGATTGCGACGCGCCAGTACAACACCTGAACGCTCGTAAGCCGGGTACGCAGTCAACTGCAGCGGCGGATCGATTCGACTTTCCGTGAGGTCAATTCCCAGGCTCGAAGGGTGCCGGCCGGCGATCGACGCTCTTGAACGACATGCTCCAGGCCGGATATTCGGGAGCGAGCTTGCTGACCTCATCGAGGCGGGCGATATCTTCTGCGCTCAATGCGAGTGCGGCCGCGGCGAGGTTGTCCGCAAGCTGCTCCTCGGTCCTGGCGCCGATGATGACGCTCATTACGTGGGGCTTGGCCAGGAGCCAGGCGAGCGCAATGCGCGCCACTGACACCTGATGCGCCTTTGCCACTTCGCGCATCGCCAGAATGCAGGCCCGCGCGCGGTATGGGTCCACCGGCGGATAGGGAATTTTCGCGAGCCGAGCGTCCTTCGGGGCGTCTACATCGGGACCGTACTTGCCACTGAGAAGCCCGCCGGCCAGGGGCGACCACACCATGAGGCCGAGGTGTTCCTCGTCGATGAGCGGCACGAATTCGCGCTCGATATCGCGCGCGGCGATCGAATAGTGGGCCTGTAGCGTCTCGAAGCGTGCAAGCCCCTTGGCGGCGCTGAGGCCGAGCGCCTTGGCGATCCTGTAGGCATACCAGTTGGAGACACCGATGTAGCGGATGAGACCTTGGCGCTGCAGATCATCGAGAGCCCGTAGGGATTCCTCGAGAGGTGTCACTCGATCGTACCCATGGATCTGATAGAGGTCGATATAATCCGTGCCGAGCCGCTCGAGACTGCCTCTCACCGCATCCATGATGTGACCGCGCGAGGCGCCCCGGTCGTTCGGGCCGGAGCCACTGGGATTGAACACCTTCGTCGCAATGACGACATCCTTGCGCTTGATGCCGAGATTCTTCAGCGCACAGCCCAACCGAACCTCGGACTGGCCGCCGGCATAGACGTCGGCGGTATCGATGAAATTGACGCCGGCAGCGAGGGCGCGGGCAAGCATGCGGTCGACCGTGGGTTGATTCAGTGCCCCGATCGCGCGGTCAACCGACTCGGCGTCGAGCCCGCTCATGTTGCCCCAGGTGCCGTCCTTGCTCGAACCGAAGGTCATGGTGCCCAGACAAATCTGCGATACGAAGAGTCCCGTGCCGCCAAGCTGATTATATTTCACAGTAGTAACTCCCGAGGTTTCTGGCCGACTCGAATCTCCCTATCGCACTCAGCGTCGCGTTCCCAAGTTCGATCAAGTTTACTAAGGATGGCGTCGTCCGCGCGCGTCATCGTCGCGGACGGTGACTGCATGGTGTGAGCCTCATTGGCGAGGAGTCCATCCGGGCCTGAGCCGGTGGCCGGCGTGCACCTAGGCTCTTACCGGTGGGAAGCATCCATGAGGCGAGCGCCAGACCAAGGCGATCTCGCGATGCCGGAAGAGCCAGCGCTCTCCTTCCCGGACCAGCTCATCAGTGTAGTTCCCCGCGTGATCGAGACCAATATCCGTGATAACCATGAAATAGGTTTTTGCCCTCGCTCTGGCTTTGGTGATCAGTTCAATGCGGCAAGTCGTCAAATTGTGCCGGATGAAAGTCGCGCTGCGCAGTCCTGGATCGACGATCGGCAACGGCCTCCACGCCGCGGAACGGGCGCGAATTTCGGCGAGCCCGCGGCAAACGAAGCCGGGTAGCGGTGGAAACCCGAGAAATTCCAAGACGGCATCCTTGGTCCACTGTTGGTCGAAAAGTGCCGCATCTCGGTTGTCGCCCGCGATCGTGTAATTGGCGATCGTCTCGCGGATGCCTTCGCGTGCGAGGACCTCGTCTGTTGTCACGGCGCTGTGCCCCTCGTTGCGTTTCGGAAGGCTGGAATATTAATCCTTGTCGCACGGTGCGGCCAATTACGGCGCGGGGCGCCGCTTGCATCGCAGATACGACCGCGTCGTCCCCGCGGCGCGCATCCAGGATTCCAGGTGCGCCGTCTCCTCTCGGCAGATTCTCGGGCGGCAAGCGAAATTCTCCGGAAAGGCGCCCGCCGGCCGGATCTCATTTGACCGGACAGACACATGACCTTACGATCCAGTGAGCACAACCAAGGCTCGCTCATCGTATTGGCAATGGAGCTTTAGAATGAAAGAGCTGGAAGGAAAGGCCGCGCTGGTCACCGGAGGATCGCGCGGTATCGGCCGCGGCATTGCCGTGAGCCTTGGCGCTGCGGGGGCGCTCGTCGCCGTCAACTTTGCCCGAAACCGCGAGGCCGCCGAGCAGGCTGTTGCCGAGATCGAGGCGGCGGGCGGCCGGGCGCTCGCTATACAGACTGACCTGGAATCCGAGGGAGCCGCAGGCGCGCTCGCGACCGCACTCAAGGGCGAGCTCGAACGGCGCGGTCACGGGGGGCTCGATATCCTGGTGAACAACGTGGGTCGAGCCGAGCCGGGGTCCGTCGCCTACACCACGGCGGACATATTCGACCGCATGATCAGAGTGAATCTGCGAGCGGCCTTTTTGCTGACCTCTGCACTCATTCCGCAGCTTAACGACGGCGGGCGGGTGATCAACATCACATCGACGGCGAGTCGTCTGGCCAATCCTGAATTCGCGGCGTACGCGATCAGCAAGGGTGCGCTGGATACATTTACCCGCATCCTGTCGAAGGAGCTAGCGCCGAGGCGCATCACGGTGAACACCGTCTCGCCCGGATATACCCGCACGGATCAAGTGGCGGGTGTAATCTCAGACCCAGTCAAGGCAAAGATGCTGGCCGACTCGACGCTGCTGAAGCGGCTGGGCGAGCCCGAGGATATTGGAGACTTCGTTCGTGCTCTATCGAGCAGCGCCGGGCGCTGGGTGACCGGCCAGTTGATCGAGGTGAGCGGCGGGTTCAGGGTGTAGGGTTCTGCGGCAGCGCGGTTGGCTCCTGATTGAAACAATGGTCACAGCAGTCATCCTGATCAATGTCGAGCCGGCGCACACCGCCGCGGTGGCCGAGATCTTGAGCAACATGCCCGGTATATCCGAGGTCTACTCCGTGGCCGGCAATTACGATCTGGTGGCGCTCGTTCGGGTGAAGGAGAACGAGACGCTTGCGGACCTCGTCGCAGAGCACATCCGCGGCGTCGATGGCATCACCCGCACCGAGACGCTCATCGCTTTCCGAGCCTATTCCCGTCACGATCTCGATAGCTTGTTCAGTCTCGACTGAGTGCGGGACGCGATCCGGCCGCCTTTCCCGATCCGCTGACTTTCGATTCCGAGCGCAAAAGCGACACCCGACACGTCGCCTTCGGCCGGGGACCGCACATCTGCATCGGGCAGTTCCTCGCGCGAAACCTGCTCGAGGAGGGCCTGCACGCGATCGCGCAACGACTGCGCAAGCCGCGCCGGGCGGGGGCGCGCGGGAAACCCCGGCGGGGCACCCTGGACGGCTCGAGTTGCGGTCAGGCACTGACTGCCCGCAAACACCATTCGAAGCGACGCTTCAAATCTTCGTTTCCAGCCGCTCGAGCGTCGCCTCCGCATCCCGCATCAGCTGACGAATACGTTCTCCGGCGCTCACGATATCGTGTATCTGCCCGACGGACTGTCCGGCATACAGGGCCATGTCGTCGAGGCGGCCTTCTGCGTCGATGGCCGGAGAGTCGGTGGAAAAGAGGAAGACCGGCTGGCCCCCGTCCTGCCAGGCGATGGGCTGGCTCCTTTCTTCCTCTCCGAGCCGGTCGAAGTCCCCGCGGGTCACTGCGTTCTGCAGGACACGCACCGGGGCGGTGAGGGCCCAGTTGCGGGCGAAGACCGTGGTGTACACCGTATCCTCGGCATGCGCATCCACCATTCGTTGCCGGTGATGGGGATGTGCGAACGCCTCGGTCGTGGACACGAAGGCACTGCCCAGGCTCACTGCCTGGGCGCCCAGCGCGAGAGCCGAGACGAGGCCGGCGCCCGAGGCGATGCCGCCGGAGGCCGCCACCGGGACATCGCTCATGGCGACGATTTCCGGCAGCAACGCAAGGGTCGATACGCCGCCTCGCACGTGGCCGCCGGCCTCGAGTCCCTGCGCGATCAGCACGTCGCAGCCCGCCCGGAGTGCTTGCTCCGCGTCGCGGCGACTGCCCACCTGATGGATTACCTGCACGCCTTCGTCCCTCAGCTGCCGGATCAGTGCTGTGTCCACGTCCCAGAACAGCACCATGGCGGGCACCTTCAGTCGCAGGCAGGCTGCCACCTGCTGACTGAGGAGGGCGCGCTCGCACGAGGCGGGAATCAGATTGATCGCGAAATGCAGATCGTCCCGGGTCGCGGCGCGCAGGGCGGCCACTTCCTTCTCGATGAGCGCCACCGGCTCGCGGACCATTCCCATGACGGGAAAGCCGCCAGCCGCCGCCACTGCCGCCGCCAGCCGGCTGCGCGCGACGCCGCCCATGCCGGCGAGCATGATCGGGCATTCGCAGCGCAACTGCCGTAGCAGAGGCGGTTGTAAGACCGAGTACATGGCCCTCACACTGCTGCGAAGGCCTGCTCGATATCGGCGATCAGGTCATCCAGATGCTCGATACCGATGGACAGACGAACGAGATCCGCGCTGACGCCGGCCTTCTTCAGTTCAGCGTCGTTGAGCTGCCGGTGTGTCGTGGTGGCCGGATGGCAGGCCAGCGTCTTGGCATCGCCGATGTTGACCAGTCGCTTGATCAGCGTCAGCGTGTCCATGAAACGGGCGCAGGCCTCGCGGCCGCCGTTGATGCCGAAGCTGAGAATGGACGAGGGGATCCCGCCATCCATGTACTTGCGCGCCAGCGCATGGTCGCTGTTGTCCTCGAGGCCCGCGAAATTGACCCAGCTCACCTTGGAGTGACCCTTCAGGTACCGGGCGACGGCCAGGGCATTGCTGCAATGACGCTCCATGCGCAGCGGGAGAGTCTCGATGCCCTGCAGGAGCAGGAACGCATTGAACGGTGACAGCGCGGCGCCCATGTTGCGCAGCGGCACCACCCGAGCGCGGCCGATGAAGGCTGCAGGTCCGAAGGCGTCCACATAGACGACGCCATGGTAGCTCGGGTCCGGGTTGTTGAGCTGCGGAAAACGGGAATTTCCCTTCCAGGGGAACTTGCCTGAATCAACCAGGATGCCGCCGATACTGGTGCCGTGGCCGCCCATGTACTTGGTCAGGGCATGCACGATGATGTCGGCGCCGTGCTCGAAGGGGCGACACAGGATCGGTGTCGGGACCGTGTTGTCCACGACCAGCGGCAGGCCCGCCCGGTGGGCGACCTCGGCGATCGCCGCGATGTCGGCCACATTGCCGGCGGGATTTCCCACGGATTCGCAGAAGACCATCCTGGTATTGCCGTCGATCGCGGCCGCGAACGCGGCCGGGTCACGTCCATCCACCATCCGCACCTGCACCCCCTGGTTGGGTAGGGTGTGGCAGAAGAAGTTGTAGGTGCCTCCGTATAGCTGGGACGTTGCGACGAGGTTGTCGCCCGCCCTGGCCAGGGTGTGCACGCACGCGGTGATCGCGGCCATTCCCGAGGCGAGCGCGAGAGCGCCCACGCCCCCCTCGAGCTGGGCCACACGCTGCTCCAGTACGGCTGTGGTGGGATTCATGATCCGCGTGTAGATGTTGCCCTCGACCTTCAGGTCGAACAGGTCCGCTCCGTGCTGAGTATCGTCGAAGGAATAGCTCGTGGTCTGATAGATCGGCACGGCCACTGAACGGGTCTGCGGATCTCCCGCAAAGCCCCCGTGGATCGCGATGGTTTCCCGCTTCATTGAGGTTCCTCTGGCTGGGTGTTCCAGGCCGACGTGGTCAAAAAAAAGGCGGATGCCAGCATACACTGCTCCGGTAGGCGAGGGCGTGGAAACCCTTGCTCATGTGCGCCCCGGAACAGGTGCTGAACTCGCGCAGGCTGCCGTGGATCGTCGCCCACGATCCGCCCCCACGATATGCCATAGGGTAAGCCAGCATGCCCTTTCGAGGAGCCGCGCGGCAGCGCCTTGTCGGAAGGCGGTCCTTCGTCCGCCGTCTGCTAAGCTGGTGTCCGACGATGCCTTCGGGCGGGAGGGCAACGGTCGTCTTCCGGGCCGCCCGCTGCACAGGAACGAAAGAGACATGACGAAGCCGATTCAACGTATCAGCAACTTGCCGCGCGAGGAATGGACCGACGCGGCCCGCGAGGTGTTCGCCTTCTGGGGAGAGCCCAATGCGTGGGAAGAGGGCTCGAGCAAGAATATGTCGATGGTGCTGGCCAACCATCCGCCGCTGGCCGTCGCTTACTGCATCTTTGGCAAGCATCTGCTGCTGAATTCGACGATCGCGGTCCGCGCGCGCGAGTTGATCGTCCTTCGCGTCGGATACCGGCAGAAATGTGAATATGAATGGCACTATCACGTCGGCTACGGCCTGACAGCCGGATTGACCCTGGAGGAAATCGGTGCGGTCCGCGACGGCTGGCAGTCGCCCGTGTGGGACGGCAAGGAAGAGGACAGGATCGTCCTGCGCGCAGTGGACGAGCTGATTGACAACGCGCGCATCGGCGATGAAACATGGGAGCTGCTCAACCGGCATTTCACGCGCCAGCAGAAGATGGACCTCGTCTTTACCGTGGGGAACTACATGATGTTGTCCTGGGCTGCAGCGACCTTCGGCATTCCGGTGGAGGAGGACCAGGACCTGATCGGCTTCGATCTGAAGACGCGATCGGGCAGTGATCCCCAGGGTGGCTTCCGACCCTTCGAGAAGGACTGACGGGAAAGCCGATTTTCTGGGCGGCAGGCAGATCTTAACAGTCTGTATTCACACTCCCCAATGGCATCCAAGAGACGGGTTGGTACCGAGAATTCCGCCACACGAGCTGTCATTCTCGATGCGGCGGAGAAGCTCATGTTGTACGAGGGATACGCCGCCGTCAGCGCGAGACGGGTCGCAAAAGAGGCAGGCCTCAAGCACACGCTCGTTCACTATTACTTTCCGACCACCGACGATCTCCACCTTGCCGTCTACCGCCGCGCCGTCGAGGGTACGCTGGAGCGGCTGGAAACCGCACTCACAGCGCCCGAGCCGCTCCGGGCGTTCTGGGAGCATTCGATCGACTCCGGACGTACGGCTCTGGCGATCGAATTCATGGCGCTCGCCAACCATCGCAAGGTCATTCGCAGCGAGATCGCCCACCACGCTGAACGTGTACGTCAGCGTCACATGGAAGCGTTGTCCGCGTTGCTCGATCCGCAATCCGTCGATCCGAAGATCCTATCGCCATCAGGACTCTCCGTTCTTGCAGTAGGAGTCGCCAGATTAATCGTGATGGAGGCGGGTCTGGGTATTTCCCTCGGACATGCCGACGCACGATCGTTCATCGACCACCTCCTGCGACTTCACGAGAGACGCAAGGGTCAGCCTATCCGCAAAAAGCATCGCGCCTCCGTTCGATAGTGTTCCCTGAGCCGGGGACATTGATCCTGGTCTTGACGGGTCGCGGACGCCGAGGCTATCCTGACCACTAGGTCAGCGTCATGGCATGGCGCGACTCCCCTCGTTCGGGTTGGAGGAGACGGAATGTTTGCGCGAATTGCGCGGCCGGGCCCACACTGGACACGCGGAGGTGAGCGGTGACGCGGATCTCTACAGTTGCGACCTGTCGCTGCC
>JAKBCR010000409.1 GCA_021807675.1 Pseudomonadota bacterium
TTTCATCGCGGCCGCTATTCGCTGGCCGTGCCCAAGCCCTCCTCCCCGGTGCCCCCTCCCGAGTTCTGGGAGTGGACCTATTAGCCTCTGACGAACGGCAATCGCGAAAGCGGGGGGGAGCAGACAGGCCGATGCGCGGTCCGATCTCGACAGGCCCGGTCCCTGCCGTCGTCGTAGGCGGCAGCCTCAACGGCTTGGGCGTCGTGCGCAGCCTTGCAAAGGGCGGCATTCCCGTCTTCGTTCTGGAAACCACGCGGCGCTCCCCGGCAGTGTGGTCGCGGCACTGCACCCACCTTCGCGTGCCGAGCCTCGCAGGCGAGACGCTCATCGATGCGCTCGCAGGGGTGGCGTCGGGCTTCGATTGCCGGCCTGTGTTGCTCCTCACGACCGACGAGAGCGTCAACGCGGTATCGGCCGCGCGAGCCCGTATCGACGCGCTCTACCGCATCGACCTGCCGGCCGCGGCGATGGTCGAGGCCCTGGCGGACAAGGGGCAATTCCACGCGCTGGCGGAGCGGGAGGGATTCGCGGTGCCCCGCAGCCGGACGCTGAGCGCTGCGACCGATCTGGACCGTCTCGAGGCGCTCGAGCCGCCCATCGTGTTGAAGCCTGCGGACAAGACACTGGTGTTGGCCGGCACCGTGGAGCGCGCGGTGCGTGCCGATACCGTCGCGCAGGCGCGCGCGGCCGCGGGACGGATGCTGACCCGTGCCTCATCGCTCATTGCCCAGGAATGGGTCGAGGGCGCCGACACGGACATCTTCTTCACGCTCTTCGCCTGTGATCGCGAGGCGAAGCTCGCCGGCATGTTCCCGGGTCGCAAACTCGTGTGCTGGCCTCCGGCCGTCGGCTCGACGGCGGTATGCGTCGCCGCCCCGGAGGCGGCGGACGAGCTCGGTCGCCAGACGCGCCGGTTCATCGAGCGTGTCGGCTACCGGGGTCTCGGCAGTCTCGAGTTCAAACGGGACGCCCGGACGGGACGCTATGTCATCATCGAGCCGACCGTCGGGCGTACGGACTGGCAGGAGGAGATCGCCACGCTCTGCGGCGTCAATCTGCCGCTTCTCGCGTATTGGACCGCCCTCCGAGCATCCTTGCCGCCGCAGCATGAGGGCGCTTTTGAGCGGTACGCATGGCGCGCGGAGCGGCAATTCGCGGTGCCGCGCGCCCTCGTGACGCCCGGGACCCGAGTCATCGACGGCTACTTCCGCTGGAGCGATCCCCTGCCAGGCACCTACTACTACGGCTACGAGCGCCTTGCCGTGAGGGCATGGCGCCGGGCCATCCGTCTGAAGCGTCGACTATCCCCGCAAACCGCAGAGGCACACTGAAGTGGATCTAGAGACGACAATCGTGGGCGCAGGCCCCTACGGCCTGTCCATCGGCGCTCACCTGAAGGCCAAGCGCCGCCGACATCAGATTTTCGGCAGCTCGATGGAGAGCTGGCGCGAGCACATGCCCGAAGGCATGTTCCTGAAGTCGGAACCCTTTGCCTCCAATCTCTGGGACCCCGGCCGACGGTTCACGTTCCAGCGCTATTGCCGCGCCCATGGCCTTCCATACCAGGCCGTCGGCCGCCCCGTCAGCCTGGAGCTCTTCCTGAAGTACGCGGAGTGGTTTCGGCAAAGCACGCAGCAGGAGCCGATCGACAAGAGAGTCGTCGCACTGCGCCGATCCGCCGACGGTTTCGAGCTTCGGCTCTCCGACGGTGAGGTCCTTACGAGCCGCCGCGTGGTCCTGGCGACCGGTCACATGTCTTACCAGGTGACGCCGCCGGAGCTCGCCGACCTGCCAGAGCCGATGGTCGCTCACAGCTCGCGGATGCGGGAAGTGCGTCACTATGCCCGGCGAAGCGTCACCGTCATCGGCGCGGGGCAGTCCGCGCTCGAGACCGCGGCATTGCTGCACGAGGCCGGCTCGCAGGTGCATCTGCTGGTACGCGAGAGCCGGATCGAGTGGAACTCGCCCTCGAAACCGCGATCGCTGCTGGAGCGTATCCAGGCGCCCGATGCAGGCGTCGCGTCCGGCTGGAGCTCGGTGGCCATATCCGAGCTGCCCCGCACGTTTCGGCGGGTTTTCGCGCCGGAAAAGCGGCACCGCTTCGTGGCCAGCTCCTACGGCGCAAGCGGCTCCTGGTGGCTGCGTGACCGTCTCGACGGGCGCATCGAGATATCGCTCGGCTCGCATGTCGAGGCCGCTGCGGTGAGCGACGGCCAGGTCCGACTTCGACTCGCCGGCGCAGGTGGAACGCGGGAAATCACGACGGATCATGTCATCGCGGCGACCGGCTACCGCGTCGATGTCGAGCGCCTGGCTTACCTCGATGCGGGGCTGGTGAGCGAGATTCGCCGCGAGGCGGGCGGGATTCCCGCGCTCAGCTCCACCTACGAAACCTCCGTGCCCGGGCTGTACATGGTCGGCCTGACGAGCTCGCCGGTATTCGGCCCCATCATGCGCTTCATGTACGGCGCCAAGCACGTCGCACCCCTGCTGGCGCGGCGGCTGCGATGAGCTCGCCTCAGAGTCTCTTGCCCATCAGCACGACTTCGACCGTCTGCACGAGGATCGCAAGGTCGAACAGCAAGGTATTGTTCTTGACGTAGTAGAGGTCGTACTGCAACTTCTCGAGCGCATCCCGCTCCGATGACCCGTACGGATAGCAGAGCTGCGCCCATCCGGTGACGCCGGGCTTCACGCAATGCCGCTCGATGTAGCACGGGATGCGCTCGGCGAGCTGCGATACGAACTCCGGACGCTCGGGCCGCGGACCGATCACGCTCATCTCGCCGTGCAACACGTTGAGCAGCTGCGGCAGCTCATCGATCCGGGTCTTTCTGATGAGCTAGGAGTTTGGGCGGCA
>JAKBCR010000410.1 GCA_021807675.1 Pseudomonadota bacterium
CAACGCACAGACCCCCGGCAGAATCACCGCCGCGCTTCGACATCACGCCTCGACATCGCCAAACTTGCGCGCATGACCATGAAAATCCGCTCCTTCATGCATAGTGCAGGCTAGGGGCCTTGGCGGCAAGAAGCCATTATGATTCGATTCCACGGCCCGGGTTTCACTTGGCCAATCAGCGACTCGGCCCCTCGCGAGTCCGTGGGGTGTGAAGGCGCTCGACGAGCTTCCTTGCAAGCCACTCGCGCTCCGTCATCGGCGGCGGCATTTGCTCCGCAAATCGCCTGACCTGATCTGCAAGATCAGGCTGGTTGTCCCGAATCAGTATCTCGCTGACCGTCGACCACGCATGCCTAACGTTGTCGCGCGTTTCCATCAATTTCGCCTTGCCAGGCTCGAGCCTGATGGTGCCTCGCGACAAATCGCGCGCCATGACCTCGGCGCGCTCTCGCATGTGGGTGGACTCGCCGCGCAGACTTGCCCGGTAGATGCGATCGGACTTGCGCGGAGTCGTCTCGCCGCGAACGTATTTCGGCGTCGCGTTCGCGGGCACACCCAGGGCCCGCAGATGCCGTGCAAACTCCGCTCGCCAGTGCCGCAGGGTAGCTTTGCGAATGTTCAGCCTCTTGCCCTGTTCGCTCATGGCCTTGAGGACGACATGGACGTGTGGGTGTGGCTCGTCCGTATGCAGCGCCATAGCGTAGCGGTGCTGGAGGGCGAACTCCTCCCGGCAGAAGTTCTGCACGGCCTTGAGCACTTTATCCGGCGGTGTCCCGGCGGGCATAGAGAACATGAGCTTGTGCACAAGTCTCGGTGCCTGCTTGCGCGGCTTCGACACTAGATCGGACCGGCTTCGGTACGAATCGAATTCGAGGTCCCAGTCGTCCACCAGGTGCTTGCCCATGCGGGCGTCGCGGAGTATCTCCCCCTCGTCGGTCTCGAGATCGACGTCGCCATTTCGGCCGATGTAGTCCAGGTGCCGGCGGACCGTACCCAGGTCATTTGCGCCCCGCGGTAAGACCTTCACCATGACTTCGGGCGTACGGCCAACGGTGCGTGCGATCTGCTGCGTCTGCGCCGGCGTCAGGTGCTCACGTCGGCCAGGGCCAAGGCGCGCATAGCTCGCCAAATCGAACAGCCGATCGTCAATGACCCGGCTCGGCATAGCCTTGATTCCAGGAGCGCAGATTGGCAGCGAACAACCCCCGCACGTGGTTCCGAAGCCCTTCGCAGACCCGGAGCATCGACTTCAAATCCTCTCGACTCGGCCCGTTAACTCGCTGTCCTTGGTTGGCCGCACGGGCGATCTGGTTGAGATTGCGGCCGATGCCGCCGAGTTCGGCGACCACCTTCTTGACGGCGAGGAGTTCCTCCTTCGGGAGCGGCGCAAGCGACCGCAGGTGGGACCGCACAAGCACCGAGATATACGTCGCCGGTGCCATACCCCTCGCCGACGCCCGCTCCCGCAGGAGAATCTGGTCATCGGGACGCAAGCGGACGGTCAATCGAGAGGCCCGGGCGGCATCCTCGTCCGGCGCGACAACGCTAATTTCGTGGGAAACTGCATCGGTCGATTTCAGCGCGAACTCGATCATGCGCTTGAGGAGCGCGGAATCAGACAGCCCCTGATACCGCGCCAGCGCCGCGAAACGATCCTTCGTCTCTTTACTCACCCAAGTCGCTATGTGCGTGCCATCTCCCATCGACAGTCATGTTGTAGCAAACAGCCGCTCTGCGGCAATCCTGCATTTCACCGAAAATTCGGCGAAACTCCACCCCGTCCCGTTCGCCCCCACCACTCTCCCGCTCGCCAGAAGCCCGGAGCGCGTCCGCCGCAATCACAGCGCCCGACCGCCCCGACCGGCCGCTCAACGCCCCTCGCCGCGCCGCCCGAAAAGATGGGAGAGAGCGCCGACAGCCAGCGCCCTCCCCCGGATTTGCTCAGCTGGCTAGCACCTCGGCCGCCATCTCCCACAGCGCGCTATTGATCCGCACGTCCTCCCGGATCGAGGTGATCCGGCGGGTCCGCACCAGCCGCCCGCCGGGAGACCGCCGCAGCATCCCGCCCCGCAGGAGGTTCTCCTGAACACGGTTCAGCGTGCGCCACAGGTCTTCTCCCGCGTCCTCGCCACGCCGGCAGCTGAGGAGCACGGATGCCGCCATGCCCGCCTCAGCCGGCTCTTGATAGCGCAAAGCGAGCGCCCGCTCGGCGAAGCGGATCCGTTCCTCCGGGGCGAGCTCGCGCTGTTCCATGCGCTCGACCTGGGCGGCCAGGATCTCAAACCGCTCGGAGATCCCGAGCGCGTGCGCCACCACATCATCGACGACGTTCCCCCGGTGGGCGACGCTGAACGTCGGGAACGCCCCATGCGAGACGATCAGCCCATTGGTGCACACCACCCGGGAGAGCCCCACCCGGAGCTGATACGCGCTCGTGCCATTGTGGCTGTTCAGAAACACGATCTCGGGCACCGAGTCGCGTAGCTGCACGGTCTCTAGCCGCCGCCGCAGCCGAATGACGTGCCGCGCGTGCAGCACACTCGCCGAACGGGTCCGAGCCTGGCGCGCCTCGACCGGCACGAAGCCAGCCGCAACGAGCCCGTCCAGCACCCGCGCGCTCGGGATGAACGTGTACCGGGCACTGCGCTCGCCGTCGGCCGACGGGGCGAACACCGCCGGGGCTTGCGCCTGGAGGGACTCGAGGGATAGCGAGCGGCCAAAGAGCTGGTCGTGACCCGCGAACGAAAGATCAGGGGACGTGCTCATGATGGAATCCTCGGAAACGTTTTGGGCGGGATGGCCCGCAGTCCCGGGATCGCGGCGCGCACAGCCGTCAGGCGAGACGCCAGGGTCGTGGA
>JAKBCR010000411.1 GCA_021807675.1 Pseudomonadota bacterium
ATTCCGGGTCACGTCGTCATCACGGCGGTGCACGTGACGAGGCTCGAGACAGTCCTCGACGGGTTCAACGATCCTCTGCCGCCTCTGAAGGAGTTCATTCTTCCGGGCGGCGGTCCGGCGGCGGCGGCGTGTCATCTGGGCCGCACGGTCGCGCGGCGCGCCGAGCGGCGCGTCTGGACTTTAGCGAGGGCGGAGAGCGTCAATCCCGAGGTGCTGCGCTACCTCAACCGACTGTCCGACCTGCTGTTCGTCTTAGCACGCGTGTTGGCGCGCCGCGAGCGCGGGACCGAGGTCCTCTGGCGCCACGAGCGCGGTAAGCGCTAGCCGCGCAACCGTCTGAGAGCGGCGCATAATCCGCGCACCGGGAACCGGGCGCCATCCGGCGCGGTCTCCGGGCTCATTCATCGTCGGCCGAAGGAAAGCCCATGACTCTCATGCAAGCGTTCAAGGTGTGGTGGAGCTACAGCTGGCGAGCGAGCATTCTGGTGATCCCGCTCGGGATCATCATGATGGCCTGGTCGCTCTTCGGACTCTTCTCCGACCTGCGAAACATGTCGCTGTCCGCTCAGAGCCTCGCCAATCTGAACGTCGATCAGCTCGCGCGCCTTGCGGGTGGCGGTGTGAGCCTGTGGATCCTCTCCATGGTGCTCACCGCCGTGATCCAGGTCTTCGCGATGCGCTGGACCCTCAACTCGCGCTGGTCGGACTTCCGGCTGAAGGCGGTGCCGCCGGACACGGAAGTGGGGAGCGAGCCGGGCTCCGGAGACGCGGGCAGGCCGGCCAGGGTCTGAAAGGGCCCGTCAGTGAGCGCTTGCCTTGGTGACGAGGTACTTGACGAGGCCGACCAGGGCGTTGGCGGAACTCAGTGACTGCATGACGATGCGGTATTTGCCGTCGACGATGATGCAAGGCGTGCCCGGCACCTGCATGGCCACGATCTGCTCGTCCGCTTCGCGCATCCTCATTGCCACGCCGAAGGATCGCGCCGCCGCGAGAAACTTTCGCGTGCTCACACCGGTGAGTTGGGAGTAATAGCGCGCGGCATCCTGAAGCGACGGCAGCGGATGCCTCAAGCGATCAGTAGCCGGATTTACCGTCGCAAGCTGGCCCGTCTTCCACACGGCATCGAACATGGCCTGTTGCGTGCGGCCGGCGAGCCCCAGAGACTGAGCCGCAAAAAACGCCTGTTGGAACATCGGCCAATCCTCGGCCCGGTTGAACGCGGCCGGCAGGAACACCATCCAGGCATTCGGCGGGAGGCTGCGCTCGAGCTCGTGGATGACTGGCTGAAACTTGTTGCAGAACGGGCAGGCGTAGGAGAACACTTCCATGACCTCGACCTTGCCGGCGGGCACGGTCGTGGGCTGCGCGGGGTGCAGTACAACGTAGTTGGTTCCCT
Organism: Pseudomonadota bacterium; assembly: GCA_021807675.1. Lineage (GTDB taxonomy): Bacteria > Pseudomonadota > Gammaproteobacteria > Steroidobacterales > Steroidobacteraceae > 13-2-20CM-66-19. Next base: position 1,400 of record JAKBCR010000411.1, read on the forward strand.
CGACCCAGGGCGCCGCCGCCGCGCCGGCGGTCGATGCCAAACCGCACGCCAGCACCGCGGTCAACGCCAAAGCGATTCTCTTCATCCGAGTCTCTCCGGCCGCTGGCTCGCTGCGGCCCTCCGACACCGTCCCCAGTCGAACGCCGGCCCGGGATCGGTTTTGCGGCCAGGGGCGATGTCGCTGTGCCCGGTGATCCGCTCCGCGCAGAGCGTCGGATAGGCCGAGATCAGGACCCGGATGAGTGCGGCCAGGCTCTCGTACTGCGCATCCGTGTAGGGTATCTGATCGGTTCCTTCCAGCTCGATGCCGATGGAGAAGTCATTGCAGCCCGTGCGGCCCTGATACTGGGACTGGCCGGCATGCCAGGCCCGCATTCCGAAGGGCACGTATTGGGTGATGTTGCCATCGCGGCTGACGAGGACGTGCGCCGAAACGCGCAGAGTGGCGGTGTCCCGGAAGGAAGGGTGAGCGTCAGCGGGCAAGTCGCCGGCGAATAGATGGTCGATCCAGGGGCCCCCGAACTCGCCGGCGGGGAGGCTGATGCCGTGCACTACGATGAGCTCGGGCGCGACGCCTTGGGGGCGAGCATCGAAATGCGGGGAGAGGACCTGGCGAACCCCGGCGAGGAGTCCGGTCAAGGGCTCGAGCTGCAGGGGAGTCGGTCGGGTCATGCGGGCAGGTAGCGTGACAAGCCGGCGTAGAGAACGGCGAGCAGTCCCGTGACGAAGATACCGTCGAACGTGCCGGCGCCACCGATGGAGGCGACCGGCGCGCCCAGCGCTTGGACCGCCCCGAGGTTGAGAAGGTCCGCGCCGATGAGCGTTCCGATGCTGCCGCTGATGTAAGCGAGGGGTGCCGCCTGACGGCGGGTCAGCGCGATGGCGATGATGGCGGTCGCGATCGCCGGCACGAAGATGGGCAGGGCGATCCCGAAGCCGGGAACGGGCTGTGCGAGGAAGTGGCAGACCGCGGCGACGAATCCGGTGCCGATCGCGCCAAGGATGAAGAGGCGGTGCTTGAGGAGCAGATACAGCGACAGGAACACCGGGATGATCGCGCCCCCGACGTTGATCGCCAGAACGGTCGCGTGGGTCTGCCGCACCACGGGCACGATGTAGGTCATGCCGAAGAAGCTGATCTCGCCCGCCGTTACCGTCCGATGCCCCGGAAAATAGGCCACGGGGATGTTGATGTAGCTGCCAAGGAGCGACAACCCGAGGATTGCGATGAGCGCGCCTTCGGAGATGCCCATCGAGAGCGACGCGTACCGCAGCAGCCGCAGCACCGTGAGCCCGATCAGAAGGACGATGAGGCCCCAGAAAATGAGCAGGAAGGGCAGCGAGACCGGGAAGTATTGAAACTCGGACACGTGCATGGCGTCAGCGCATTCGTGGCATGAACCGATATGCCGCGCCGACCCCGCAACCGGCGCCCCGGTCGAGGCCGATGCTTCGG
>JAKBCR010000130.1 GCA_021807675.1 Pseudomonadota bacterium
CGCCAGGATCTCGATGGTCGCGGCGACTCCAGACACGGCCCCGAGCTCGACGGGCAACCGGTCGTCGGCTCTTATCTTCGTCGCCCCTTCCTTGGCCAGCCGAATGAACTCGGCGCGCAACGTCCCGGCGGCCCCTCCGAGCAACAGCGCGGACCACAATCGACGGTGCTCCCCGACATACTTGCACAGCGCCAGGCAGGACACGCGGGTATCGGTTGCATCCAATAGCGGCAGAGTCAACGCCATCAGACGGCCGATCTCATCGGCTGCAACCTCATCGAGCAGAACCTCCTTGGATGGATGATGCCGGAAGAATGTGGCGTATCCGACGCCCGCCTCGGCGACGATGTCACGGATGGTGATCTGATCGAGCCGCTTGCGCTCGAGCAACGCGAGCAACGCACCGCGCAGCGCCGCGCGACTGCGGAGCAGTCGCGCATCGGTGAGGTTCGCGACCCGCGATCGCGGCCGAGATGATCGTGATCTCACCAGGGCCATGACCGCTCCGTCGTCGTCAATCGTACGCATTTGCAGGCGACGCGGCATTCGGCCCCGATCGGGCCGTCACTCCTCAGTGGGCGCGGGTAGCCGCGGGAGCACGCGAGTGATCGTTTGCGGCGCTCCCGGAAGACTTCTCGTGAGCCAGCGCCGCGCGAGCCCCCGCACGGATGTAGGCGTAAATGTCATCGACTTGAGCGCGGGTGAGGGTCGCAAAGCGCGGCATACCGTGCTGGATCAGGGCTCCGTCGTGCACGACGGCCCAGAGACTCGCGCGATGGAGAGCGACGGGCGATTCGCGCAGATCGGGTCCTGGCGCGCCGGGGGAGACCAGATTGCGGCCGTGGCAGGCGGCGCATGCGATGAAGAGTGCATGGCCCATCGCGACCTGAACCGGATTGATCTTGTAGGACGGATTGTCCAGCGCGTGCACCGTCATGTCAGGTCCCGGGGACGGAGGCAGCGTCTCCCGGCCGCCCAGCGCGAAGGTCAGAAGCCGCCGTGGCTGCGCCCCGAATTTCCAGCCCACGTTCATCCAACTGCCCCAGGCCGCAGCCGAGCCGCCATAGCCGACTAGTACCGACACGTACTGCTTGCCGCCCACCGCATAGGACATGGGCGCCGCAATGATTCCGAGTCCGGCATTGAAGTGCCACAGGCGCTTGCCCGTCTTGGCATCGTAGGCATTGAAGTAGCCATCCGCCTCGCCCTGAAAGACCAGACCACCGGCGGTGGAAAGCACGCCACCATTCCAGATGGCATCGTGCCAGATCTCCCATGCCCGCCGCTGATGCACCGGGTCCCAGGCCAGCAGCGCCCCCTTGCCGTCGTGCGGGCCCGCCTTGTAACCGCTGATGGTGACATCGCCGACCGTGAACCCGCGCGACGCCGGGGTGTTCTTCGTGTATCGCACGCCGAGCTGCATGTAGGGAATGTAGAGGAGCCCGGTCGCCGGATCATAGGACATCGACTGCCAGCTGTGGGCGCCCACCGGGGCGGGCCAAATCGTCGCCTGGCCGGTCTTGTCGTAATAGATGCCGGGCTCCAGCACGGGGCGGCCGGTCTTCACATCGATACGCCTGGCCCAGGTGGCCTTGCCGATCTTGCCCGCCGAGATCAACTTGCCGGTCTTGCGGTCGATCACGTAGAGAAAGCCGTCCTTCGGCGCCTGCATCAGCACTTTGCGCTTCCTGCCGTCGATCATCAGATCCGCCAGCGTCATCTGCTGCGTGCAATCGTAGTCCCAGGCATCGCGCGGCACCAGCTGATCGGCCCACACGAACTTGCCGCTGCTCGCATCGATGGCAATGATCGAATCCGTGTACAGGTTGACCCCGCTGCCGGGACTGCGCAGGGTCGGGTCATAGGGACCCGCATTGGCGGTGCCGAGGTAAATGAGGTTGAGCCCGGGATCGAACGTCATGCTATCCCAAACACCCCCGCCGGTGCCGGTCTTCCAGTACGAGCCGCTCCAGGTCGCCGCGGCCCGCTCCATCGCCGGGTGTCCCTTGTTCTCGGCCGGAGCGCCGGGCACCGTGTAGACGCGCCAGGCCTCTCGCCCCGTCTTCTGGTCATATGCCGTCACGTAGCCGCGGGCGCCGAAATCCGCTCCGGTACTGCCGATGATCACCTTGCCGTCGAACACCCGCGGGGCGCCGGTGACGTCCTGCATCGATGCCGGACTGACGGTCACTACGCTCCAGAGCAGCTTGCCGGTCCGGGCATCCAGCGCGAACAGGCGCCCATCGAGCGCGGCGCTGAAGATGCGGCCGTGCGCGTACGCCACGCCACGATTCGCCGCGAAGGTGAACATCATCTTGTTGGGATAGTACTTCCAGGTCTTCGGATCGTGCTTCCACAACACCTTGCCGGTGCGGCCGTCGACCGCATAGACGCTCCCGTAAGTGCCGGTAAAGTAGAGCACTCCATGGACGGCGAGCGGGGTGGCCTCCAGCGTCACATCACCGGGCAGGTCGAGCGACCACGCCAGCCCGAGTCTTCCGATGTTTGAAGTGTCGAGCTGATGCAGCCGGCTGTAGGCCGTCTCGTCGCGATCGCCGTTGTGATAGACCCAGTTCGCGCCCGCGCCCACGGCGCCATTTCCGGCGGCCATGCACAAGTTGCATGCCGCGAGGCCGAGGAAAGCTGTGACTGCCGTACGTAATGAGCGCTTCGACACGAGTACCCCCTTCCTGTCAACGGATCCGCTCGGCGGTGGAAGCTCGCCGGGAATGTGTGATATACAGTGGATCATAGTTCACGGACCGCCGCAACGGCAATGGGGCGCGGCATGCGATCGCCGGGAGCACGTGTTGTCCCGCCGCAATCCAGCGCCGACATATCAAAGAGGCCTTAGACCATGCAGATGACGGGACAGCAGAAGATCCCGGCTCCCAGCAATCGGGTGTGGGACGCGCTCTACGATCCCGAGGTGCTCAGGCGATGCATCCCCGGCTGTCAGTCGCTGACGAAGGAATCCGATGAGCGGATGCGCGCCGCGGCCGATATCCGGATCGGGCCGATCGGCGCTCGCTTCCTGGGCACCGTGACGCTGTCGGATGTCGATCCGCCACGCGGCTGCACCATGACGATAGAGGGGCGCGGAGGCACAGTGGGATTCGTCAGAAGTGGCGCAAGGGTGCGCCTGGCCGATGATGGCAGCGGCGGTACGCTGCTCTCCTATGAAGTCGATGCCGAGGTGGGAGGGCGCCTCGCGCAGCTCGGCGGTCCCCTGGTCGATGCGGCGGCCCGGCAGCTCGCGGGAAAGTTCTTCGAGCAGTTCAGCGCCGCGGTGGGAACCGCCGCCGAGGAGCCGGCACAGCCGGCGGCCATCGCCGCAGAGCGAGCCGCCCCTTCCCCTCCCGTTGCCGCAGCGGCCCGCATCCCGGCCCCCGCTGCCCGCGGCACGCCTGCGGCCTGGATTCTGGCAGTGGCTTTCGCTGCCCTCCTCGGCTATCTGGTCGGACATGCCGGGCGCGGCGGCGCAGCGGACTGGATGGGCATTGCGATCGGACTGCTGCTGCTCGTCATTGGCGCGGTGAGCTTCGAGCTCGGTAGACGAGCGGTAGCACCGGTATTGACTCTCGATGCCACGGTGCTCGCCCGCCTCATTGAGGAGGCCAAGCGTTGAAACCGGCACCGTTCGACTACGTTGCTCCCGATACGATCGAAGACGCTTGCAAGCACCTCACGGAAGCAGGCGGCGGGGCAACGGTGTTGGCGGGTGGCCAGACCCTCATGCCGCTCCTGGCTCTGCGGCTGAGCCAGCCCTTCATTCTGGTGGACATCAATCGGATTGCGGCACTGAAGGGGGTATCCCGCACCGACGGCGGTACCCGTGTCGGGCCAATGACGCGCCAGAACGAGATCATCGCCAATTCGACTCTGGCCGCCGCGCTACCCTTGCTCGTGACAGCCACTCGCCATGTGGGCCACTGGCAGACGCGTAATCGCGGCACGATCGGCGGCTCCATCGCCCTCGGTGAGCCCGCCGCGGAGCTGCCGGCAACCGCCATCGCCCTTGGCGCGCGGGTGGAAGCACGCTCCGCGCGCGGAACCCGGGAGATTGCGGCGGCGGACCTCTACATCGGTCCTTACTCGACCGCGCTCCAGCCGGACGAGCTCATCACGGCGATCCGCTTCCCCGAGTGGCCCGCCGGCACCCTGCCCCTCTTTCGCGAAGTCGCGCAGCGGCCGGGTGACTTCGCGCTGGTCGGTCTCACCGGAGCCGTCACGGTGGAGGATGGTCGGATCAGCCGCGCCGGTATCGCCTGGTTCGGGATGGGCCCGACACCGGTGCGCGCAAGTCAATTGGAGAAAGCTCTGCTCGGACAACGAGTGGCGGGGCTCGACGTGCAGGCTCTCGCGGAGCTCGCGATCGCGGAGACCGCGCCCTTCGACGATCATCACGCCACCGCCGAGTATCGGCGGACAGTGGGCCGGCGCATCTTTGCGCGTACGGTGAGCGAGCAGCTCCAACCGAGGAATGCGACATGAGCCAGCACAACATTCAGGTGACCGTCAACGGTCGGCTCCACACCGCAACCGTCGAAGGCCGGCTGACGCTGAGCGATTTCCTTAGGGTCGAGGCAGGTTACACGGGTGTGCACATTGGATGCGAGCACGGCGTATGCGGTGCTTGCACGGTGATCGTCGACGGGCAGGCGGTACGCTCCTGCCTCATGCTCGCGGTGCAGGCCGATGGATCCTCGATCACCACCGTCGAGGGACTCACCGCCCCCGACGGCACCCTTCATCCGGTGCAGCAAGCCCTGCGCGATGAGCATGCGCTGCAATGCGGCTTCTGCACCCCGGGCGTGGTGATGACCCTCGCGGCGTTGACGAGCGGCGCAAGCAAGCCGGCGGCCCGCACTCTGCTCGATGCGCTCTCGGGGCACGTGTGCCGCTGCACCGGGTATCAAGGGATCCGGCGCGCCGCCATCAAGCTCGCCGGCGAGCCGGGAGCAAAGAAATGAGCGCTCCGCAAGCCGGTACGCCGAGCTATATCGGCCGACGGATGCCGCGAGCCGAAGACACCCGGCTGTTGACGGGCCGAGGTGTCTTTGTCGATGACATCGCGCTTCCGGGAATGCTGCACGTGGCGTTCGCCCGCAGTCCGATTGCGCGGGGACGGATCCGCTCGATCGATACCTCCGCGGCCAGAGAGCTGCCCGGAGTGCATGCGGTCCTGACGGCTCGCGACCTTGCGCGCTTCAACATCGACCTCATCAGCTTCTTCCTCGTCTCACCCAGCATCCGTATCCCGCCGCTCGCCGAGGACCGCGTCCTCTATGTCGGGGACCCTGTGGCCATGATCATCGCCCAGGACCGTTACCTCGCGGAGGATGCGGCCGGCCTCGTGACGGTCGACTACGAAGAGGAAGACCCGGTCGTTACGATCGCCGATGCCCGGCGCGGCTCCCTCGTGCACGCGGGAAGCGAGTCCAATGTCGCGGCGGCCTCGGGTGCCGAGGAGCCCGATGAGGATCTCGAAGCGCTGCTCACGAGCGCGCCATGTCTGGTGAGACACACCATCCGCCACCAGCGCATTGCCCAGTCGCCCATGGAGACTCGGGGTGTCGTGGTTGCCGCCCATGGTGAGAGCGAGCTCACCGTGTACATCTCGTGCCAAAGCCCGCAGATGGCGGCGCGCTATCTGTCGATGGCGTTCGGCATTCCACAAACGGGCATCCGCGTCATCTCGAAGGACGTCGGCGGCTCGTTCGGGCTCAAGGTACAGCCGTGGCGGGAGGAGATCGCCGTGGTCGCCGCCGGACGGCTCCTCGCCCGGCCACTGAAGTGGATCGAGGACCGTCACGAGAACCTGAGCGCATCCAACCTGGCGCGCGAGCAGGAGATCGCTCTGCGCATCGCCTTCGATGAGGCCGGCAGCATTCTCGGCTCGCACGTCGATTACGACCTCAACAACGGCGCCTATCCCCACGGTCCCGACAGCAATCTGGCCGCCATGATGTTCTTCTGGGCGGCGCACCGGATGCCGGCCTTCGGCTTCCGGGCGAGGGGCTGGTACACCAACACCCCCGGACTCGGCGCGTATCGAGGTCCCTGGGCGATCGAGTCCCTCGCCCGCGAGACGGCGCTCGATATCGCCGCGCGCCGGCTCGGGATCGACCCGATCGAGCTCAGGCGCCGCAATCTCATCACCAAGGCCGATCAGCCGCTGACGACGCCGCTCGGCATCCGTCTGGAGGACATCACTCCCGCGGAATGCCTCGACCTGCTGCTGCAGAAAGTCGATGTGCCCGCATTCCGGGCGGAACAGGCAGCGGCGCGCGCCGAAGGACGCTACCTCGGTCTCGGAATCACGACCTACATCGAGCCGACGGCCGGCAGCGCCGGCATCAGCGTCCTCTCGACCGACGTGGCGCAGCTGCGGATCGAGCCGACGGGCAAGGTCAGCGCCGTATTGAGCACTCACTCCCAAGGGCACGGCACACAGACCACCATGGCGCAGGTGATCGCGGAACGCCTCGGCGTGGCCTTCGAGGACGTCACCGTTTATGAAGACGACAGCTCGCGGGGTGGCTTTGGCGCTGGTGCGTCCGGCAGCCGCCAAGCCGTCGCAGGCGGCGGCGCTTCGATCAAAGCGGCGGATCTGCTGGTCGACAAGGTCCGGCGCATCGCCGCCCATCTTCTCGGTGCCGACCCCGCCCACGTTCGTATCCAGAGCGGCAGGATTCATGTCGACGGCGCCGGTGAGAAGACTTGCAGCTTGCGCGAGCTCGCGGAAATCGCCTACGGAGAGCCGGAGCGACTGCCTGCCGGCATGGAAGCGGGGCTCGAAGCCCAGTATCGCTACCGGCCTCCGCCGGTCACCTTTACCAGCGCGGCCCACGCCTGCATCGTCGAGGTCGATCCCGACACCGGCTTCGTCAAGATCAGGCGCTGGGTCTGCAGTGAGGACTGCGGCGTGATGATCAACCCCGCGGTGGTCGAAGGCCAGATCGCTGGCGGAGTCGCGCAGGCGATCGGCACGGTGCTGCTCGAGGAGGCCGGGTTCGACGCCCGCGGCAACCCGATCGCCGTGACCTACAAGGACTACCTGCTGCCCGCCATTTCGGACGTGCCGGACTTCGAGTACGTACATGCCTCGACGCCCTCGCAGGCGGAAGGCGGATTCAGAGGCGTGGGGGAAGGCGGCTGCATCATCGGACCGCCTACCCTCGTCAATGCCATCGCCGACGCCCTCTCCCCGTTCGGTGAGCTGGCGCCGCTCGAGCTACCGTTGACGCCCGCTCGCATCCTGGAGGTGATCGAGAAGCGGCCGCTGTCAGGCGCATCACCGGCGTCCTCACCTCAGGCCGGGCAGCCCTCCCCTCCAAGCGTGCCCCACTCGCCGCCGCCGCCGGTGGAGAAGCCGACAGGCACTCGCCCGACCATCGATGGCCTGTGGAAAATGGTGCTTGCCACTCCGATGGGACTCCAGCAATTCACCGCCCGCCTCGCCGCGAACGCCGATCTCCTTACGGGAACACTCCAGAGCGAGATGGGCTCGCAGGACTTCACCGGCACCATTGAGGGCAACGCACTGCGCTGGGACCTCAAAGTCTCGAAGCCCATGCCGCTCACCCTCAAGTACGACGTGCGCATCGAGGGTGATCGGCTCACCGGCAAGGTCAAGATGGGACTCTTCGGCACCGCGAAACTGACGGGCGAGCGCGTGCCGGAATAACCCTCCACGGGTCACCGGTGGCAGACACCCGATCGATGCCGTCTCTCAGGAGCCAACCTGAGACACACGTCCGCGCAGAAGGCGTCCAGGGAGTTGTCCGGTCGCCTCGCCGTCCCGCAGCAGCACCTCGCCATTGACGATGGTCGCCGCGATCCCCTGGGCTCTCTGAAACAGACGTCGCTCGCCCTGCGGGAGATCATGTCGCAGTTCCGGGAGCTTCGGAGCAATGGTATCGGGATCGAACACGACGAGATCCGCGGCCAATCCCTCGCGAACGAGCCCGCGGTCGGCGAAGCCCCACTGTGAGGCCGTCTCAAAGGTGATCTTGCGGATCGCCTGCTCCAGGGTGAATGCCTGCTTCTCGCGGACCCAGTAGCTGAGCAGATGGGTCTGCAGAGAGTTGTCCATGATCTGCGAGACGTGCGCCCCCGCGTCGGAGAAGGTCACGACGGAGCGCGGATGGCGCATCAGCGCGAGCACCTGCTCCTCATCGCCGTTCACCGCCACCTGGCGGAAGAAGAGCCTCAAATCGCGCTTGAGCGCCTCGTCGATCATCACCTCGGCGGGCCTGACGTTGCGCTGGCGAGCGATCTCGGCGACCGATGGCTTGGGTCGCGACAGGTCATCGAGCAGGAACATCCACTCCCAATCCGGCGGCCGACCGCCCGCGCCATGGACCTTAGGGCCCTGGTACGGACGGCTCGCGATCTGCACGAGACGCTCGCGCGTGCCGGGATCCCTCAATCCGGCCATTTGCCGCTCGAGGGGCTGACTGCGGAATTCACGCCAGCCGTCCCAACGGTCGAACGGCAGCTCCGTTTCGAAGGAGAGCAGGACACTGATATCACGGGCATGCACCTGCGCAGAAAGTCGCCCGCCTTCCCGCGCGGCCGTCTCCATCATCTCCAAGTGCGGCCGCCAATCGGTTGGAGCCTTGAGGCTGGCGACCATGCCCAGAGTGATCGGCCGGCCCGAGCTCACGGCCAAGTCCTTCAATGCCGTGCTGAACTTCGGATCGGTCTCGCGAGCCGGAGCGAGTTGGAAGATGCCGGCATCGAGCTCGCCCATCGCTGCGACTATGGCCTCGATCTCCCGCCACTCGGCCAGGCGGCTGGCGACGGGACGCCCGTCGGATGTCTCATGCGCCAGCGACCGAGAGGTCGAGAAGCCGATCGCGCCGGCACACAGCGCGCCGCGAACCTCGCGCGCCATCACCTCGATGTCAGCGTCGGTCGCCGCGCCGTCGAATGCACGCTCACCCATGACGTAGGTGCGCAGCGCCCCGTGGCCGATGTAGCCGCTGTAATTGATGCCCTTCGGCAGGCTCTCGAGCACGTCGAGAAACTCAGGGAAGGTCTCCCACCGCCACCGTATTCCGGCCAGCATGGCCTCGCGACTGATGTCCTCGGCCCGCTCGAGATTGCGGAAGACGAAATCCGCCTCCCGCTCGCGACAGGGAGCCAGCGTGAAGCCACAGTTGCCCATCACGACCGTCGTGACGCCGTGATAACACGAGCAGGTCCCGATGGGGTCCCAAAAGACCTGCGCATCCATGTGAGTATGGCCATCGACAAAGCCGGGAGAGACTACGAGTCCGTCCGCATCGATGACTTGCCTCGCCGCGGCGCCCTTCATCCGTCCGATGGCGGCAATTCTTCCGTCTTGAACCGCAACGTCGCCCGGATACCGGGCAAGACCGGACCCGTCGACGACGGTGCCATCCCGGATCAGCAGGTCGAAAGGCATGATGGCTCCTCGGTCGCAGCGGTACAGCCCTCAGGCTTCGGACTGAAGTCCCCCTCGCCCGATGGGCGCGCTCGTGATGGTACGCGCGGCCGGCGGGTCAACGCTCTTCCACCAGTTTGAGCGCTGCCTTGGGGCAGACTCTCACCGCGGCTTCGGCCTTTGCACGCTGGCTTTCATCGACCATGTCCCGCAGGACTTTGAGCGTATCGTCCTGCTCGAGCCTGAAGAGCTCCGGTGCCGCGGCGGCGCAGTTGCCATTCCCGTCGCAGAGAGTCCGATCGACTACAATTTTCGTCTTCGTGTGGGTCTCCTGCAATGGTCTAGTCGAGGATCACGACGGGCAGGTTGATCCAGCCCCGCTGCATGACACCGCGGTTCTTCCCCGCCTCATCGAGGGAAAACTCGAAGCTCGTGACCGTCGTCAGGAACTCATGCGCCAGCGCGGTGATCTCCAGCGTGGCGAGGTGCTTGCCGATGCAATGATGCTGACCCAAGCCGAACGACAGCACCCTGCGGATCGGCCGGTTCCAGATGAACTCATCGGGGTCCTCGAACTCCCGCTCGTCGCGTGAGGCCGAATGAAGCAGGCTCGCCACACGCTGGCCGGCCCTGACGTGCACGCCCGCCACGGTGAGGTCCCTATGGGCCGTACGGAAGGTATACTGGGCGGGGGCGCAGTAACGGATCATCTCCTGCACCGCGATCGGCAGATTCGCATCGAGATCTGCGCGCACGGCTTTCAGCTGCTCGGGCCGCCGCCACAATTCCATGATCCCCTGGCTCGTGACCTTGGGCATGGACTCGATGCCGCCCACCATCGCGCACACCAGTTGATCGCAAATCTCCTGGTCGGACAGCGCGCGTCCCTCGGGCTCGACGCGGTAGCTGATCAGGCCGTCGATAAGTAAGTTCGATCCGTCGGCACCGGCGGCGCGACGCGCCTGAATCGCCGGGATGATATCCCCGGTCAGCGCGGCGAAGAAGGCGCCGAGATCCGTGCTCTTGCGCGGATCGTAGCGTGCCAGCTCATTGACCTTGTCCATGATCTCCCTGGCCCGCGCGGCCGGCAGGCCGAAGAGGGAGCAGATGACGGTCACACCGACCACGCCAGCGTAGTCCATGGTCAGGTTGAACTTGCGCTGGGGCAGCAGCGTCTGCAGCCGCTCCCGTGCGAGATTGCGCACCAGATCCGCGAGCGCCGCCACTCTCTTCGGGCGCAGCGGGGTGATGTGCGCAGCGCGCATCTGCTCGTACCAGGGAGAGTGAAGCTTAGGCCCCGGCGCCATCGGGTTGGTCGAGGCGAAAGGGGGTGCGCCGGTGTTGTGGTGGGTACGCAGGTACTCTGGCGTGGGCAGGTTGCTCTCCGTGGCGAGCAGCGCGTTGTCACCCACGCGCAAAACCTCCCAGACGTCATCGAAGCGCGAGAAGAAGAATGTGTCATAGTCCCGGTCGTAATAAACCGGGTGCTCGTCGCGAAGCCGCTTGTAGACCGCTTCCAGATTGGCGATCACCTCGGGGGAGAAGAGGTCGATCTGGAAATCGGCACTGGCGATGACGGTCATGCTCCAGACATCTCGTTCCGCCCGTGGCGAGTCAGAACTTCATCGAGAAGGGATCGCGCTTGTCGCCGGAGAAATCGATGAAGACGTTCTTGGTCTGCATGAACTCGAGGATGCCGGCCTCTCCGCGCACACGGCCAAAGCCCGAATTCTTCATGCCTCCAAACGGGGCCTGTGGGGCAGCCACGCGGTAGGTGTTCACCCAGACGACACCACTGCGGACCGCCCGCATCATGCGCATGCAGCGCGAGATGTTCTCCGACCATACGCCGCTCGCCAGGCCGTAAGGGGTGGCATTGGCGATCGCGACGGCCTCCTCCTCTTCGCGAAACGGAATGATCGAGAGCACGGGGCCGAAGATCTCCTCGGCCGCCACCTTCATGTCGTTGTGCACATCGGCGAAGATCGTGGGCTGGATGAAGAAGCCCTGATCGAGGCCCGCGCCCGTCGCACGGCGGCCACCGGCGACCAACTTCGCACCATCCGCCTTCGCCGCTTCGATGAAGCCGAGGATGCGATTGAACTGCGGCTCGTTCGCCGCCGTCCCCATCTCGGTCTCCGGCAGGCGCGGATCGCCCATCTTGATCTGCCCCGCCCGCTTGGCCAATCCCTCGACCATTCGGTCGTAGATCCCTCGCTGGACGAGAAGGCGCGATCCGGCGATGCAGGTCTGGCCGGTAGCGCCAAAAATGCCCGCGAGCGCGCCGATCAGCGCCCGATCGAAATCGGCATCGTCGAAGATGATGTTAGGCGACTTGCCGCCGAGCTCCAGGATCACCGGCTTGAGATTGGCTGCGGCGGCCGAGGCGATTGCGCGACCCACGGCGGGACTGCCCGTGAAGCTCACTTTGTCGATGCCGGGGTTGCCCGTGAGCGCCTTGCCCGTCGGCGCCGCACCGGTGACGACATTGACCACACCCGCCGGGAATCCGGCCTTCTCGATCATTCTCGCGATCTCGAGCGTGGTGACCGAGGCATGCTCGGACGGCTTGATGACGACGCAATTGCCGGCGGCCAGCGCCGCCGGCAGCGAATTGGTGAGAATGGCGACCGGGGAATTCCACGCCGTGATCGCGGCAATCACCCCATAGGGCTCGCGAATGGCGAGATCGAGCGTGTCCTTCTGGTCGAGCGGCACGACATCGCCGTGCATCTTGTCCGCCCAAGCTGCGTAATAACGAAAGATCCGCGCGGCATAGCCCATCTGACTGTGCGTCTCTCGGATCACCTTGCCATTGTCGGTGGTCTCGAGCAGCGCCATGCGGTCGGCGTCTGCATCGAGCAGATCGGCGACCTTGTTGAGCAGCTTGGCCCGCGCGCCCGGGGAGGTCTTGCTCCAGACGGTCTCATAGGCGCGGCGAGCGGATGCGACTGCATCCGCAACGTCGGACTCGCTCGCGACGGGGACTTGCGCCCAGACTTCCTGATTGTACGGATTGATAGCCGGCATGCTGGCACCATCCGAGGCG
>JAKBCR010000131.1 GCA_021807675.1 Pseudomonadota bacterium
CCCAGGACCAGGCAGAGCTGCAGACGCGCAACTACGGTATCGTATTCAGCCAGCGCGGGTACGAGTTCGTCGTCTATGGCGTACGCCGCGCCGCATGGCGCAGGGTGTTCGAGGACGATGCACTGCGCGAGAGGATGCTGCCGAAAGGGCTTGATTTCAAACTGGTAGTCGATGCCCGGCCGGTCGTGTTGCACGATAAGCTCAACGTGCCGTCCAGCTCGGCGTCCGATTCCGGCTCGAGCTCGATGAGGCAGCCGAGCCCGATACCCCAGGCCGGGGCGGATTCGAGCTCGGGTTCGGACTCGACCGAGTTCGCCCCGCAGGTGATGATCTTCTCGAGCGGCGATCTGTCCTCGTTCAAGATCACGCTGGAGCGTCCGAGCACCGGCCGCAGCATCACGCTGGATGTCAATCAGGACGGCGACATCGTCGAGAAGCCAATGATCGAGAGCGGCTCTTGAGAGAATCTACAAGGGGTTTTCTGGTGCACAGAGGGTTCACTCTCATCGAGGTGCTGGTGGCGCTCGCCATCGTGGCCATCGGCATGGCGGCGGTCCTGGAGGCGCTGACCTCCTCGGCCAACGCGGCCATGTACCTTCAGGATAAGACCTTCGCCGAGTGGGCGGCATTCAACCGCATCGAGACCGTCAGACTGTCCGGCTCCATTCCCGGCACCGGTACGAGCCATGACACCGTCGATTACGCAGGGCGAAGCTGGGAGTGGCGGCAGAAGGTCACCGCCACCCGGATACCGGGAATGGTGCGGATCGAAGTCGACGTGCGGCCCGCTGACAGCAAGGCGAGCGCGGACCGCGGTTGGTATGCGACCGCGATGGGTTTCATGGGCAGCGCCGTCGACCCGGGTACGACGGCGGAGCCCTTCAACTGGTCCCAGAATCCCATCCTCGGTCTGCCGCCGAGCAGCAATAACGGCACCACCCCGCCATGACCGCGCTGAGCGCACCTGCGCCTCGTCACCGCAAATCCCCCGGAAGCGGCTTCACGCTCATCGAGCTGCTGGTGGCGCTCTTCATCGCTGCCATCATGTTTGCCATGGGCTACGGCGCCATCGATCAGGCGCTGCAGAACCGCGGCGTCATCCGCCGGCACCAGCGGGGTCTGGTGCGGCTCGAGACCGCCATGAGCGTCATGGAGCAGGACTTCGTGCAGCTTGCACCGCGGCCGGTGCGCTCGCCGGATGGCAATAACTACCTGCCCTGCCTGCAAGGCAGCCCCACCTTCGAAATGTCCGGGACGTCGGACACGGCCCAGACGTCCATCACGTCTGACACGTCGAGTCCGCTGGTCGTCCTGACGCGCAGCGGCTGGAGCAACCCGACAGGCCTGCAGCGTACAGAGCTCGAGCGGGTCGCATACGTTTTCGACAACGGCACCCTGGTGCGTGAGCACTGGAACGTGCTCGATCCTACGTTATCGAGTATGCCGGTCAAGCGGAACCTCTTGAAACACCTGCTCGGCGTGTCGTTTCTCTACATGAACCCCACGACGCGCGGCTGGGTCGATACCTGGCCGCCGGCCGGGGTCGGAGGCGGCAACCTCCAGGACTCCTATTATCGCCTGCGCCCGATGGCGGTGAAGGTGACGGTGAACACCAAGGAGTGGGGCAAGATCAGCCGCATCTTCGAGATTGCCCAGTGAGCCACGGTGGCTTTTCGCCTCGGCATCGTCAGCGCGGTGTGGCGCTCCTCGTCGCGATTCTGCTCGTGGCGCTGGGCACCATCATTGCCACCGCGATGGCCTATGACAATGCGATGACCGCGCGCCGTGCCGCCGCCACTTTCGAGTTCGATCAGGCCCTGCTTGTTGCCGAGGGTGCGGAGGCGCTCGCAGGCTATGGCCTGCAGCAGGCGCTCAGCAAGAATCCCACCTACATCTACCCCGCCCAGGGCTGGAGCCAGCCGGTCGGCCCCACCGAAGTGGTGCCCGGCGCGATGTTGGAAGCCTCGCTGCAGGATCTGCAGGGGCGTTTCAACATCAACGACCTGGTCGAGCAGAATGGCTACACACCCAACCCGGCGGCGATTGCCGCGTTCCAGCGGTTGCTCACCATGCTCGGCCTGAGTACCAAATGGGCTGACGACTTCGTCGACTGGATCGACAAGAGTCCGACTCAGATGGTTCAGGACGGTGCGGACGACAGCGTGTACATGGAGATGGATCCACCCTATCGCACGCCCAAGCTCCCGGTGACCAGCACCAGCGAGCTCATGGCGCTGCCAGGCTTCACGCGCGCCGACTTCGACAAGCTCGCCCCCTACATCGTCGCGTTGCCGCTAAATACCCCGATCAACCTCTGCTCGGCCTCTCCCGAGGTGCTCGATGCGCTCAGTGGAATCCAGCAGTACAGTCTCAATCCGGCGGGGTTCGAGAAAGACCGCGAGGCTGCCGGCACTTGTTTCCCGCAACAGACGGTGTTCCTGAGCGCCATCACGAACCCGACCCTCAAGCAGCAGCTGCAGAGCCTGACCGCCCAGACCTCGAGCTGGTTTCGCCTGACGAGCTTCATCACCGAAGGGTCGGCCGAATTCGCCGTGTACACGACGCTTTACCTGGACCCTACCCACCAGGTCCGCACCGTGATGCGCAGCTTCACGCCGAACTGAGCGTGCCGCTTCATGATTCGGGGTCGACCACTGGTCGATGGGGAACTAGTATGAAGCGCTGGATCCGGGCATCCTGCCCGGCCCAGCGCCGTTGAGGCAAAAAGCGCGGTTTTTTGCCTCAACGTCCGCCACCTGCGGCGGCGGGGCACCTCCGTGTGCCTGGTCACCGGGTTCGTGCCGCTTCATCGTTTCGGGGTCGACCACTGGTCGATGGGGAACTAGTATTGGACACCATGGCTGACTGGCTCCTCCTCAGGCTCCCGCGCACACCCCAAGAGCAGGCCACCTGGCTCGTGGTCGATCCTCGTGGCGCGGCGACCGGCCCTCCCCAGGGCGGTCCCCTCTCGCTAGCCGCGCCGCGCGCCGCGGGGCGGCACGTGGTCGTGCTGGTGCGGGGAACGGACGTACTCCTGGCCGAGCCGGAGCTGCCCCCGGCCAAAGCGGGCGCCAAGCTGCATCAGCTGGTGCCCTATGCGCTCGAAGAGCAGCTCGCGGAGGACCTCGAGGATTTGCACTTCGCCATCGGCCGCCGCCAGGGAGACTCGCCCCGAGTGCCCGTCGCGGTCGTGGCGCGCAAGCTCATGGAGGAATGGACCCGCCTCCTCAAGGCGAGCGGCCTCGAGCCCGAGGCCCTGTACGCCGACAGCGAGCTGTTGCCCCAGAACCCCGGTCAGGCCGTGGCACTCCTGGAGGAGGACGCAATCGTTGTACGTCCCCCATCCGGGCCTGTAGTGACGCTGCCCGCCGACGCTCTCGACGAGGGCCTGGAGATCGCCCTCTCGGGCATCGAGCCAGGGATGCCGGGAGGCAGGGGCCTCATCCTATACACCGGCCCGGCGGAATGGCACCGCCATGCTGCCCGGGTGGAGGCGGCCCGCGAGCGCTTCGAGGGCATCCAGATCCAGCTGCTCACGGGCGGCTCGCTTGCGCTTTTTGCGCAGCAGCTCCCCGCGACCACCGCCACCAACCTCCTTCAGGGTCCCTATGCCCCGGTCACACCGCACCCTGTTGGCTGGAGCGCGTGGCGCCTGGCGGCGGCGCTCCTTGCGGGCTTCATCGCGCTGCACATCGCGGGGAAAGCTGCCGAGCTTACCGTGCTCGATCATGCCAACCACCGGCTCGACGCCTCGATCGAGCAGGTGTTTCACACGGCCATGCCGGGGCAGGTGGATACTTACGAGGCACGGCGCCAGATGGAGCAACGGCTCGCGGCGGTGCGCGCCAGTCAGGCCTCCGGCGGATTCCTGCGGGCGCTGCAGGCTATCGTGCAGGCTCATCGCGCCACCCCCGAAGCCGTGCTGCAGGCATTGAGTTTCACCAACGGCACGCTGCAGCTCAAAGCCTCCGCGCCGAGCGTCGAGTCGCTGGACCGTCTGAGCCGGCGGCTGCGCCAGCAAGGGTGGCGAGCGCGCCTGGTCTCTGACAGCCCGGCCGGCTCCGCGTACGAGGGCCGCATCGAGATGCGCTCGGGGACCTGAGATGGCACGGTCACTGGATCTCGCCTCCTCGCTGCACTCGCTGTCGGATCGCGACCGCCGCACGCTCCTCATCGGCGGCATCATGGCCGCGGTCCTCCTCGTGTTCGCGGTCATCCTGCCGCTCGACCACAGCGTCTCACACCTGCGCAGCCAGGTGGCCCGGAAACAGGCCGACCTCGTCTGGATGCGCAGCGCGGCGCCGCAGATCGCCGCCGCGGGGCCTTTGCGAAGCCACTCGGGCGAGTCGCTCATCGTGATCGTCGATCAGTCGGCGCATGAGTCGGGGCTCGGTGGCTCGCTCGCGGGCAGCCAGCCGAGCGGCCGCGGGAATCTGCGGGTTGAGTTGCAGAAGGCGCCGTTCGACACGCTGGTCGGCTGGCTCGCACGCCTGAGCCAGCAGAATGGTGTCCAGATCGAGAGCGCAACCATCGACAGCGCCGGGCCGGCCGGCACGGTCAACGCATCCCTCGTCCTGAAAGGCCCCTGAGCCCTCCTCGCATGAAGCGGACCGTGGCCGTCATCGTCATGGGTGTCGTGGCTTTCGCCGCGATCGTCCTCGCTCGACTGCCGGCGAGCTGGGTGCTGCCGACGGCGGGCGCGAATTTCAGCTGCACCGGCGTCGAAGGCTCCATTTGGAGCGGCTATTGCAGCGGGCTCGTCGTCCGCGGGGTCGGCATGGGCGATCTCACGTGGCAGCTTCGGCCGGCGCGGCTCTTGCTCGGCAAGCTAGCCGCGCGCATCGACCTGCAGCATCCGCCCACGACCTCCCTCCTGGCTGATGTCGAAGTTGGTTTCGGCGACACCGTGGTCGCGCGGAACGTGACGGCGTCGCTGCCTCTCGACCCGACGCTGCTGCCCGGTGCGCCCCAGGCGGTGACCGGCACGTTGCACGTCAACCTCACTCTTGCGAGAGTGACGAAGCAGGGTGTCGTCAGAGATCTCAAAGGCCGGATCGAGGCACGCAACATCGTCGACAGCAGCGGCGATGTGACCCCGCTCGGCAGTTTCGCCGTGACCTTTCCGGGCGGCGCCTCGGAGCCGACGGGCGCAGTGCAGGACCTCGGCGGTCCGCTGGCGGTCCAAGGGAAGCTCGTTCTCACGCCACAGCCCGGATATGACCTGTCGGGTTACGTGACACCGCGTCCGAGCGCGGTTCCGGCCCTCGTCAACGCCATCGAGTTTCTCGGCACGCCGGATGATCAGGGCCGGCGCGAGTTCGCTTTGTCGGGGACCTACTAAGAAGCGCTGGATCGGGGCATCCTGCCCCGCCCAGCGTGCCTGGGGCAAAAAGCGCGGTTTTTTGCCCCAGGCTCCGCCACCTGCGGCGGCGGGGCACAGTCCCTGTGCCTGGGCACCGGCTCGTGCCGCTTCATGATTCGGGGTGAACGGGGGTACATGGGAAACTACTGAGCCTCGCGGAAGATCCCCAGCAACGGGAAATAGAGCGCCGCCCGCACCGGCTCGGGCCCGAGCCCGCGCGCGAGCGTCGCATAAGTCTGAAGCTGCCCCCGATAGCGCTCGAGCTCCTCCCCGATGAACTCTGCGAGCCCACCGCCTTCGTGCCGGCTCGTCTTGAAGTCAATGACCCAGCGCGTGCCCTGCTCGTCGAGGAACGAGCGATCGATCACCACGCTCGTCAGTCTGCCGTTCGCAATCCCCGTGAGGGCGACCTCGCTCGCCGCCTGGCCGTGCTCGCGCCAGAGGATCCAACGTCCCTTTTCATCGCCGACGGTTCGCCTCAACGCTTCTACGACATCGGCCGTCGCCCGGTCGAGGTCGCGCGCGGGCACGCCGTGGCGGCGCAGTTGCTCGCGATAGTGCTCGGCCCGGGACTCGAGCCAGGCGCGCGCAGGAAGCTCCGCGGCCGCGCCGAAAGCCTGCAGCGCGGCATGAACCACGGTACCGATATGGCGGCGGGTCTCTCCCACCCAGCTGAACTCCGGTGTCTCGAGGGAGCTCTGCGCGAGCGGCAGTCGAGTCAGCCGCGGGCCGCAAGGAAGCGCAGGGGGCGCCCAGTGCGAGGCCAGCCGGTGCAGCGACCTCCCTGGCGGCGAGCCGGTCTGGGTCGCGAGCGCGGCGTCGGCCCCGGTCATCGAAGAGGCCAGGAAGTCGGTCTCGAGCGCTGGCCAAAGAAAGGCGAGCAGCGTCTTCGGGCGCGGAGCGATGCGCCCGTCGGCCCTGGCTGCGGGCGCGGCATAGAGGTGAAGCGACCGTCGGGCGCGCGTGGCTGCAACATAGAGAAGTCTCACCTGCTCGTTCGCGGCCCGGCGTGCCGTGAGCCGCCTGAGGAATGCGCCGACTTCCCCCGGCTCCTCATCGTCGATCGCAGGCACCGGTGCCATGAGCAGATCGCTCTCGGGCTCCGATGACCGGTCACCCGAGGTCATCGCACCGCTCGAGGCAGGTTCCGCGGAGCGTGGCAGATCGAGCCAACGAAGCAGCGGCTCGCCTCCCCGATTGCGATCCCGATCTAGGCTCGGCACCAGCACATGGTCGAACTCGAGGCCCTTGGCGCCATGGATGGTCAGGACCTGCACCGGCGCATCGGTACGTGCCTGCGGCTGGGCGTAGAGACTGGCCAACACCGACTCCAGCGTGCCGATCCCGCGCCACTCTCCCGAGGCCGTGCGCTCGCTGAGCGCATCGAAGAAGGCGCGCGCGTGCCGCAGTTCCTCCAGCGGGTATGCGTCTGCGGCGCCGAGCGCCATCCACACCCCCTCCAGCCAATCGGCGAGAGGCGCTCGATCGCGCTGCAAGAGTCCCTCCTCGAGCACTCGCGTGACCCGCTCGAGCCGGGCGCGCTCCTCCGCCGCGCATGCCTCGAGCCGGTCCGGCTCGCGCAGCGCCTCGCAAATGAGCCGCGGGTCGCCGCGAGCCGAGAGCCGCGTGAGGGTCGCAAGCGATACCCCGCACCACGGGGCCCTGAGCACCGCGAGCCACGCGGTGCGGTCGCCCAGGTGACAGAGCGCGCGGGTGAGCGCCACGAGGTCACGCACGGTCGGCACTTCGGCGAGCGGCACGAGCTCGACGCCGATCGCATCGATCGCACGCGCATGGAGCCCAGCAACGATGGCCCTTGCATGTGAGCGCGCCGCCACCAGGATTGCGATGCTGGCTTGCCCATCGCGCCGTTTCAGGTCTGCGACCCTGGACACGATCGCTTCCGCCTCGGCCTCCCGACCGGCGCCCGCGAGGAGGCACAACTCTATGCAACCGCCCTCGCCCGCGGCTTCGGGGGGCTTTCCCGCAAGACTCGGCGTGAACGCCACCGCGCTCTCACGCAGATCGTCGGCCCGCGGAAAGAGCCGGCCGAAGGTCTCGTTGGTCCACTCGATGAGCGCCGGCGTCGAGCGAAAATTGCGCAGCAGGCGAAGAGGTGTCAGCCGCAGCTCGCCGATGCCGAGGTCGCGCGCGCGCAGGAAACAGCCGACTTCCGCCTCTCGAAACTGGTAGATCGACTGCATCGGATCGCCGACGACGAAGAGCGTGCGGCCATCGCCCGGCTCCCAGCCCGCGGTCAGCGCCTCGAGTAGCTCGAGTTGCGCCACGGAAGTGTCCTGGAATTCATCGACCAGAACGTGGCGCAGAGACAATCCGGTCGCGAGAGCCAGGTCGGTCGGCAGCCCGGCCTCAGCGAGGGCCGCCCTCGCCGCGCCGGCGATATAGGTATGGTCTACGCGCCCCTCGAGCGCGAAGCGCGCCTGCAGCTGCGCGGCCGCCGCGCGCAGCACTCGCGAGAGGGCCGCGAGGGCTCCGGCATCTTGCGGCCCGAGCTGCGGGCTCGGGAGCGAGGCGGCCTCGAGCAGCGTCTCGCGCGCCGCGGGCACGGCGCCCAAGCGCTCGATGCAGGCGCGCAGCGCCTCCTTGCCGGCGCCGTTCTCGTATCCCGCACCCAGTCTGCGGCTGATCGCTCTACGCCAATCGCCGTCCTGGGTGAGGGTGAGTCGCGCCAGAGCCTTCCAGGACGGCAGACACCGCGGTTGCGCCTCGAGCGGCCCAACACCCGGCAGGCGCGCCGCCTCGGCGCAGAGATCCGCGCCCAACGCCTGGCAGGCGGCTCGGAGGCGATCCTCCACGATGTGCGAGAGGCTCGCCGCCACGCGCCGGCACAGGATCTGAGGCTCGTGACCCAACACGTACCGCAGCCAATGCGCCCTCTCCTGCAGCATCTCGGCGAGCAGGCGCTCGACCAGGCCCCACCGGTTGTCGAGCCGCTCGAAGAGGAGCTCGAGATCCGCACAGAGCCCGGCGTCATCTTCCGCCGCCATCAGTGTCTCGCGCGCGGCAAGCCGGTAGAGCTCCTCCGGCCGGGAGCTGACCGAGAGCTCGCTGCCGGCGCGGGCCGTGACTGGAAGCTGGCTGGCGAGCCGGAAGTTGAACGAGTCGATGGTCTGGATGCGCAGCCTCCCGGGGTCCTCGGCCAGGCGCCAGCCGCGCGCCTGCGACCGCTCGAGCGCCGCGGCTGCCAGTTGACGCAGGCGCTCACCCTGCGCGCCATCGCCTAACTCGCCACGGAGCGAGCGCAGAACGCGCGCGCGCATCTCCGCGGCGGCGCGGCGGGTGAAGGTGATCGCGAGAATCTCCTCCGGCTCATCGACGACTGCCAGGAGGCGCAACAGCCTCTGTGTCAGGACGGAGGTTTTTCCCGAGCCTGCCGGCGCCTGCAGAATCACCGACAGCGCGGGATCGATCGCACGCTCACGCGCCAGCTCGTCGGCCCGGGCGGCATCGCCGGCTTGCGCGCCCCAGGTGCTATTCGTCATCTTTTCCCCTCGCGCCGCCCTCGGGACTCTCTTCGTGGATGGCGAGAGGCTCGTCACCCACCCGACACACGCCGGCCACATGGCAGAAGTCGCAGGCACGCGGCTTCGGATCGACCTCCGCGTGCCCCGCCGCAAAAGCAACGGCCAACCGCTCCACCACACCGCGCCATTGCCGAACGCGTAATTGCCACGAATCCGGCGACTGTCCGTCAGCCGCCTTGACGGCGCCCACCTTGGGAAGCAGGTCCTCGCTCACGGCGATGCCGTCGAACCTGACTTCCCTCGCGGTCACGCAAACCGTCGCCATTGCGACGACATCCTCCCCGACAGCCGCGAGGTAGGTCAGGAGTTGCGGATGGGAGGGCCGATCGCCATACCAGTCGGGGCTGACCCGCCTGCCGCTCTTGTAATCGAGAATCGCGAGGCCACCGCTCTCGAGGGAATCGAGCCGATCGATGCGCAGCCGCAGCTCCTGGCCTGCCAGGTGGAGCCGCGATGAGTACTCAGTGTGCCGCACCCGAAAGGGAGCGCGCCTGCGCTCGACCTCGAGGAGCTTGCGGATGAGCCTGACGGTGCGGCGGCATTCTCGCGCCAGCGCCGCACGCCCGGCCGAGCCCTCGCCTGCGGCATCGAGCGCGGCCGCCGCGCTCTCCACGGACTGCGCAATCAGTTCCTCGAGCGCCTCGGCCGAGAGCGCGAGCAGCGCGCGAGAGTCGCCGAGCCTGGCCCAAAGCCGCTGCAGGGCGTCGTGCAGGAGTTGGCCGCGCGCATCGGGCGCAACACCCGGCTCCGGCATACCGGGATCGAGACTTCCCAACCGAAGCTCCGCATAGGCCCGGAAGGGACACTGATTCTGCAGCTCGAGGCTCCTCGTGCCTGAGGGCAGCGGACGCTCTGAGCTCCATGCGAGACCGACGTCGTCACGCCATTCCCGGAGCAGTCCAGAACGGTGAAGCCGTGCGGGAAGCCATATTGAGACGCGCGGTTGCGAGGATGACCGCTCGGCACTGCGCCACTGCTCGAGCATGGGGCTCGGCAACAGCTCGATGTCCTCGGCGCGTGCCGGGGCGCTAAGCACCAGCTCCGCGGCGGCTGCGCGCCAAGCGGCGATGAGCGCTCTCGCTTCCTCCAACCTGCCTGCGGCGGTGGCGGCTGGCCAGGCGGCCTCGATCTGCGCCGCGAGGGGCAGAAACGGGTCGGGCGCGACCGGCTGTGGAAAGCGCTCCGCATGCAGCCCGGCAACCCAGACACCGTCATATCTCACCACCGGATCCACAAACGCGGCGGAGATAGTGACCGCGGCATCGTCATCCGAAGGTCGGTACGGCGTTCGGGACGCTAGCTCCGTCAGCCACTGTACGGCGACATCGAGAGTGAGCGTCCCGGCCGCCGCAGACAGCTGCCCCAGCTCATCGAGCAACTCGTGAAAGCGCACCAGTGTTTGTTGCTCGGCGCTGCCGCGCGTGCCGGCTCCGGGCCAGCCCAAATGATCCAGTGCCGCCCTGAGCCTCTCCGACCACTCGCGAGGAGTCCCGGAGCGCGCTCGTGCGGCACCCGCAGCCTGCTCGAGCCGCGCGGCCACGATGCCGGCTGGCATCGCGATCGGGCCGGGAGCTCGCCGCAATGCCGCCAGGAAGGATCCGAGATCGAGCCGCAGCCGACCCTGCTCGCGCAGCCACAGATCGAGCCGAGCTCGGTCTGCCGCGCCGGGCTCCGCCCACCAGGCTCCCCGCAGCCACTCGAGCAGGCTCTCGAGCGCGAGAGGCTCTCCCGCGACCATCGCCAGCGCGGTGAGGGCGTGCGCAACCAGGGGCAGGCTGGCGAGCGGTTGTCCTCCTTCGAGGCCTAGGAGCGACGCTGTTTCGCCCCCGAGTGCCCCGGCCGGATCCACCGCCTGCCGGATGAGCGCTGCCAGCCGCTCGCGCCGACCGGCTGATCCCGGCAAGAGGATCAGGAGACGGGCATCCGCTTGCGCCGCCAACCGCCGCTGGCACCACTCGGCGATGTGCTCGAGCTCCTCACGCTCATCCGCCGGCCTCTCCACGCGGGGCAAGGCCGCCGCCGCAAGGTCCACGGGAGGGCATGAGCTCTCGAAGCCATACCGCGCCCGGGTGTTGACGATCGACCGTACGCGAGGCGAAGGATCGAGAAACCCCGCGAAGGCGACCGGACCTTCATCCCCCAGCCAAGGCAGTCTGGAGACTGCCTCCTGCAGCGGCGCCGCTGCGAGGCTCTTGCACCGGTCGAGGACAGCCCGGTGCACCGTGGCCAGCAGCCCCGCTTCGGTCCCGGCGGGCGCGCGCGTAGTCTCGAGGTCGAGGCTCAGATCGGTGGCGAGGTCGCTCGCGCGACGCAGCGACTCAGCGAGGGAGACCTTGTTGACGAGGTCGAGGTCGGCGGTGGCCGCGATCGTGCATTCGCGCCAGAGTAGCCAGCTCTCGCCTGGCGAGAGCGCTCGCGGCACGGTACCCGGGGGTCCGTCGCGATCGGCGCTGCCGGGGGCGTGACGCTCGAGCTCGCGTATCAGCCAGCCCTCGAGCGGCAGAGTATCCGGGCTGCGCCAGACCTGACTGCCACGCGCGAGCTGGGCGGTGGCCCAGGCCAGCCTCAGCGCGTGCGCCCGCTGACGCGAGGGCACGACCACGGTGCCCCCGCGCTCGAGGACAGCGCTGAGATGGTGAGGAATCTTTAGCAATACAAGAAATTAGCGCTGTATCTTGCGCTTTTACTTGAATCGAGAGGTCGCCTCGACCACGTTGCGGTGGCTGCTCGGCCCGGACCCATCGGCAGCGGCGCTCGCATAGCTCTCGAGCAGCTCCTCGATGCGCGCAAACACCGTGTGCAGCATGGCCGGATCAGGCAGAGTCGTCACCCGGAAACGATTGCGATAGGGCACGTTGAAGCTCACTCCAGGCGCCACGAGCACGTGCTTCTGCTCGAGAAGATCGAGCGCGAATTTCTGGTCGTCGAAGCCGGGCAACTCGCGGGTATTCACTCCCACGAAGGCATACATCGCACCCGCGGGCGGCGGCAGCTCGAGAAAGCGGCTGCTCTCGGCGGCGTTCAGGATGGTCCGGCGCGACTCGTAGAGCCGCCCGCCGGGGCTGACCAGGTCCTTGATGCTCTGGTAGCCCCCGAGAGCGGTCTGCACCGCCCATTGCGAGAGCACATTGCTGCACAGCCGCAGCGAGCTCAGGAGCTCCAGCGCGCTCAGGTAGTCTGCCGCGGCGCGGGTGCGGCCGGAGAACACCGCCCAGCCCACCCGGTAGCCGCAGGCTCTATAGACCTTCGAGAGCCCGGACAGTGTCGCGCATAGCGTGTCGCGCACGAGCGTCGCCATCGGGACGAACTCGGCGTCATCGTAGACCATCTGATCGTAGATCTCGTCGCTGAAGACGATGAGCCCGGCGCGTTCCGCGAGTCGCGCCAGCGCCTCGAGTACCGGCCGCGGGTAGACGGCGCCGGTCGGGTTGTTGGGATTGATGATGACGATGGCGCGCGTACGTGGCGTCACCAGCCGCTCGATCTCCTCGGGATCGGGCACGAAGGCGCTTTCCGGCCGGCAAGAGTAGTGCACCGCGCGGCC
>JAKBCR010000412.1 GCA_021807675.1 Pseudomonadota bacterium
GGTGGGTTATGGGGCGAGAAAGTTGGTGGCCGCTTCCGCTCATCGCGATGGGCTCGGCGTCCTCCCGATGGAGCGTTTTCATCCAGACGTTGACTGCTCGACGGTCGAGCGGGGGAGGATTGGCTCTATCCGAGTGGTGATCAACAACAGGTTGATGAGCCTGAGCGGCGCATCTTGACAGCAAACTATATTGCAGTCATGATGCCTGCATGCGAACCACGGTCACTCTCGATCCGGACGTCGAGCAGCTGCTGCGCGATGCGATGCACCAGCGGCGGCAGAGTTTCAAGGAGACTCTGAACCAGGCCATCCGCGCCGGTCTCGCTGGCAGGGGTATTCCCGGCGTCGAGGACCGGCCGTTCGTCGTGCGTGGGCGGCCCATGGGATTGCGAGCCGGTATCGACCCCGGGCGACTGAATCAGATGGCCGATGAGCTGGAAGCCGAGGCTTTCGCGAGTCTCAGTGTCCGCCTGCTCGAGAGTAGACGGCCTGCGTCCCGCAGGCACAAGTGATCGTCCCCGACGCAAATCTGCTGCTGTACGCGTGCGACAGCGACAGCCCATTTCACGAGCGGGCGCGAGCGTGGTGGCAGGATTGTCTGTCCGGTAAGGAGGCAGTGGGATTGTGTCATCCCACGCTCTTCGCGTTCGTGCGGGTCAGCACCAACCCGCGCGTCTATGCGAATCCGATGACCCTTGCCGAGTCGACCGGCCACCTCAGATCGTGGCTGACTCGTGGTGTCTGTCAGGTCTTGCAGGCGCCCGCGGACTACCTCGATCGTGTGATCGCCTTGCTCGAGTCGGCTGGCGGGACCGCTGGCAATCTGGTCACCGATGCCCAGATTGGCGCCCTTGCGGTAGCGTATCGGGCAATCGTACATACTTCGGACCGGGACTTTCTTCGGTTCCCGGAGGTACGCTGCAACTTTCCCCTCGGCAAGTAGATGCGCTCGAGCTGCCGTGGCGGTGAACATCGGCTCCGGAATCCGCCGCAGGTCATCGCTCGCATGGGCTAGAGCCTCTGCGAGCGCGCCGTGCTGTGCAGAGGAGCAGGTCGGCAGCCCGGTCCCATTCGCTGAGGAGATCGAAGCGAACAGATCAACGCCGGCGGGACCCACGCTGGAATGCGGCGGCGGACCCGGTGTGGCTGGCTGACAGCACTGCCGTAGTCAGGGCGGAAAATCTCGCGTGCGGCGCCAATCCCTCGCCCCGCCAGTGTCCCAGGTCCGGTGAGCCCGGAGGGCGAAACAGCCGGGTGATGATCGCGCGTTTTCCCATGTTGCTGCCGAGCAGGCCGCGACCACCGCCGCCCGTGTCCGACGCCCTGCAGTGGGAAACCCCGTACGCGCCTGGAGATGCGCCTCCGAGGAGGCCGCACCTGCCCGCGGGCACGACCGTCGACACCCAGTTCGTTGGCTTGCACGATACTGGCGCGCGTGATTTCAATTGAGCCAGCGTGGGGCGACGCGGTCGGCCCCGGCGATCTTCACGTTGGGTTTGCTGGCGCGGACGAGCTCACGGCACTGCATCACGTGACGACGGCTGCTCGCAGGCAAGCGCCACTGATCTGCGCTCGGCGACGGAACGCCGTGCGGCTTCCATGATCTCGAGGCCGGCCACTGCATCATCAGGCTCAACTGGTGGCGGCGCTTCGCCACGGAGCATCTTCGCCAATTCCTCATAGAAGCGCTGGTAAGCGCCGGGCTCGCTCCGCACCGATTCCTCGTGAACACCATCGGTGAGGACTCCCCAGCATTCGCTCGGTTCTTCTCCCCAATTGGGCCCGACGGAACGGTTGGCGCTTCGCAGAGCGGCTTCCTGCCGATCGGCATGCTCTTTCACGAATGCCGCGCGTTCCCCGAGCACCCGCAATCGCGGCCCACAGTGCGCCGCCAGGACGCTCGTCCACAGGTGCGAACGTACTCCATTGGCATGCGTCAGCGCGAGAAATACGTCATCCTCCGTCTCGGCGCCCGCTCGTCGGCGATCGAGTTCCGCATAAACCTCACGAACCGGGCCGAAAAGCGTCAACGCCTGATCGATGAGATGGCTGCCTAGGTCATACAGCAGGCCCCCCGCTTCCTCTACCGCGCCGCTCTCGCGCCAACCGCCCTTGAATTCAGGGCGCCAGCGCTCGAGGCGGGACTCGAAGCGCAGGATACGCCCCAGCACTCCCTCGTTCATCAGGCGCCGAAGCGTCAGGTAGTCACTGTCCCAACGACGATTGTGATAGGGGATTGCCGGCAATCGTCTCTCACGCGCCGTTTGAACGACTTGCCGCGCCTCCATGGCTGTGCGCGCAAACGGCTTGTCGATGACGACAGGGAGCCCGACCGATAGTGCGGCCATCGCGAGCGTCGCGTGTGCGCGATTGGGGGTAGTGATCACCGCAAGGTCGTGATCGGCGGCGTGATCCCACAGCCACTCCGCCGTCGCTGCCACATGCACGGCAGGATAGTCTCGCCGAGCTTGCGAGGCACGGGCCTCATTCGAGGTCACTACCGTGGTCAACTGCATGCCCGGCGTGGCGACTATGAGTGGACCATGAAAACATGCGCCCCCGAGGCCAAACCCAACGAGGGCGACGCGAATATCTCGTTTTGGATTTGATTCGTTCTTCATGCATATCCGCGCGAGAATCAAGTCCACCCGCCTAATACACCTTCGTCTCGTCAAGGCTTCAGCGTCCGAGACCGGCGGGCGCGGGCCGAGGGAGGCAGCACCGGGGTCATCAGGCTGCCTCAGAGTGTCTCTGGTACAGGATACGCTGAAGCCCGGCGGGACGCCGGATCAGCCTCTGTCCGGGTGGACGCTTCGTGCGCTGCGGCCCC
>JAKBCR010000132.1 GCA_021807675.1 Pseudomonadota bacterium
GACCCGGGTGCCCGAGTCGCACATCGCCACGGTGCTCTGCGAGACGCGCTCGGTGCTGCTGGCGAGCCCTAGATATCTCGCGCAGCGGGGTATTCCCGAGCACCCGAGCCAGCTCGCGGCCCACGACTGCCTGCTCTATCTTCGCGACGGCGGCGCCCCCAGCTGGTCCTTCGAGCGGCGCGACCGACGGGGCAGGGTTTGCGAGCGGGTGAGCGTACCCGTGAGGGGACCCTTTCGAACCAACAACAGTGAAGTACTGCGAGACGCCGCGGCCGCCGGCTTAGGAGTGGGCATGCTGCCGGATTTCACCGCCCGCCGGTACGCCGGGTCGGGCGATCTGCTGCCGGTGTTGCCACAATGGCGGCCGGTGGGTTTCTTCGGCGAGCGGCTGCAGGTCATCCGGCCATGGTCTCCACGAACACCACGAGCCGTGCATTGCGTCATTGATCACTTACGGGACACCCTTTCGGCAGGGTTCGTCTAGCTCGCGGCGAAGTCCGCCGGACGGACGAAAGTCGTGTAAACACCCGCCGCAGCGCCGTCAACGCGATCACTCTTTCTCGGCACGCTCAGCCGCGGATCACGGAGCCGCCGATCCCCAATTCCCCTGCGCACTGCATAGCCTCACAGGTCCAGGACCAGCGTTCGACTTCTCGCGCGCGAACAGCATGGCGTCATCTGGTCGTTGCGTTCGCGCTCTTCGTCGGTGAGCACTGAGTCCCGATGCTCGGGTTCGCCTTGCAGCACCGTGGTGATGCAGGTTCCGCAGATCCCCTGCGAGCAGCTGACGCCAATTTCGATACCGGCTTCGCTCATGACCTCGACGGTGGTCTTCTCGGGGGGCACGTATGAGGTCTTCTCGCTTCTAGCGAGGCGGACGGTGAACCCTCTCTCCACACCTGTCGCCCCCGAATCCCCTGGTGCGACGAAGTATTCACGATGTAGGCTCGACTCGGGCCATCTGAGCCCTCTCGCGACCGTCAGAGCTGCCTCTATGAATCCCAGCGGACCACAGACATATAGATGCGCCCCGTTCTGAAAGCGCCCGATGGCATCCCCGATGGTCGTACCTCTTGACTCTCGCCCGTCATCGAAATGAAGAAAAGCATGCGCGGCGAGGCTGTCGGCCGTCAACCGATCCATAAAGGCTGCCCGCGACGCGTTTCGGGCAAAATAGTGAAGCTGAAACTCCTCGCCCGCGTGATGACAGATACTCCGCCATACAGAGGATCGGGGTCACGCCGATACCTCCCGCCAAAAGCACGGTCCGCTGAGCCGAGTCCTCCAATGCGAAGTGAATGCGGGGCGCTCCAATCCGCACCGCTTGCCCCTCCTCGAGACGGTCGTGGACATAGCGAGAGCCGCCCCGAGATCTGGGCTCGCGCAATACGGCGATCTCATAGCTATCCCGGCACGTCATGCTGCTGACTAGCGAGTATTGGCGCACCAGTCCCGCCGCGAGATGGACGTCAATGTGCGCGCCGTGGAGCTCACCGACAGAGGTATCGACGCAGTCACGAACGCCCGAGCGAATTGACACTGTGCACCGCAAGATCTCTTCGCGTGTGCGGCTATCTAACGTGGACCGACAACCGCAATGCAAATGAAGATAGGAAATTCCTTGAATTCGACTCGCGAATATTCCGTGTATCGGCCAGTCTCTCCAGGCCTCCCGGCATTGCCATTAGCCAGTGCGGCAGCACGTTCCGCCTCCGCCAATTCCAGACGAGCGGCCGAGGACGGGCAACCAGCAGAGCCCATCGCGGGACAATGCTTTCTCGCTATCGCCGGAATATCGACAATTCATTAGCTCCGCGGCTGCGGATAGCCTAGCGTTCTTCACGCGTGACGAGCATCGCTCTGCTCATTCGCCGGCGCTTGCGCCCCGGGAGCACATCAAATGATTCAGCAAAGATTTTCCCCTGCGACATCAGCCTTGGTGCTCATTGACCACCAAAGCGGTACGCTGCAACTGGTCAAGACACTGGATGTCGACCGCGTCAAGCGACACACACTGGCACTGGCTCGCGCGGCAGCCATTCTGAGGATGCCCGTCGTACTGACCTCCAGCATGGAGGATTACGTCCAGGGACCGCTTCTGCCGGAGCTTGCCCAAATTCTTCCCCAGGCTTTCGCCGAGCGCATCAAGCGGGCCGGCGTGGTCAACGCGTGGGATGACCCGACCTTCAAAGCGGCGATCATGGCCACCAAGCGGCGACAGCTCATCATGGGGGGCGTCACCACCGACATCTGCCTCGTCTTTCCGGCCCTGAGCGCCATAACGGAAGGTTTCGAGGTCCAGGCCGTCCTCGATATCTCCGGCTCTCCGTATGAGCTCTCCGAGGCTGCCGCGCGCAAGCGGATGGAGCTCGCCGGCGTTCAGTTCACCGCAACCAATACCATCATCGCGGAGCTCGCTCAGGACTGGTCCACCGCGGAGGGTGGCCGGCTCATCCAGCTCTTGTTTCAGGACGTCCTGCCCCCCATCGCCTTACCGACTTGAGACCGGGCCCTCTCAGTGAGGCGACCACGTACGACGGAAGAGCAGAGACACGAGGCAGACCACCTTCCGCGTACTGAGCAGCTTCAAGGCGGCACGCATCTCCCCCGGAGTCACTTTGGCCGTTACAGGCATACTTCCAAAGATGCGGCCTCGCAAGAGGACCGCGTTGCGCTCGGGAACCACCTCGGAGATCTCCATGAGCTCCCGGCCGTCGATGGCATAAATCTTCACAACGACTGACGCCTAGGCGGCGTCGACGCGGTTTTCAGGTGCGAATACTTGGGCCATCACCTTGATCAGCGCGGGGTCCCCGAAATCAAAGAGCCCACCATTACCGCTCACCCACTGATATGTATGCAATAGCCGCGTGATCTTCCACTCACCCCCGATGCGCCCGAAGGTGTTCTCGTACCATCCAATCTGCGTATACTCGGGACACCCCGCGTCGGTCGCCTTCCAGTGCCGGGCGACCATATACGTAATCCCCTCGGCGCGATCGCCATCCACGGATACGGACATATTGGAGTACTGGTGATGCCTGCGGACCGGACTCAGGATGACCTCCGCGAATCGCGTCCAGAGATCCGCATCGACATAGACCTCCGGCTGCCCCGTGAGCCTCTCGAAATTCACCCTGAATCTGTCGGCGAAGCAGCTTCGATACGCCGGCCAGTCGCCCAGATCAAGCGCCCTGCCGAACCTCAGCATGACCGCCTCGATTCGCGACTTATCCCATAGACTCGCTATCATCTGCTCCGGGGTCAACGCCCGGGTCCCGCCCCTGGATGCATTCATAGCTCGCCCACCTCTCTGTTTCCAAGTCAGTACTCGAGTGTCGCTCGTATGCCGAACGTCCTCGGATCCTCGAGATACGCCGTCGCGGGACCCGGAATCCCCGCCGCAGCCGTCGCCGCGATCACCGCCGTGTTCGTCAGGTTCTTGATCCACAGACCCAGGCTCCAGTCGCCGGCCTCGTAGGTCAAAGATGCGTCGAACTTGTTGTCCGGAATCTGCTCGGTGCCGCGATTGTGTACGTAATCAGCCCACCAACGGCTCTCATATCGCCAGTTGACGTGCGCCTGCAAATCGCCGCTGCCGACCGGAATGCTGTGCGTGTACCCGGCAAGGATTACCCAATCCGGAGTATATGCCGGCGCTAGTCCGTCATAGTTGTTCCCACTCGGATCTACCACACTTTCATTCCGTGCCCGGGAATAGCTGACGTTCAGGTTCATCTCGTCCGCGGCAAACACGCGGGCGAGGATATCGAGCTGATCGCCTTTGACGGTCACCCTGTTGCCGTTGAAGATCAGGTTGTAAGGCGCGGAAATGTCGTAAGCCTGAATGATCAGGTTGTGAAAGTCATAGTAATACGCCTCGTCGTTGATCTGCAGGCGATTGTCGAGCCAGCGGGATTTAATGCCTATCGTGTACGACCGGAGCTCCTCCGGCTTCACGGCATTG
The DNA here is from genome assembly GCA_021807675.1 of Pseudomonadota bacterium. Taxonomy (GTDB): domain Bacteria; phylum Pseudomonadota; class Gammaproteobacteria; order Steroidobacterales; family Steroidobacteraceae; genus 13-2-20CM-66-19. The sequence goes on from JAKBCR010000132.1 coordinate 3,968, forward strand.
CTGAAAGTCGGAGTACTCGGCAAAGCATTGAACGTGCCCGCCTGATACCCAGTCTGAACCACCGCGTAGAGCATCACGGACGGCGACAGGTCCTTCTCGATGCCAGCCTTCCAGTCGAAGTGGTTGTAGGTCCTGTCGAAGGTGTACGGCGCCCCGCCCAGCGCCACAACCTCGAATCCCCTGGCGGTCCGCTGGGTGGAGCTTTCCCGACCGCCGGCTGTGATCCGCAAGCTCGGAGTCAGACTGTAGGTCGCCTGCCCAAACACCGCGTAACCCTCCAGCCGGTCCGCGTTGACGTTCGTCTGGTAGAAGCTGAACGGCAGGTTCGTGAATAGGGACTCCGTTCCGCTGTTTCGCGAATTGTAGTAGGAGAGGCCCGCGAGCCAGTTCCAGTGTCTATGATCCCGGTTCGTCAGTCTGAGCTCCTGCTCGAGCTGGTTGTAGTGCGCGGTATTCGTGCTCTCGATCGCGCTAAGCCAATAGAGGGGACGAGCGTCGAGATAAAGATAGGAGGGGATGTAAGTCAGCATCAGTCCATCGAAGCGGTAATCGATCTCTCCGCCTATCATATCGGTCTTGTAATGATTGCGCTCCGCACCTGGCGTGCCAAACGGGCCGGCGAACCGCCCCGTGCGGGTATCGTTCCAGGCGTTGGCGTACAGGAAACATGTTTCACAGTACGCGCCGGTCACCGGATTCGTGCCTTTGTTGACCAGGTTCTCCGTGAACCCACGCTTGGTCGCCGCCTGCGCATAGACATACACGGAGAGCCTGTCATTCGGATCAATAAGCGCGGAGAGCCTGCCGCTCAGGTCGTTCTTCGAATCCGCCCCAGTCGTCTCGTACCCGTGATCATAGGCATAATCCACCGCCCCCCGGAGGGCCACGGTGTCGGAGAGTTTTACGTTCTGCGCCTCAGTCACGTGGACCGCCGAATAGTTGCCCACTTCCAGCAGCAGATTCCCGTGGTCGTTGAAGGCAGGCTTGGCGGGAGTCAGCACGATGGTGCCGCCGATTGCGCTTCTGCCGTAGAGCGTGCCCTGAGACCCAGGAAGCACCTGCAGCTGCGCCACATCGAAGAACGCGGCACTGGTCGCCTCGCGCGGCAGGTAGGTGCCGGCAAAGTTGAAAGCCACATTGGGCTCAACGTTCGGAAAGTCGAGGTTGGCGCCTACTCCGCGCACGAATACCTGAGTATTATTGCCTTCCGCCTGAAAGCGCACGGCCGGCACCACCATCTGTGCCTGACGCAGGCTGGTCACGCCGGCCTTGATCAAGGTATCGGCCGAGATCGAAGTGATATCGGCAGGGGTCTTCTGCAGGTTCTCCTTCTCCTTCTCCGCGGTGACGGTGACCTGCGCGAGCGTTTGCACCTGTGGCGCCTCGTCTGCCGGAGCGCGAGCGGCCATCAGGAGCTGCGCGGCGGCCAATGTTGCGGCGACCGAAACGGAAATCTTCATTTGCACAAGAGCACCTCAGTCTGCGGCCGGCCGGACCAGCCTTGTGGAAGGTAGCGCCGGCTCACGCCGGCCGGATCATCGCGCGAGGTAGTTCGCGCGATACCAGTCATTGACCTCCCCACCCGTAGTCAGCCACACGTCCGAATGGGAAGCGATGTAGCCCAGCGCCGCCTCGATATGCTTCATCCGAAACGGATGCCCAGAGATGAACGGATGAACCGAGATCGACATGATGCGCGGCCGCGCTCTGCCCTCCTCGTAGAGGACGTCGAACTGATCCCGGATCATGCGGCCGAAGGCTTCCGCGGAGGTTCCCTTCACCATGATCGTCGGTACATCATTGATCTCCAGCGTATACGGCATGGTGAGCAGCGACCCCGACCGCACCCGCATGGGGACAGGGAGCTCGTCATGCGTGTAGTTCGAGACGTACTCGACCCCCGCTTCGGCCAGCAAGTCAGGCGTAATGAAGCTTTCGGCGAGGGCCATGCTGAGCCATCCCTTCGGACGCGTGCCTGTCGCAACTTCGATGATCTCGAGGTTCCTGCGGATGAAGCTGCGCTCTTCTTCGGGCGTCATGACCGTCGGAATACTCGTGTTGTTGTCGCCCTGAGCTCCCCATTCCCAGCGCCTAGCACCTCCTTCGCGGATGATCTGCGGGTACTCGCGGCACACGTCACTGTTTAGATTGACCGTCCCCCTGAAGCCATGCTTGTCCATGGCCTCCATCAGCCGCCACAATCCGACGCGGTTGCCGTAATCGCGCCAACCGTGATTCAGGATGTCGGGGGAAAACCGGAGCGTTCCGGGATATATCGCGTGCGCGAGAGCCGTGGAGCCGAACGGGACGTGCTCGATATTGACATACATCAGCACGGCCAGACGTTCGCCTTTCGGAAAGCGAACCGGCGGCCGGTACACGATCGGCTCGAAGTCGTAGCGCGGCGATTGCGTTGACCCGCTGCTCATCGTCCCCCTCACACTTGGCGCTCACCGGCCGCAGCCAAGGCTGCGTGGTTACATGTTTGTTTGACGCGGTCGCAGGAAAGCCTGGCCGCGCCGTTATCTCAATCTATTCCCGCGCCGGATCGAGAGCCAATGAAGTTTCGGAATGCGGGCTATTGCCGCTTGGGAATGGGCGTCCCCGCTGTGGCAACCAAACATCATGATAGAGGAAGCTCGCCCAGATAGAGACTCGCGTTCAGCATTCCTTCACGCAGGGCTTCCCCATATTCCGTGTGCCGGACTCGCACTTCCCAGCGGACTGGCTGCGGCCGAAGATCGTCGAATTTGAAATCCCCGAACGGCCCGCTCAGGCAGCTCGCGGCATGCTCGCCATCCAAGAGCAGCTCGACGCCGGCCCCCGGGATGTTCTCCACACCCCCGTGCTGCGACACCCTGACGATCGTGCCCCCAAGGAACCAATGAGTGGCGCGGCGCATATTCCTGTAAAGCAGACGAGGAACGGCCGGCCCGATCGGCTCCAGGGTCTCGAGCCGCAGCTCGTCCTGTAGTCGCTTCAGATCCCCCTCGGCCATCAATTCCGACTGCATGGCACCCGTCGGACACGCCTGCACGCAGCGCGGCGCGCTCCAGCCGGCGTCGAGCAGATGCGCATCGAAGCTCCATTTCTGCGGCACTCCCGCCTGCTCGTTCCAATTTATGGCGCCGTACGGACAGCTGTCGACGAGATCCCGGCGGCCCCGGCTTTTCACCGGATCTATGATGACGATACCGTCGCGTCTTTGGTAAATGGCACCGTCACCCGCGGCCCGCACGCAGGGCGCGTTGTCGCACTGATTGCAGGTCTTGGGGACGTAGGCGACATCGACCATCGAGCCGTTGCCTCGGGTCCGCTTCTCGACTGTTATCCAGGGCGCCCCCTCATCCGGCATGGGCGCGCTGTAGCCGGGGTGTTCATTGCCAACGTGCTCATCCTGGGTGGCGAGCACACAGTTCTGGCAGTTCGTGCAGCGGGCGATGTCGACGATCAACGCCCATTTCTTCACTGGGAACTCCCGAGGGGAAGCTGCCAACGACTCACTTCGACCAGGCAGGAGTTGGGCGCAATCCCGTCAGCAGTCGCCGACATCGTCCGTCCTGGCGTCAGCAGATTGAGGCAGCCGCCGAGATCAACCAGTCCCCCATCGGAGTGCACTGGCTCGTATTCCGCGCAAGACTCATACGCATGGACCACGCCTCGTCGCACGAGTGGTGAGACGTCGGCCGCGCACGCAACAGCCGCTCTCTGGTTGTAGACCTTTACGAGCTCATGGTGCCGGATGTTACGTTCGCGAGCGTCTTCTTCGTTCATCCTGAGCGCCCAGTACCGGCGCCCGTCGATGAGCACCCGATGGTCCGCAAGCCGGGCGACCGCCGATTCCTTGCCGTCGTTATACGTATGGAAGCTGTACCGCGGGTGCGCAGTCACTAACTGCAAGGGGAACGAGGACTGCGTTCCAGGTCCTTCCCACCCAGGGATGTACCGATTGAGTGCCGGCCGCTCGGGATCAATTTCTTCGATTCGCCGCAGAGAATGCGGCACGAACTCGAACCTGCCCGACTGGGTCGCCAGGCCCTCGCCAAATGTCTGGGAGTACTGCCCAGGAAGCGGCATCGGCTCGGGAACGTCCTTGGCCCTGCCCTCCGCAAACCAGCGCATCTCGACGGGAGCTTGGTTCGCCGCGGAGCCAGAGGGGATGACGCAGTACCCTTTGCGCAGCAGTTCCGGCCAGGAGACGATGCTCGGCAGATCCGAGGAGTCGAATATGCGCTTGCACCAGTCCAGCTCCGTGCAACCGCCCTCCGAATAGAGCGCCCCGAGCCCGAGCCGGCTGAGGATGTCGAGAAAGATCCGGTAGTCGGAGCGCGACTCTCCCAACGGCTCGATACACTTGTGCTGCAGCACCACCATCCGATGGTTGACTTGGTTCTGCCCATGGTGCAGAAACCCCGCGCAGTTGGCCCACTCGGAGATGTCCCAGCGCTCGAGGGCGGTGCAGGCCGGGAGCAGAACGTCCGCGAACTGCGTCTCATTCTCTTGCCAGATCGCCTGGCCCACAATGAACTCGAGCGACGGATGGCGGTAGGCCTCCACGAGCCGCGCGGAATTCGGTATGGTGCCGAGCGAGGATGCCCCGTAGCGGTAGAGCATGTGGATGCGCGAATGACCCGGCGCCGGATACTCGAACCGCGTGAATTGCCCCTCGAGAGACATGCCGTCCCACAGATATCCGCTGCACTGCCCGTTCACGATCGCCTCCGCGAGTCGCTGGCGCGGCACGATTTGCTTGACCGGATTCATGGTGAGCACGTGCGGCATCCGCACATAGTTGAGCGGTGCACTGCCGGTGTGGGTGAGGTCTCCCGAGATTCCCCCTTCCGCGTATCCCGGGAAGTAGAACTCGAGGTCCATCGGGGTCCCCATCTGCAGATTGCCGAAGTTCACTCCGGGCTTGCCCCAGCCTTGCATGGCCATCATCAAGACCATGCACCGTGCCCACTGGGCTCCGGCAGCGGTGCGACAGGCGCCCCCGAAACCCGCCCCGAGGCCACCGGCGGCGAGATAAGTCCTGCGGCGGCCCCAGAGCCGCGCCAGGCTGCGCGCGTCGCGCGCCGGCACGCCGGTCTCGCGCTCCTGCCACTCGGGTGTCTTTGGTACGCCGTCGGTACTACCCAGGAGATACGCCTGCCACTCGTCGAACCCTGTCGTTCGCTGCTCCACGTAGTCCTTGTCGTAAAGCCCTTGCACCACCCATTCGTGCATGATCGCTGCCGCGAGCGCGGCATCGGTTCCCGGGCGGATCGGGATCCATTTTCCTCCGAGTAGCTGTGCGGTGGCGTTGTATGCAGGATCGATGTGCACGAACTCGATGCCGAGCTCCTTGGCCCATAGCCGGCGCTGGGTCCCCTCTGCGCCGGCGTAGATGCCGTTGGTCGACTCCGGATCGCTCGACCAGAAGACGACCATCTTGGCATGCTGCAGGCAGTCCGCGACCGTGCCATAAAAGCCCGGCAGGCCGAGGCGCATGTTGCCGCCAAAGTGGTGCGCCGCGCCCCAATACCACCCTTCCCAGCTGATCGGACTGAATACCACCTTGGTATGTCCGAGCAGGTTGCCGAAACGATAAAGTGCGCTCAGCCAGTAGTTGATGTTTCCCCATTGATGATGAGCGGGCGGCGCGATGGCGATGGCGCCCGGACCATGCTCGCGCTTCATGCGGGCGATCTCGCCGGCGACCATATCGAGCGCCTCGTCCCAGCCGATCCGCTCGTAGCCCGCGCGACCACGCTCCCCCGTGCGCCGATGTCCTTTGGGATCGAAGCCGATTCGCTTCATCGGATGAAGCAGCCGTCGGGGCGAGTAGACCAGCGACTTGAGCGAAAGGGCGTGTGGGCTCACCGTCGCCCGCCGCTGCGGCACGAACGAGCGGCCGCGGGCGCTCAGCCACCAACTCTGCGGGTCATCGTCCTGAAGGTCTATCGGCAGGGTGCGAACGATCCGGCCATCCTTGACATCCACATGGAGCGGTCCGCCGTTGGTCAGATTCGTATAGCGCGTCGTGCCATCCGCCCGCGGCTCGCCATACTTCCAGCCGCTGGCACCGATGGTGTGCATCAATTGACCGAACCACACGAGATGCCGATCCGATCCGCGCGCGGTGGCCTTAAAGCATTTGAGCGAATCGACGACCTTGCCGTAATCGGGGTCGGGCCTGAGCACCTCGAGCGCGATTTCCGGCGAGACGAACACCATCTCCGCATCGGGGCACGGGTGCATCCCCCATCCGGCGCGCAGGATGCCGCCAGTAAAGCTGATGTGCCTCGAAAGGCTGCCGTCCCGCAGCCGAAGCTGGATGACGCAGCGTCCCCGCCGAAGGAGCGTGCGCACCGGCTGGTGCCTGCGCGCCGCCGTCCGGATCATCACCGGCAGCGCAAGCAACACAGCCCGGAGCGCCACTCGTTTCATTCGCAGAATTCGCTGTGCAGCTCCCCGATCCCCTCGACCCAGATCCTGACGCGATCTCCCGGACGCAGGAAACGGCCGCGGGCCACTCCGCAGCCGGCCGGTGTTCCCGTGGCAATCACGTCTCCCGGGCGCAGCGTCAGGCGAGTGCTGAGGTGCGACACCTGCTCGGCGAAGGAGAAGATCAGATTGGCGCTCGAGGAGTCCTGCATCAGCTCGTCGTTGACCCAGAGCTTGATGGCCATCCGATCGAGCGCCTCGATGTCCTCGAGTGGTGCGATCCAGGGACCGATGGGCAAGGCACCCTCGAAGCACTTCTGACTCACCCAGTCGAAGCGAAAGGGCGAGTCCGGCGGCACCTTGTCCCGCTGCAGATGATCACGCGCGGAGAGGTCATTGACTATAGTGACTCCGGCGACATGGTCGAGTGCGGCGGCCGGATCAACCGCGCTGCATCGCTTGCCGATGACGAGCGCAATCTCGGCTTCCCAGTCGACGCAGCGCGAGTACCGCGGCAGAGCAATTCGCGCGCCGGTCGGGCGTATGCAGGGAACAGACGCCTTGATGAAGTGCCACGGCTTGAGCCCGATCTCGCGGGGATCGGGCTCCGGCGGCAAATTGAGCGCCAGCGACATCTCACGCACGTGATCGCGATAGTTGGCCCCGGCACAGAACACCGTCCCCGGATACATCACCGGGGGGAGCAGGGTCACCCCGGACAGGGGTCGCCCGAATTGCGCGCGAGATGCGGACCGGGCGGCGCGCGCGACAGCGCACAATCGTGGATCGGCCTCCTGCCAGTGCTCGAGAATCGCCGTCACGGACCCTGCCCAGTCCGCATCGCCGCCATCAAGAGCATTCAGCGCCTCCGCCGCATTGAGAAGTCGCTCGTCAATGACCACACCCGCCCGCGCAACGCCGTCGGCGTCGGCGTAGGTGGCAAGTCGGTATGAGTCCTCACGCATGATGGCGCCCGCCCGGGGCACTCAGGGCTCGGACGAACGCTTACGCAGCGTCGAGGCGGGCCGCTCGAATTCGCGGCTCATGTGCCCGACCCCTGTCTGATCGCCGCGCTCGAACATCCACGTATAGCCGCCCGGGGGATTGGCCAGGATCTCCCAGCAGTTCTCGTCGGCGTCGTAGAAGTAAAAGCAGTAGGTGCCGTGCTGCACGCCGGGATTGCTGATCTTGTGCAGCCCCCATTTGGCTGCATCCCGAACCACGATGCGGTGGCATTCATCCACCGCTTCCTCATTCTCGGCGTCGATGCCATTGTGGTAGAGGAACGGCATCGGCTTCTTGCGCTCGGGCTTGACGAGGACCACCACGTAAATGTGATTGCCGCCAAGACGACACCAGAGCGACACATTGCTCACCTTGATGACCTCGAGGCCCAGAAATTCCTCGTAGAATCGCCGCGTCTTCTCGAGATCAACGCTTTCCAGGGTTCCATGCGAGAGGAACTTGAGCTTCAAGGTCGGCTCGACTCTCGTACGGGGCTGCTTTTGCTCTGTCGACTCTTCGTTCATCGCCTCTTACCTTCCCGCACCCTTACCCGAGCACGCAGACGTTGCGCAGCTCCGAGTAGAACTCGAGCGAATGCACACCACCCTCCCGGCCGATCCCGGAGCGCTTCGAGCCCCCGAAGGGCACGCGCAGGTCGCGCAGGAACCACGAGTTGATCCACACCGTCCCGACGGCGAGCTCGGCCCCCAATCGCCGGCTCCGGCGAAGATCGCGTGTCCAGACGCTCGCGGCGAGTCCGAACGGACTGTCGTTGGCGAGCGCTATGGCCTCATCCTCGCTCGAGAATGGGGCAATGTGACAGCAGGGCCCGAAGATCTCCTCGCGAACCACGGTGGTTCGCGAGG
>JAKBCR010000413.1 GCA_021807675.1 Pseudomonadota bacterium
GCCCAACTACTGCGCCGCGAACTTCACCGACCTCGCCCAGCGCGCTCGCAGGAACCTGCGCTCGATGCAGCGACGTGCCACACTCGTGACCGCATTCTGGAAACAGGCGGAGCTGTTTTGATCTGGTCATGTACTTACGCAAGACTCAATAATCGAGATCTCAGTAGTGATGGGTGCGTTAGCGGGGCCGAGCAAGATGGCGCGAAAAGCCCCACGAGACACGGTCCTCGTGGCTAACAGCGGTCACGGTCTGGCCGACTCGGCTCTCAATGAGCGGTCGCCAAGGGACCAAGCTGAACCCCATGCCATCATCCAGCATTGCAAATCGTCCGCTGGCCAAGACCACGGACTGTCGAAAGACGCCGGAGACGAGTTCACCATCCACGGCCGGCCGATAGCTGAGCCCAGTTTTTGCCTGGATCTTCTGAGCGGCGCTTAGTAGATCCCGACTCCTCAGCATCGCGAGCAGATTCCGTGCGAGGATGAGTCGCTGGCTTCGGCGCTCGGCCAACCCCTCACGGACGAGAAAGCCCTCCCGATCAGCAAGCGCCGCACGCACCTCGGAGCCGAAGCCCCTCGGCGGGAGGTCATAGCGTTGGTCCACCAGTAAACGATCGAGCCACGTGGCGCCGACCGCGCGAACTTGCTGTTCGATCGGAACGTAGGATCGAACTTCTACTTGGATGGCGCTGACGCAGCGCGCGTCATAAGCTCGCCCGCGCTCGACCAGGTCTCCGGGCACCCTCCAGACGCCCTCCTCGATGCGCTCTACGATACCAGCGCGGCGCAGAGCTTCGAGCCTCCGCACGTGTGCCTCGACGAATCCCTCTGTGTCGCGCCCCGGCCGATCGTCGGCTCGCGCGACCGCAAGGTGCTCGGAAGTTCGGTAGATGCCGTCGTGCGCCAGCTCTACGATCGTCCGATCCGCTGGACGCGGCTTCGAGCCATTGCTCACCGTGACGATCGCCCCGACCGGCAGTCCGGCGAGGTCCACCCGAGAGGACACGCCGATGTGGTAGGCACGACCGTCGATTCCGTCCACGATCAGGTATCCGTGATCGTAGAGGGGATCGACGATGCCCTTGTCGGCGAGGCGCCCCGTGACGGACTCGGGAGCCTCCGCATTGCCGAAGGCACCGAGTTCGCGGCGCTCGCCCCCGAGCGCGCGCTGCATCCGGCGGATGATGTCGCGCCGCTCGCCCATGGCGCGCAGGAGCGGCTCGAACTCTCGCGAGAGCTGCCATCGGTTCGGCGCGAGGCGCTCGGCAAGGCCGAGCTCGCCGAGACGTTGCAGGCGGCCAACCAGGAGGGCTCGATACTCTCTGTCCTGGACAGCGGACGAAAGCCCCGTGAGGTCCAGAGTGCCGTCCTGCGCGCTTCGTTGCAGGGTACGGTCGAGGCTCGTCCACCGCTCCTGCTCCACCTCACGCGTCAGACCCTCGCGGATCTCCCGCTCGGTCCGTGGCCCGAGCCAGCGCGTGGCAAGCTCCGCGGCGCGATGGCGCATGCCGTGCGCGATGTAGTCACCGGCGATGACGAGATCCTCGCCCGCCTCGTCCTTGCCTCGAAGCAGGATGTGGATGTGGGGATTGTCGGTGTCCCAGTGATCGGTCGCCACCCACTCGAACCGGGTCCCTAGGTCGCGCTCCACCTGCGCCATGAGCTCGCGGGTGTAGGACTTCAGGTCACCGATCTGCGCGCCATCCTCCGGCGAGACGATGATCTTGAAATGATGCCGGTCGGGCCCGATCCGGCGGGCGAAGGTCTCGGCGTCGATCTCTTCTTGCTCTGCCGCCTCGAGGCGACCGGGGCTGCCATCCGGCTGTACGCCGTCCCGCTCGATGTAATCCAGATTCTCTTTGAGCGAAGCGGGCTGGATCGCCGAATGCTTGACGATGCGGACCTTCACGATCGCCCGCCGCGAGCGAGGCCCGAGAGTTCGAGCAGCCAGGCGCGCGGCCGCGTAACCTCGCCCGAGCCGGGCTCCGGGCCGAGCGCGGGCTGCGCGGTAGCGCAGCGACTTTCCTGAGCGCGAGGCAGCGCGCAGCACGCGGCCGACGAGCCGCTGGCTGCTCGCGTCGCCGCGCGCTCGAGGCGGCCCCACTCGTGGCCGGAACCGGCCGTCGCGATCCCGCTTCATTACCAACACCCATCGCATCCGAGCGCAGTGGGGCGAACACGGCACGAGAAAAGCCCTCCACTCACCGCGACTTGCGGCGAGTGGCAGCACTCCCCTCCTGCGCGGCCGTGCCGCGCAAACCGATGTGCAGACAATGGCTTGGCGGAGCGGCGGTGCCGCGACCTTCTATCTTGCTTCCCAGTCTTCCGCCTCCCTCTTCCGATTCCCGCGTGGATCGTCATGCCCGGCAGCCTCATCGAGGTGGACCGGACGACGGTCTCGACGCCGGCAATTTCGTCGTGATTCGAGCATTCGAGAGCTGAACGAACAGACGTGTATCAAGCCTGTCAACCGGCCATCGATTCGAGGTCGATTGAGGAGCAGCAAGCGCGACGAAGAGCGCGCTCGCAGCAGGGGAATCGGGGGATTGCGACACGGCCGATCGCGAATCGATTCGCTGAATCGCCCGATACACTCGAGCGATGTAGTCGACGGTCTGCCGAGGAAGAGGTCGCCCATCGTCAAGGAACTCCTCGTATCGCTTGGGACCTGCCTGATAGGCGGCAAGAAATCCGCTGGATCCGAAGCGGCGGTACAGATCAGACAGGTAGGCCGCACCGGCCATGATGTTGTCGTGTGCAGCGTATGGATCCTCTCCCAGTCGAAGTCGAGCCCGGTACGTT
>JAKBCR010000133.1 GCA_021807675.1 Pseudomonadota bacterium
GACCGACAGCCCGAGCGCTCGGGCCATCGCCCGAACGCTCAGGTTGCTCGCCTGCAGGGCGATCAGCTGCTTCAACTTCGACATGGAGACCCTCTCGTTCGGCATCGACCTCGCTCCTCCGGGGAAAAACCCCAAAGGCTACGCGCTCGACCCGCCGATCAATCTCCAGCCGCCGGCTCCCTCCGCCACGATCGTGAACGGCAATCCGCGATCGTGAACGCCGCGCCACGCGCGGCGCCAAAGTATTCACGATCCCGTGGAACGCTGTTCACGTTGCCGTGGAATCGTGTTCACCATCCCGTGGAAACCCTGTTCACGATCGCGTGGAATACGCAGCAGGGTGCTTCACGAGGACGATGCTCCCGAGGAAATACAAACCCTCATTGCGTTCCTGGTCATCGAGAGCATCCAAGACGTCCGAGAGCAACTCGCGTGCCTGGTCCTCCTCCCAAGCATACGGGCGCTGGTACGGAGGTATCTCGAATTCGTATGCGTCGCTGAAGACGCTCGGGAGATTGCGCTCTTGGGCTTCGATTTTATTGGACATCGCCATTCACACTCCCAATCAGACGATCCTCTTCCAGCACGACTTCAACTGGCGCCATTCACCCGTCATCGAAATCGATTTTCGATTCGCCAGACATGCGGTGCCCCCCCTGACACGCCCATTCGATGGGTCATTGCTGGGCGGCCATATCAGCATGCAATCGATGAAAACAGAGCCGCCGAAAAGCGCTCGGCTGCCCCTTCCAGGGCGTGATCCAGCGGCAGCCCCAGCGCCATGATCTCCCACTCCCGATTCGGCCCCACATGGAGTCGTTCCGAATCCGTCTCGATCGGATACGCCAGAAATGCGCGCCTCGCACCGACGTGGGCCGCATAAGCGATGACCTGCTGGAGGTCCTCGGCCGCCGGCTTGGTCGATCGCTTGTACTTCGCATCCACGATTGCAACGACCTCGCCCGTTCTCGCGTCCTTTATCGCGACGTCCATTTTGAACTCGAATGCGAAATCACCGGAGACGGCAACCGCGTACTGTCTCGCCACCACGTAATCACTCGGCGCATACAGGCGAAGACAGGCCACCACGTACTCTTGGAAGAGTGAGGCGACGTTCACCCGGAACGGTAGAAACTCATGCGCGCCATCGGAGAGGCCGGGGCCCATCCCATCCAGGAAGAACCTCGCGAGCGCATGCAGCACCGCATAATCTGAGTTGAGACGATTGTATGAGCGACCGCGGCACGCCTCCGATGAGATTTCCGTCAGTGTGACGGTCCCCATCAGGGCGCGCCGTGCAGATTGCGCGAGAGCGATCGTCTCGTCGATGGGCAGTCCGAGTCGAGGAATCCGATCGAGCGCCCACAACAAGATTCTGTTCTCTTCGTTGTCGACCGTGATGCTCTCGCGAACGCAGTGCATCCCCACGTCGCCTCTGGCGCGAAGCCGCAGAGTTGCATCGACGTCCAGCCTCCCTCTCAGAACCGTTGAGGTCTCCGCCTCGACGCGGTAGGACGCATAGAGCCCTCTGCGCACTCGATTGAGGACTCGCTGGGCGAACATCTGGGTGAGTCCAGAGTACACGTCGTCGATCGACTCGACCCGACCCAGACCGTCGTCGAATCTCAAGGACGGCAAGTCGTAGACTCGCTCCATCATCCCGAAGAGGTTCGCGATCGGGACCTTCGGGGTGATGCGGACCATGGTCTGCCTGGAAAGCGGAATCAATCCGATCACGTTCAGAGGCTCGAGCACGAATTGGCCGCCATTGAGCGGGTTCGGAAACTCGAGCTTCGCAATTCGCGCGCTCAGAATTTCCCGAGCCTCTGCGGTGGACAGCGCATCGGCCCCCAGGCAATTCCTCTCGCCTTCGACGAGCTCTATCGTCCTCACGGTGGCTACGGCTGAGACGTCCCGGGCACGGCGGCGTTCACCCACCACCTCAAACCCGAGCCCGAGAGCCGACTCCAGCGGAAGTCGTCCACTTTGCTCGGCTGATCGAAGAAGTATTCATCGAGGTAAGGCTCGACTTCTCCCTCCCAGATCTCTTTCAGGCAGGTCCGCAACGCGTCGCGTGGCGTGAGGAAGAACGAGGTGCCCAGATGGTAATTGCGATCCTCGATCGCTTGATTGATGCGTCGCAGCGTCGCCACGAGCTGCCCGCCATCGTCCATGTCGAAGCGCTTCAACCAGGATTCGAGGTACTCGTAGTCCGGCCCCAAGAAGACGAACGAGAATCGACGGCGAAGTGCGTGATCGACCAGAGCGATCGAACGGTCCGCGGTATTCATCGTCGCGATGATGTGCACGTTCTCGGGGATGCTGAATGGCTCACCGCCCTGCGCCAAAGGGATCGCCTCGCCTCGGTATTCGAGGAGAAATTGCAGTTCACCGAAGATTCGAGAGAGGTTTCCTCGGTTGAGCTCGTCGATGACCAACACGAAGGGCCGGTCCGAATGCTCACGGGCGCGCTGGCAGAAATTGAGAAACCGCCCCGGCGTGAGCACGTATTCCAAGCCCGCACTCCCGACCCTCGCACGAATGCCCTGAACGAAGTCCTCATATGAATACGAGGGATGAAACTGGACGGTCTCGATGGATTCGGGTGCATTCGCGGTGAGCAGCCGTGCGATGTGCTTCGCCACGAACGTCTTGCCGGTTCCCGGCGGGCCCTGGAAGATGAGCTGCTTCTTCCGTTCGAGTCGTCGGAGCCAGTCTTCGAGCGTCGACTCGGGAATTCCGATGTCCTCGGCACACTCCGCGATCGAATAGGCACTCTCATCATCCCCCTCCCTGGGCGTCAAATTGGCCAAAAACTTGCTTTCCACCTTCGTGTCGGCCACGCCAGCGTCCGGGAAGGCAGACAGCAGGGCTTGCGGAATGGGGATGTCAATGCGATGCACGAAGTCGGTCACCACCGGGGGCTCCCGGTCGCGCGTCGCGATGCAGATCACGTCGAATCTCCCCGCGGCGATGTTTCTCTCGGCGACACCTCTCGCCGCCGCGAGGATCTTCTCCGGTACCAGGAGCAGCAAATTGGGCGAGGGATCGTTCGTCTTTTGCGTCTCCCCGAGCCGGTTCGTCAGATTGTTTTGATCGCCGATGTATTTGACCGCAACGGACGGCCACCCGGTGCGTTCCGCGAGCAGTCGCTCGAGCGGCTTATTCTTCTGAGGATTCTTGCTGCTGGGATCCAAGTCCAGAGCCAATCGGGCAAATGCCGTCTCGAAAGATTCTGCCGTACCCTCGGGCGTCCCCATCTTCTTCTTCCTCCCCAGTGGCCCGGCGCGCAGGCGCCGGGATGGACGCATCATCGCTTCGCGCCGGGAAATTTCCAAGTGACTCAGGCGACTGCGACCGAAATCGGAGTCACCACGTCATTCTCGGTGGTGCGGGCGCGCAGCGGCTGCGACATCGGTCGCAGAAGACGTCAGTTGGGCGGAGATCGATGCGGGACCCACGGGGCCACCGAGCCACTGGAGGTTGCTCGAATCGCCTGCGGAGCCGCCCTGGCCTCGCCGCTCATCTTCCGTGGCGGAAGAGACCCCTCGTCAGCTGCGCAGTGAGCGCATCGGGATCCGCCGTCTCGCACTCCCAGACGACGAGCACGGTGTAACCGAGCTGCCGAAGCGCTTCGACGGAACGGTCGTCCCGAGCCCGATTTGCCGCGAATTTGGCGACCCAGAACCCTCGGTTCCGCTTCGGGACCGTGGCGCGAGGACAATGGAGGTGCTGATGCCAGAAGCAGCCGTGGACGAAGACCGCGAACCGCCTGCTCCGATTCGCCAAATCGGGGGAGCCCGGCAAATCGCGATTCCGCAGCCGGTAATGTAGGCCGATGCGGCGCACGGCACGTCGTACGATCAGTTCCGGAGCCGTCCCGCGCTGGCGAACCTTGCCCATGCGCCTCGACGTGCCCGCCGTAGTCGAGAATTCGTGCGTGGACGGCCCACCGGAAGTCGCCCGCTTGAAGCGCTGAACCGCCTCGCCGTCAGCGACCACGCCGCTTCGCATGACCGGCATCGTTCGCCCCACTCCCGCTCACCATCCTGCCGTGGTGTGCCTCCAGGGCCGCGAGGAAGCCGGGGGGAAATCTCAATTTCGCGACTCTCGTGCGCGCCAGGAACCCGCTCGTCGCCTTCACCGAGAGGAGCTGCGGATCGTGCTTCAAGAAGGCATCGAGGGGCGTCAGCTTCAGGCGCTTCGGCCATTCCGACGCGGAGACCCTCACTCGGCCCTCCCCGACGTTCCACGCCGCCACCGGCCACTGCCGATGCCCGACCAGCGCCGAGAGTTCGAAATTCTTCGGCTTCCCGGGATGTGCGAAGCGGTGCCCGATCCACGCCGCTGCCGGAACGCTCACGGCATTACCGACGAGCTTCCACCGACTGCTGCGCTTGGCCACGGCCTCGGCCGGCTTCGTCCAATCCGCCGGGAACCCCTGCAGACGCTCCGCATCGCAGATGTGCGGCGTCACCACGCGGCCATCGGGCATCCAGATCGCCGGAGGCGAGGGAATGCCGATCGCCGAGCCGCCCTTGAGCGTCGGGACCGAATCGACGGCCCAGCCGAGGCCCCGAGTGCCCTCGGTCCAGTAAAATCCGCACGCAACCGGATGACCGTTGAGCTCTGGTTCGGCCACGGGCCCCGCCTCGTCGGCGAACAAAATCGTCCGGGGATCCCCCACCCGAGAGGCGACGAAATAAACGCGACGCCGACGCTGCGGACGGCCGAACGCTCGAGCATCGACCACCCGATACGCCCATCGATACCCCAGGCTCTCGAACGCCGAGGTGATGACGTTCATCGCCTCACCCCGCCCGAGCTGCAGCATGAACGGCACGTTTTCGAGCAGCACCCACGGGGTTCGTTGATTCTCGATGAGCCGGAAGACTTCGCCCACCAATCCGGAACGGGCGCCGGCAATGCCCTTGGTCGCCCCGGCCTGCGACAAGTCTTGGCAAGGAAACCCTGCGACCACGAGCGAGGTCCGGCGGGGAAGCGCCTTCAGGGTTCGGACGTCATCGTGCAGCGAAATGTCGGGAAATCGCTTGGAGAGTACGGCCATGGCAGCAGGTTCATTCTCGCAGAGGAGAACCGTCTCATGCCCCGAGCGACCGAGCCCACGCTCCAGCCCGCCGATTCCCGCAAAGAGCCCGACCACCTGGTGTCGCTGGCCCTCCGGTGTCGAACCATTGATCACCGAACGCTCCACCGGTAGGTCGAGCGAGAGTTGCGGGAGAACTCGCGCAGTCACGGCGTCTGCTGCCCCTGGTTGCGCTCGAGCAACGGCCACTGCTCCGCCACGTAATGCTCAGCGGCTTCCCGCACCACCCAAGCGACGGAGACCTTCTTCGCTGCCGCGAGGCGTGCGAGCTCTTCGTAAACCTCAGAGGGAAAACTCACCGATGCTCGGGTGGTACTCCCAATCTGGCCCTTGGGTCGTCTGCGCGCGTCCATGTGCACCAGTTTACACCACTCTGGTGCGCCGGCAAGACATGGACGCTCACGGGTATCGGGCCCGAGCTCATGCCCGCCGCGACTGCCTGCAACTCTGAACCCCGAGAGCTTCATCCCGGCCAGGATCCCGGAATCAATTGGTTCGCAATTCACCTGGCAGGTCAGTCGCGATCCTGCATCTGGCCATTGAACAAACCAGCACACCGATCTCCCGCACCTCGACCATGGCACTGAATTCACTTCCAAGGCACTCGACGAATGTGCGTTCCGCCGCGGCGCAGAGTTCGACTTCATTCATCCGGGAAAGCCCACTCGATACCGGCACACGGAACCGATAAATGGACGGCTACGCAACTAGTGACCGATCGCCACGCGCTTCCCCTCGCTCGAAGGTCCGCGCGAGCAGATCGAAGCCCGGCGGATCGACTACAATGCCACCCGCCCACACAGCCTGCTCGAACACCTGACACCAATCGAGCATGTTTAAAGACGTCGGGAACGACGGGATTCAGAACCGGCGAAACTCCAGCGCCGAGCCGCACGAAAACGGAGCAGCGTCACGCCGGCGTACAGAGGAACGAGAAGAGGAAACCATGTCACTAAAGCGTCTTCACCAGGCCTTTGACATGACCTACAAATGTCTCCGGCAAAAGATCAACGGCGGGTGCATTCGCGTCGAATCCGAAGCATCCCTGCAGCTTCAGTTTGCAGCCATCTTGAAATCAGTTGGCGAGCTACTTGAAATCGATCGCAGAGAGCATTTCTCGATAGAACTGGAAAAGCCCGTCAAGCATACGGCTGGCGTTTTCGGAAAGAGCGGATCAACCAAGGCGAAGATCGACATTTACTACGCATACACGAACATGGACACGGGAGAATCGACGAGTTGTGCGATAGAGATGAAATTCTTCAAAAAAATGAACCATCGAGAACCGAACAATAGATACGACGTCTTTGCTGATTTGCACAACCTCGAGAATTATGCGGCATTCGCGGACTCGTGTTTCATGGTCATTGCGACAGACCATGATCATTACGTCTCACAGACGACTTACTCGAAGGACACGGGCGACTTCGACTTCCGTAACGGCAGGAAGTACCACGCCGGCACTGAAATGTCCTATCGTACTCCCAAGCCTCACGGCCAACCGATTACGCTTGCGAACTCGTATGCATTCAAATGGGATAGAGCGGCCGGAGGATTGCACTTCCTGAAGCTCGCCGTACCCATTCGCAAGAGCCGCACTCCCCAAAAATCGTCGACCAAGATCCCCAGTGCGTAGCAGCATGATGGGTCTCTGCGCATAGGAACCGTGCGAGTTCAATTCAACGGGATACGTCGATATCACCTCGCCCATTGAATGAGACATCTACTGCGACTGCACCATCTTCGACGCCAACTCGGCGAAGACTGCCCGATGTACCGCCCAACCACGCAGGATGTCATCCAAATCTTCACCCATACCGGGGTATGCGGGCGTCGACGGTGGCAGGCCTTCAACGAGCTCCCGATCGCCCCGACGTCCGACGACGATACACGCGTGCCGGTGACGCGTGCACATGACGCACAGTCGTCCCGCCTCGACGTGAAACGCGTCCGCCTCGAGTAGCCCCGACAGCGGGTGCCAGCACACCACCACGTCGAATTCGAGCCCCTGCAACTTGTTCGCGGTGTTCACTACGACGTCGTTCAGTCCCACTCCGGCGAGCAGCATGCGCACCATCGCCTTTTGGTCATTGTGCGACACGACCACCGCGATGCGCGCAACTTGCAGTGTCTTCCCCTGAAGACTGCGTTCACAGGTCAACGCACACTCTCTGCGCTCGAGGCGTCGGATCAAATCGACGATCAATTCAGCGGTGTCCGGATCGGCAATCAACGTTTGCATGGCAGGCATTTCCACATACGCCCAACCGGAGCGCGCCGCAGAATCTAGTGCAGCGTCGAGCACTCCGTCGCGCACGCTCGAGGTACGCACGGATCGGAGTTTCATTGTCCGGACCCCCTCGACGACCGCCGGTCCAAACTGGTGGTCTGGAGGATAAAAATGTCTGGCGATGGAGACGCCTCGCCCGTCCAATCGACGTGTGATCGGAAAGCGATGTCGTGGCGAATCGGGGTGATTGGCATGAATGATCCCTATCGCAGTTTGCAGAGGATCCTCCGCGAGCCCCCTCCACTGCCGACCGGCTTCGATCGTCGTGAACGGCTGGATCTGCCCGCCGTCTCCCACGCACAGGTGACGAGGCGCGATGTCGGCGAGCGCGAAGTAGCTCCCGGAATTCGCTTGAAAGCTCTCGTCCATGATCAGCGCATCGAAACTCCCCAGGACCGGTGTGGCCGACCTCTGAGGATGCAGAGCGGATGCGAGCTTGTGGATCGTTCCGACGAGCACCGCCTGACCCGACGCCTGATAGGCCGGCTGAAACCGAGTGACGTTTGGACGCATCGCCCAATTCGGCAATACGACGTCATTCGCCGCGACGTATGCGACCGGCCGCCCGGGATCGGCGTCTGCGATCGAACGCACCAGGCTGAAGACCTGTTCATTGGTCGGTGCGGCTACCGCGACGCGCATGTTCCTCGTCCCGCACTCTTGGACCGTATCGGTCACGAAATGGCTCTTCCCGGCACCAGCCACGGCCGACAGCGTCACGGCCCCCTGTCCCTCGATGCCGAAGAAATCCTCCTGAGCGGCCCTGGCCACCCGGTCGGCGGCATCGACGATCGCCTGATCGTAGAGCCTCACGCGGCGCGTCCCCCGGCGCTCTCGTAGTCCAAATCGCGTTCCTCCGGCGCTCGCGCCGGCGCATGTGTCCACGGGGTACGACTCGGTAAGATCAGCTGATAACCCGCTTTCGTATTGAATTGAGAGAAGCAAGCCCGACGACCGACCACCGGAAACTTGAGCGTCCCAATGCGGTTCGTCTGCAGCACGAGCGTCACGAGCGCACCCTCTCCCTGCGCCGTCACGGTCGAGACGAGCCACTCCGTACCGGTAGGCGTTTCAGTCCACCAGAGTTCGGCGCCCGGTGTCATGAGACAGGGTTCGTCCGTTCGGATCGTCACACTGGGGCGCAAACAATTGCGGCCATTGATCCGCTCGCGACGCCCCGTGTCGCAGCAGACGACCGCGCCTGCGATCGCCTTGCCGGCGAGCAAATGGGGCGCCATGCACAGTGGGTCATCGATGGCCTCCTCCGCCAGGCAGAGTGACCTCGCTCGCTCGAGTTCGTTGAGCCGCATCGCCGCCTGTCGCGGCGTCATGCGGGTCTTGTGGCGACCCTCGGCGGGACCGTACATCCATTGCATGTGGGTCGCATAGGCGATTCGGTCCTCCTCCGCGCGTCTCGCCACGGATGCCGCTTCGGACGTCGCGCGTTCCCGATCGATTACCTTCCAAATCAGATGCCAGGTCCGTGAAGTGAGTTCGTCGTAGTGTCGACGCAGCGGCTCGATGAACCTCGAAACCACCGCCGGATCTCTGCTGCGACCACGTCGCTCATTGAAGATCTTCATCAGTTCGAAGACCCGCTTGCCGTGCTCCGGACTCGGCATCGGACCCACGACCACGGTTTCGGCATCCTCTGCCGCTTCGAACCCGTGTGTTCCTGCGGGTGGATCGATCCAGGCATCCAGGGCGGCCAGAGATTGCGTCTCGAGCGTGCTCATCGCGGTCACGTACCGACACGCGAGCAGGTCCGTGGCAGACACGATCAGCTGCTGACCCGGCAGAGCCGCATACTCCGTGATCCACTGCAGGTGACGCCCGAGGCGCGGCAAGAGCGGATCGGCCGCGTTCTCGCCCTCGGTCGGTAAGTAAGCGAGTCGTCTTCCGAGCCGGCTGAGCAAGTGAATCGTGGCCGCATTCGCCACGACGATTTGCGGCAGTTCGACGGGGACCGCGAGATTCGAGCCCCGATGCTCGATGCACCGAACTGCTCCTCTCGCCCAGCCTTCGAATGCACTGCAGAACTCTCGCGCGAACCCCAGCAGTGCCTGAAAGAGCAAATCTCGATCGAGTGGGTATCCCGGAACGAACAGTTCGAATCCGTCCTCGCGTCGGCCGATGGCAATGGAACCTACCGCATAGGGTTCGACGCCGACTTGCCACGCCACGATGCAGAGCGGATCAGTCCCAATTGCACGATGGCGGTACAGCGCCGTCGGCTGCGCTCGCCCCGCGGCGTGTGCGCGAGCCGCTAGCAGTGCCTGCAAACTCACAACGCACCGCCCTTCGAGACGCGCTCGTACACGGCATTGGCCTGCCGCAATGCGGCTGCCGCGTGCCTTTCGCTCGGTGCGGGCACGCCACCGGAGGCGAGCTCGGCGGCGCGACCGAGCGTTCTGACTCCCGGAAGCATCCGCGCGATCGAACTCCCACACACGCTCGCGAGTCCGGCCCCCTGCGCTCTGGCACGACAGAGCTTCGCCGCTCCGCAATCCTCGAGACAATCCGGTCGATACTGAGTCCCGACCCGATCCATCATTCGCTCGAGCACCTCGATGCGCTGCTGGGGATCCTCCTCTGCGCTCGGAAACTGCACGTCGCCGACGGCTCGAAGAACGTCCTCATCCACTCGTGCCGAATCCAGGAGCTGTTCGGCGCGCACGATGCGGTTCGTCAGATCGTATTTGACCAGCGCAGGTTCGAGGCCGAGTCCCTTGGCGAGAATGATGAGCCCCTCGTGTGACACGGCATCCACCGGCAGGTCGAGCTCCACGAGTTCGCGTCGACAGAGCAAAACGTACCAGGCCGCTTGTTCACAGGCCGCGCCCAGCTTTCCGTTGTCGCAGCGTCCGTCCGTCAGAGGGAATGACTTCACTTCCGCGACGTGTATCCGCCCGCCTGCCGCGGCAGCGAGCCCATCGGCCTCGAAGTACGCGGTCCGACCCGCGATCGTACAGGTCAGCACGGCCCCATCGACGATGTTCGGCGCGTCATCTCCGCCTCTGACCATTTTGCGCAGCAGTTGCCGGGTCTCGGTCGCGCGCTGTTTCAGCCCGGTTTCATTGTGAGCCGCGTTGCTCTTGAGATTGCGGATCCGGGCGTCGGTGATCGCGAACCCGGCATTTTCGCGCAGCAACTGAATCAGCGCAGCGTAATCCTTGTCTTTGACGCGGCGCTCGAACAGTTGGCCCCGCAGGAAAGTCTGGGGATCCTGACCGAAATCCACCTCGAAGTGCGTACCCTTTACGAGTTTGTCCAGATCCGTCCGGGTCGCCAGTGCCACACGGGCACAGGGGCAATCGCCGTGCGTCGTCGAGCGTGCCAGTACGCTGACGGTCGGTCGCTTCTCCGGCGCTTCACCTCGCACCTTCTCGAGTCGTTCTTCCTGCGACATCGGACCACCTCCCAGATACGCTCATCATCTCCGCGTGACGACGTGTGGCATGACGCCACCCCAAAGTTGCTGCACTTCGTCGAGGGTCCGTGCAGCGCGCTCTGCTTCACGGCGACGCCAATTGTTGTCCTCGGCTTCGAGAAATTCGATTTCCGAATTCAATGCCGCTCGGACGCGTCCCTCCTCGATGTCCTCCCGTGACGTCCAGGCAGTCGTCATGGCCCCCGGAACCGAACGAGCGTATTCGGCGAGCAGCTTGCCCATACGGGCTCTCCGGTCCGCATTTGCGCGCGAGTGCTCATATTCGTCGAGCACACGCAGACTGACTCGCAAATGATGCATTCGCGGGCTCAACGGCCCGATGATTCGTAGCGCCAGCGGCCAATGCGAAAGCGCGAAGCGGCCGCGTGCCGACACCAACCAGGGCCCCTCGAGGGCCGGGACGAGGTAAATCTCCCGGCGCGATCCGGACTTCCAGGATCGCTGCTCATCACGGCGCAGCGATGAGATCGCCCTCAAATCGAATGGCTCGCCCGTCCGGGCCTCACAATAGGCCGCGATCAACTTCGGCGAACAGGGCACGCTCAACTGTGTGACGGCCTCGACCACTCGCTCACGCATGCTCGGGAGTTTGCTCAGCGTGGGGCGTCGTGCGCGGCTCTTGCCCAGACGTTGCGCCATCTTCCACGCGGAATCCGCTTCCCGTTGAAGGCGAGCCACCGCTTCAGCATCCCCACGATTGAGCGCCTCGACCGTCTCTGCAGCCAGTCGCGCACTCTCTTCCAATGCAAAGGCGAGTTCATCGGACATGATGCGACTCTACCAGAGTCCTTCCAGATTTCCTATCATTTTTCCAGATTATGTCTGGAACCTCGTCATCGTGACAGGCGACCTCGGCCCGCGTGGGCAGATGATGAATCGATTGGGCGTTGCCGCATCTCGCGGATCAGCGCCAACCAGGACTGAGGCCGAGGTCTCGACGAGAAATCCGTATGGCCTGTCGACGCCATACGCGACCCCAGGGCTCAATCTGCGGGAACGAACTGCGCTCCGACCGCTCGATTGCCTCAGTCACGTCGGGGCATGACCGGCAACTCAGAGACTGCGCCCGAAAACTGACAGCGCGATGAACCATGGACCTGCCGAACTTCGCGCTGGTTCGAGCCGCGGAACCCGAACAAGAAACCGGGGTCGAACTTGAAAATCGAGGAACTAATTTCACAATTGATGGCTAACGGAGCCCCCCCATTTGTTGCTTCGCCATCTCAGCCAAGCGATACGCGCTGTTTAATATCGAACACCAGGCCTGTCCCAACGTTGATCGGCGGTACGCCGATAAGTGACTGAAGGTATTGGCGAAATCGTGATTTTGAGGGTGTTAACGATTTCGGCCCCAGCAGGTGGCATTGTGATCCCCGAACGGG
>JAKBCR010000414.1 GCA_021807675.1 Pseudomonadota bacterium
CGTGCCGGGCTCCGTGCATCACGGTCATCGGGTTCGGAACGCCGAAGAAGACCTTCAGAACGTCACTGTTGATCGCATAGGTGCAGATGGAGGCGAGGCATGCGATCGCCAAAGTCTCACCGAAGCGCGAGATGTGACCGCGGACCAGGCGCGCGAGAACCAGAGCCACGACCAGCGCCGATTCGATCGACAGAATGATCCTCGAGCCGAGCGCCTTGTCGAGCGGGTGCAGAAAGCGACCGAACCGCCAGAAGTGGCTCGCCGTCGGCAGGTCGATGCGCGCGAAGGCAACCGCCACCAGCGCCGCGGTGGCGAGGAACAGGATGAGCCAGATCTCGATGACGTAGGAATAGCGTTTCAAGCGTACCGACTGCCTTGCCTGAAGAGCGCGCAGGCAAGACGGCGAAGCCCGATCCTGATGCGGCCGCGACTAGTATCCGATAGGATCGGCTAACTCTCTAGCGCCATCGCGTGCGCGCGGCTCGATCGTGCTGCCGCGCCCGGCTCCGTGGGCCGGAGTGGCTTGGGCAACTCCCGCCCGCGCGACGGGCTCGCCGAGGCGATCGTTTCGCGGTACGGGCTTCGCGGCGCGGCAGCCGGGCTCGAGCTTGATCTCGGATGGGAACGAAGGAATCATCCCGATTGCAGGCGTCCGCGGTCGATCCGGCCGACGCCGCGAGTGGCATTCTGAGGTGAGACCATGTCCGATACTGGATTCAGAGTGCGCAAGGCGGCCGTGCTCGGCGCCGGAGTGATGGGGGCCCAGATCGCGGCGCATCTCGTCGACGCGCGCGTGCCGACCCTTCTGTTCGATCTTCCGGCCAAGGCCGGGAGCAAGAACGGCATCGTCACCCAGGCAGTCGAGGCTCTGCGTAAACTGCAGCCCTCCCCGCTTGCCGGGCGCGACACGGCATCGCTCATCCGCGCCGCCAATTACGATGAGCACCTGGCGCTGCTCTCGGACTGCGATCTGGTGATCGAGGCGATCGCGGAGCGCCTCGACTGGAAGGTGGACCTGTATCGCAAGGTTGCGCCCCATCTCGGGCCGCGCACGCTCTTTGCCTCGAACACCTCCGGACTGCCGATCGCGAAGCTCGCCGCGGCGCTGCCGCGGGAACTGCGGCCGCGATTCTGCGGCGTGCATTTCTTCAATCCGCCGCGCTACATGCACCTTGCGGAAATCATCCCGTGCGGCGAATCGCTGCCGCAGGTGCTCGACGACCTCGAGCGATTCCTCGTCACCACCCTCGGCAAGGGCGTCGTCCGCGCCAAGGACACACCCAACTTCGTCGCCAACCGCGTCGGGGTGTTCTCGATGCTGGCGACCATCGCCCACGCGGAGAAGTTCGGCATCCGCTTCGACGTCGTGGACGACCTCACGGGCCCGCGCCTCGGGCGGCCCAAATCGGCGACGTTCCGCACCGCCGACGTCGTCGGTCTCGACACCTTCGCCCACGTGGTCAAGACCATGGAGGAGGGACTGCCGCAGGACCCCTGGCACGGCCTGTTCCACTCCCCCGCGTGGCTCACACGATTGATCGAGTCCGGAGCACTCGGCGCCAAGACCCGAAGCGGCATCTACATCAAGAAGGGCGATGCGCTGCGGGTGCTCGATCCCGCGAGCGGGCGGCACGTCGAGGCAGGTCAAAAGGCCGATGCGAGCGTCAGCGAGATCCTGAAGCTCCAGGATCCGGCGGAGAAGCTGCGGCGCCTGCGCGCGAGCGGTCAGACGCAAGCCCAGTTCCTCTGGGCCTGCTTTCGCGACACGTTTCACTACGTGGCCCATCACCTTGCGGACATCGCGCACTCGGCGCGGGACGTGGACCTCGCCATGCGCTGGGGCTTCGGGTGGAAGCTCGGGCCGTTCGAGACCTGGCAGGCGGCCGGCTGGCCGCAGGTGGCGCGGTGGATCGAGGAGGACATCGCCGCCGGCAAGGCGCTCGCGAACGTGCCGCTGCCGCCGTGGGCCAGTGAAGGCGGACGCAAGGGCGTGCATTTCCCCGAAGGCTCCTACGATCCGGCGAGCCATGCGCTCATCGCGCGCTCCACACTCGATGTATACCGGCGCCAGCTCTGGCCCGCCACGGTGCTCGGCGAGCGGCGCGCCTCCCTCGGGGAGACCGTTTACGAGAATCCGGGCGTGCGCGCCATCGCCGGCGGCGATGACGTCGTCGTCGTCTCCTTCACGACCAAGGCGCATGCGATCAGTCCGCAGGTCCTCGAGGGCTTGAACCGCGCGCTCGACATCGCCGAGGAGCGCTTCAAGGCGCTCGTCATCTGGCAGCCCGAGGCGCCCTTCTCGGTCGGCGCCAACCTCGACTCGCTCCGCTCCGCGCTCGCCGCCGGCGATTGGCGCACCATCGAGGAGATCATCGCGCTCTTTCAAAAGACCTCGATGCGTCTTCGCTACAGTCAGATCCCGACGGTGGCGGCCACGCAGGGATACGTGTTCGGCGGGGGCTGCGAGTTCGTCCTGCACTGCGACCGCGTGGTCGCGGCGCTCGAGTCCTACGTCGGGCTGGTGGAGGCGGGAGTCGGGCTGCTGCCGGGAGGCGGTGGCTGCAAGGAGCTCGCTTTGCGGGCCGCGGCCGAGAGCAAGGGCGATCTGTTCGCCTCGCTCAGGGATTACTACATGCTCCTCGCCATGGCCCGGGTTGCCGGCAGCGCCATCGAGGCGCGGGAGCTCGGGCTTCTGCGCCGGAGCGACGTCGTGGCGCTCAACCCGGACGAGATCCTCTACATCGCCAGGCAGCAGGCGCTGGCGCTGCACGCGACGG
>JAKBCR010000415.1 GCA_021807675.1 Pseudomonadota bacterium
ATGCGGACGCCAGGCTGAGCGCCCTTCGAATTTCGCTTGGGAAGGACTCGCACACCGAAGTGCGCCAGATCATCAGACAGCGCCTCGCCGGCAGCGCCTATTGGGCGCTGGTGGGAGGACCACCCTGTCAAGCCTATTCGCTGGTCGGGCGTGCTAGGATGAAAGGTGATCCTGATTTCGCGAAGAACGAGAAGCACACGCTGTACCTCGAGTATCTGCAGATTATCGCAGATCACCGCCCACCGATCTTCGTCATGGAGAACGTGAAAGGGCTGCTGTCGGCGACCATCGAGGGCAAATCCACCATCAACCGGATCGTCCGCGACCTCCAACGTCCAGCAACCGCCATTCCCGACGCGCCGACCGATCTCGCCTACCGGCTCTATTCGCTCACTGACGAGGAGATGGCCGAGGGCGAAGTCGATCCCCGCCTCTTCCTCGTGAGGGCCGAGGATCATGGCGTCCCGCAGGCGCGGCACCGGATGTTCATCGTCGGCATCCGCAGCGACCTCAAGGTTCGGCCCTCGATTCTCAGGAAAATGCCCGCGCCGACCGTGCGCGACACGATCGGCTCGCTCCCGGCGATTCGGAGTGGCCTGTCGAAGGAGAAGGACAGCCGCGACGCATGGCTGAGCGCCATCCGCCAGATTTCTAGCATGAATATCCGCCACCAGCTCAATGGGGCGGTCTATGCCGCGGACGTGGCGCGGGAGCTGAAGTTCGACAAGCTGGTCGATATGCGTTCGCCGCGCTTCAACTCTTCCAGCCGCTATGTGATGCGGCGGCCTAACCATGACGTCCTGCGCAGCCTGTATGACGAGCGTCTGACGGTTCTGACCGCACATGAAGCGCGCAGCCACATGGCATCTGATCTGCGCCGATACTTCTACGCGGCGACTTTCGCCGCAACGACCGGCCAAAGCCCCAAGCTCTCTGACTTCCCAGTCGGGCTTCTGCCCGAACATCAGAACGTGGAGGAAGGCCGCGCCGGCAAGATGTTCTCGGACCGCTTCCGCGTGCAACTCGCCGGCCATGTGTCATCGACCGTCACCTCCCATATCTCCAAGGACGGTCACTACTTCATCCACTATGACCGTGCGCAATGCCGGAGCCTCACGGTCCGCGAGGCAGCACGGCTCCAAACCTTCCCCGACAACTATTTCTTCGCGGGGACGCGGACGGCACAGTATCATCAGGTGGGCAACGCCGTCCCACCACAGCTTGCCACCCAGATCGCCGAGCTTGTGGCCGAGGTTCTCGACGCCCTCCGGAGCCGGCGATGATGGTCGATACGGTCACCAGTGAACGGCGGAGCTGGAACATGTCACGCATCCGGTGCCGTGACACAGGTCCCGAGGTGGTTTTGCGCTCGCTTCTTCACCGCGCCGGCTTCCGCTTCCGGCTTCACGCGAAAAAGCTGCCGGGCCGACCGGATATCGTTCTGCCGAAATATAAGACTGCGATCTTCGTCCATGGATGTTTCTGGCACCGTCACGCCGGCTGCCGGAATGCGACCACTCCGTCGACCCGCGCCGAATTCTGGCAAGAAAAGTTCGACGGCAATGTGCGCCGCGACGCCCGCAACCGCGCCGACCTGAAAGCGGCCGGTTGGACCGTCATGACGGTTTGGGAATGTGAGCTGAAGGCGAACGCGGAGGATGTGGCCCGCAAACTTTCACGCGAGCTGCGTCGGGAGGCCTAATGGCAAGACTCCATCATCTCCCGCCCAGCGCGACAAGTCTCACGGCGTCGCTCCGCGACCTCGGTTATTCGCTGGAAACCGCGATTGCCGACCTGATCGACAACAGCATCTCGGCCGACGCGACCGACATTCAGATATTCTGCGATTTGAGTCGCAGCGCCTCGGTGCTGGTCATCGCCGACAATGGACGCGGCATGACTGAGGCCGAAGTGATAGCTGCAATGCGGCATGGAGCGACCGATCCCCGGAAGAAACGGGGGCCGAAGGATCTCGGACGCTTCGGGCTGGGGCTGAAGACCGCGTCCTTCTCCCAGTGCCGCCGGCTGACCGTGGTCAGCACACAGCGTGGCGAGCGGGCCGGCGGGGAGTGGAATCTGGCGCAGGTGGAGGATAACGACGATTGGTTCATCTCCGTCCTCGATCAAGAGGAGATCGCCGCTCAGCCATTCTTCGACACGCTGAGTGACACGGGCACGCTGGTTATCTGGCGCGACCTCGACCGGCTCTTCGAGGATGAAACCGGGCTGAAGCGTGACGAGATCGTCAACGAGAAGCTCGCCGTCGTCGAGCGGCACCTGTCGCTTGTGTTCCACCGCTTTCTCGCCGGCGAGGTTAAGGGCAGGAAGAAGCTGGCGATCCGGATCAATGGCCATCAGATCGCGCCGTTCGATCCATTCTGCCGGAAAAACGCGGCAACCCAAATGCTGCCCGAGGAAACCGTCTGGGTCGACGACGTGGCAGTCACGATGCAGCCCTACATCCTGCCGCACCACAGTCGCCTGACCGCATCCGAATACGACTTCTACCAGGATCGCAGCGATTTCATTTCGAATCAGGGCGCCTATGTCTATCGCAACGGCCGGCTGATGGCCTGGGGCGACTGGTTCCGGCTCGTGCCCAAGGGCGAGGCCACCAAGCTGGCGCGGGTCCAGATCGACTTTCCGAACAGCCTTGATGAAGCATGGACCATCGACATCAAGAAATCGCGAGCGCGTCCTCCTCACGCGGTGCGGGAGCGTCTACGCCAGATCA